>PKDL01000032.1 GCA_002863065.1 Pseudomonadota bacterium
ATTCGCTCGGCGACCGGCGCACGCGACGCCACCTCGAACGCCCATCGATTACGGGTTCCGGACAACTCATCACCATCCCAGGTGCTAATGAACGCCAGGGGCTTTTTCACAAACGTCTCCGCGCTGCAAAAGATGTGACCAATCTGACCACCACACCAAAACAGCACTACGTCTGCAGCATGAGTCGCACCATCCAGCCACCAGCGGCCACGTCCGGACCGATACATACCGGTTGTGGTCTCGCTCACCACGAGTGGAATACCAGTGCGGTCGCGGAATGCCGCAAGTGCATCCCATGCGTCCGCAGTCAGTTCTAATCCTGTCTTCGATTGGATTGTTTCTACATACACCCCGAGAATATGTGACGCGCCGTGGCGCTCTACCAGCTTATCCAGCGCCGCAATGGTACGAGACGGGTCCTCGGATGGATGTGGAATGGTAGGCCAAGGAAAAAAGCCTTCAGGATTGTCCGAGATGGAGCGTGATGCGGCGGTGGTATGACCGAAATAGCCGCCCTCAAATCCCACCGCAATCTGACCGTCTGTCCGCTGGTGCTTCAGAACACGTATGGATTTGTCGACCATCTCATCGAGACAGCTCGTAAAGTACATATGCCCGGTGCCCGCCGGTGCAATCGTCGCGAGAAACTCCGCATATCGAGCATATCCACGGGTAATAAAGTTGCTGACCGTAAGCTTGGTGCACGCAGGTTCGTCGAATACTCCGAAATGACGCGCGCGTACTAGTTCTGGATGCTCGCGACCCACAGGCATCTGGAGGCCGTAACCCGCATCGACCCGGTCATAATGATGCGTGACGGCAAAGCCTCGCCGGTCCCATCGGCGTAATGGAATACGATAGTAGCGTGCCTGAGCGCCCGCCTCTCCATATTGCCGATCATAGCGTGTCACCTCATAGGCGCCATATCGCTGGTTGACCGTCCACATGGCCGCCGCGTCTCCGACTCGATTGCGTCCCGTGACGAAGGCATACCGAGGCGATCCGTCTGGCGTGCGTTCGAGCAAGGCCTCGCGCAATTGTCGCACACGGAGTCGCTTACCTAGCCCCCGGCCACGAGCCGCGGCAGCCACAGTAATATCAGCAGAATACAGCGTATTACCCTGACCTCGGTGAGGGTCTTGGTCGGGTCCATTTACCCCCCACCACAACTCCAGTGGACCGCCAAAACACATACCCACCATGCCATTGGGGTCGGTTGCCACCAGAACGATCCCGCCGTCGGTATCACCAACCACACTCAGATAGCTGAGAGGGTCCCGGCGTGCCGGCTCATAGGTCGCCGCTTCGAGCGCATCAATGGCGTTGTACCAGTGAGCCAGACCGCCTTTTTTCACGCGTTCAATTCGTGTACCGAGCGCATCCGCAAGCCACCGAACCAGTGGTACATGGACCGCCGATTCAAAGGCATCAGGGTCGGCCGCAGCCACGGCATCGAGAACGTCTAATCCTCGAACATCATCCGCTAGGCTCAAAAAGCGTGCGCCACTGCGCCTATCTTCCCAGCTGAGTTCGCCGAGAGCCAGCAACACGTGGTCGGCACGCACGGGTGAAGGATGGGAGAGCAGCGCATCAACCGTTATGGCCGTCTCTGGCGCATTTTCGGCTTCGTCAGGAGCCCAGGCAGGTATCGTCACTGCACTCAGGGCATCGGTATCGGTGCCCTCCGCCCACTCAAAAAGCGCTTCAATCGACCGATGAATCATGCCGAATAACGCCCGTACATCGGCTTCTGTCATCGAACGGTTCAAACGATATCGAAGCGTACGCTCGCCGGCGATATACACCATGCAGCCTCGGTAAAAACGCTGCCCAATGATCCCATTCGCAATGGCTTTCGATGGAAGGTCAAATCCGAAGGCATCCGCATATACCCGGCCATGACTCACGGTTTCCGGGAACTCACGTTCGAGCTGACCTAGCAACGAGTGTATGAGTGGTGCATGGTCCGTCTGCGCGGCCACCACCTCGGCATGGATTGCCCCTCGTAACACACTCGCACTATGTGCAGGGGTCGCATGTGGGTCTGGCCATCGAGATAATACGAGCCCGGTCTGAGCACGCTTCGCGCACGTCACAAAATCTGGTCCCACTGCAGCTCCGGAAGCGTCCGTCAGCCAAAACAGACGGTGCCAGAAGAAATCGCCGGCAAGACCAAAACCACACTGCACCTCATCAAAGATCAGGGGCACCCGATACGCCGTCGTCAATGCACGAAGCCCGTGAAAAAACCGTCGTGTCGCCGGTCTATCACCGCCCTCGCATTGGTAGGGCTCCACCAAGCAAGCCAGCATATCCCCTGCTTCAAACATGGTCCGCAGCGCGTTGAGTACGTCCACTTCTGATTTGAGGAGCGCGTCCTCGATATCATATGCGTAGTCGCCTCCGCCGCGCGTCTCCCAGTATGCAGTCCAGCCGTCGGGGAGTGCCGGATCATCATCGACATGGCACACAGGAAATGGCACGAAATCTGTTTCGTAGCCATGCAACTGATAGGGCTCTCGTTTCACCGGGTTCCACGTTGAGAAGAGCGGCAGCAGCGTCCGTCCATGGAAAGAACCAACAAACGCGGCGATGCGTTTCCCGCCCTGCCCGTACCTTCGAGCAAGATAGAGCGCCTTCTCATTCGCTTCGGAACCGCCGTTAACGAAAGACACGTACTTCAGGTCGGGCGCGGCGTGTCGCAACACCCAATCCACCAACTCCGCGCCTACACCATGCTCCTTCGTCACGGGGAGTGCGGCGACCATGTGGGTATCCATCCGTCCATCGTCGACCGATGCTTGTACGGCGCCAGGTCGAACCCCAGCTGGGAGCGAAGCGATTTGTGATGCGGAATCCAGAATCTGTAATGGCTCGTCATCGCACGACCGAAGGTATGGTCCGGGGCACTGCGCGAGATCGATGACCATCGGCTTCTTCTCTTTCGGTAGGAAACCATCGCTATAAAATCGTTCAAGCCAGCGTTCAGAGCGTGGAAGCTCATGGGTGGGCGGAATCTGTGCACCACGTCGAGGCATTTCAAAAAAGGGCTTGGGATCGTTCTCCAAGAGGTCACCCAAAAACGCGACTAATGCGTCCTCGGTTGACGCCACCTCTTCCGTCAGCGGTAAACAGATCGCATCCTCGTTACAGTGTAGCCCGTGCTTTTGTGCCAGTTGCGAGGCCGTTACCGAGGAGAGCGGACGGCGGTTGCTGCCGTGGATATGACTCAATGCCGAAAATGGAAGCTGAAGATGCGAGTCATCAGAGCGCACACCCTCAAGGCGGAATCGCTCCAATATCTCTTCGAACCGGTGCAGAGAAAACAGGTTCATAAAGTACCTCCGGTCAAGGCTGCATCGAGGGCTGCATTCTTGGTTTTGGCCGCATCGTTCCCACGCATCACAGCCACAGGATAGGTCGCAACTCGTAGTGAGAGCGAACCCGCAGGATGGTAGTTTCCGCTCTTACCTACGCCGCCGAATGGGAGCAATCCAGATGCGCCGTTGGTACTGCGATTGAAGTTCAGCACCCCGGCGCTAATGGAATGGTAGAACCGCTCGAATGCATCGTCATTCCGGGAGAACAAGCTCGCTGAAAGGCCCCATGGGGACTGATTCACCCGGCGATATGCGTCGTCTTCATCGGAAGCACGCTCAAAGCTGATGTGTGGACCGAAAAGTTCGGTAGAAATCACCGATTCATGGCCTTGAACAGCATACAAGCCGGGAGTCACATAGTGGCCTCCCTCCAACTCGCGAGACTCAACCACCACTTCTGCTCCTTCCTCACGGGCTTGAGCCAATCCGCGTAGGAAGCCTGCCTTACTTTTCGCCGTGGCCAGTGGCCCCATGAACGTCATGCTGTCGGTCGGGTCACCTGGCTGGATAGTTCGAAACGCGTCCGCAATACGTGATTGCAACGCGTCTGCAATGCCTGGTGTCGCAATCACTCGGGACGTTGCCGTACAACGTTGCCCGGTGGTGAGCAGGGCACCCAGCAAGATTTCACGGACCGCGTGGTCGAGATTCGCATCATCGAGCACTACCGCCGGGTTCTTGCCACCGAGCTCTAGCGCGAGCTTCTTTTGCGGATAATCAAATAGGTCCCGCCGGATCCGTTGTGCGGTTTCGAACCCTCCAGTGAAGATCACGCCATTGACCGCAGGATGTTGCACCAGGGCCGCTCCAACGTCGCCTTCCCCGAAGACCATATTGAATACTCCCGAGGGGACGCCTGCCGCATCAAACAATTCAGCATAGCGCTGTCCGCTCAGGGGAGTGACCTCCGAAGGTTTCGCTACTACGACATTTCCTGCAAGAAGCGAGGGGATCAGGTGAGTATTGACAAGGTGCACTGGGAAATTGAACGGACCGAGAATAGCGACGATACCTAACGCATGATGGCGTTGCTCTCCGGGAGCTCCAGGACCCGCTGTCGCCAACTCATGCTCCAGTAGTTTGATGGTGCCGCGAATCTTTCCTGAAATACTATTGGCTTCGACCCGAGACTCGGCCATCGTTTTGCCCATCTCGGAACAAATGGCCTCGGCAATACCGTCCACGTGTTTGGGTAATTCAGCGACCACGCGCTCCAGGACTGCGATGCGTTCGCCCATCGGTTGACGAGCCCAACCAGAACGCGCCTTTTCCGCGGCAGTAACCACATCCGGCACCGCCGAGACATCACTAACGGCCTCAAGTACCACGACGTCATTGTGCGCGGGGTCATGGGACTGAAATGGACGCCCAGACGAAGGACGCACAAAACGTCCACCAAAGTAGTTGCCGCGGAACTCAGTCATCAGCACTCCTTTATCGCTATCCGGTGCAAGGCAACAGTGTACCAGACCCCGAATCCGTCGCATCGACACGGATCCTGTGCGTGCCAGGACAAGCATCCAGACTCGTGTGGATCCCTGCCATGACTTCCCTTCGAAATAGTCAGCCGTGTCAATTTCTTACCGAATAATAGCTGGGATGCTGGCACACCTGGCGTCGAGTAAAAACCCATCCAAGCCTAGTTAGTGGCGAGGAATTGCGATTCCTCTACTTTATGGAGTCTCGAATCGCAGACGACAGGGCTGTTGGGGCGCTAATTGACGTGCCCGCGCGAGTAATTGAGGTATCGGAAAGTCCGTTGACTCCGTCTGCGCCTGCTCTAGGGCCGGCACGGCACAACCGGCTTGATCCGACAGCAGAAACGCATGTCCCAGGTGGAGCTGACGTATCGACTCAATCGACAGCGTCCCACGGACATACTGTAGTGGGTCAGCAATCACACCGTCCGGTAGCTCAATCGAAGACAATCCCTCGGTGTCGACACGACGTGCCAGCGCCCGAAGTACCGGCCCGCTCAATGCGACCGACGGTTGACTTTGTGCGAGTCCAGCACTGCTCGGATTGAAAAACACACTCACCGCTTCACTCTGCCGTTCGCTTATCGCTTGCAGACTTGTGGTGGTATCAGTCGAGCGTGCGCGTTCTCCCCATTTCGGGTCTAGCATTTGTTCGACTAGCCGCCGCCTCTCGGGGGCGTCATCGCGCGCCGTAACAACACCCCAGGCGATGGATTTCAACAGACGACCATCCGACGCGGATCCTCTTGCACCGAGCACCGAAATCACATTGTTGTACCTCGTACTATCCAGTGTGGTGCGGCGCAGGTATTTAGCCAAATGTAGACGGGACACTGACGCGGGTAGGCGTCGTTCATCCAGGCTCCAAATCAGGTCCGCACGCTGATTGGCAAAAAAGGCTTTTGGCGCTGCGTACTCAAGCCGAGGATGCGTATCGAGGTTATATGGCGGTTCACCGGGAAAGAACCACTTGAACCGCGACGACGACAGCACCTGCCCGAGGAGAAAGTCTTCGGGCGTTCGAAGTGTACGCCCCAACGCAGGGCGATTAAGGTCGTTAGATACCGACGGTTGATTCAACACGCGTTGAACGTGCTCTGTATCCACCTCGATGGGTGATTTCGACGCCGCCAGCAGAATATCGCCGCCATTGCATTGCCATATCTCCACGTGAGGAAAAACCGTTCCGACGGTATTCATAATGATACGGAAGAGTTCGTCGTTGAGTTCGTACAAATGAACCCACTGCACAAGCACACCCTTCGTATTTAGGTGGTCATGTATTTCCTGGAAGTATTGAACGCTGAAGAGGTTGCCAATTCCACTGATCCAAGGATTCGAAGGCTCACTAACAATCACATCGTACCGGTTGTCTGGCTGCAGCTTGAAGAACTCTTTCGCATCCCCCACGTACAAAGACATCCGCTCGTCGTGGAGTGCTCCGCCATTCGCATTCGAGAAAAACTCAGCGCCTTGAACTACCGCTTCGGATATTTCAATGACATCTAACCCGACGTCTTGATGCGTAAGCACGCTTCCGGCAGTGATCCCACTTCCAAGCCCGATGACCAGGGCCCGTTGTGCGTCTGGATTGAGGAACATCCCCAAGTGGCCTAGCCATAGCTGCGTTGACACATCACCACCGGTACCTGCATCCGTCTTCCCGTTCACTTTCATGTAGATAGAGTCGGTTCGAGAGTCCTGAATCACTGCCACGGACGTATCCGCTCCATCTTCGGCGTACAGTATGTTGAGAGGCTCCAGTGTCTCCAACAGTTCCGAGTAATTCGTATAGCCAAACGACTTATGGCGATACATCCCAAAGTTGAGCACCAGCGCATTCCAGGGCCCGGTCGCCAGCACACCGACAAAGAGCAACATGAGACCGACGGTGACCTGGCCAAATCGCCCAGGACGAATTCCATGCACTACCCGCCAGAGAGCAAGTGCGAGAATCCCAGTCATGCCAACACCAAGCAGCAATGTACCGCGAAGACCTAATATCGGCAGGAGGAAGGCCCCCGTCAGTGTCGCTCCTAGCACCGT
Source organism: Pseudomonadota bacterium (assembly GCA_002863065.1). Classification (GTDB taxonomy): domain Bacteria; phylum Myxococcota_A; class UBA9042. The sequence goes on from PKDL01000032.1 coordinate 6,905, forward strand.
ACCCACGGTATTGACGGAAAATACCGACCCCACTTTTTTACCGAGTACTTCGAGCCGGTCGACGGCTACGCGACTCGCCAGCGGCAAGGTCATCCCAATGAAAAAGGTTGGGAGCAACATCAAGAGAAAGGTGATGAAGACCTTGACGAATAAATACAAAGGAAACGCATCCGATGACCGTTCTAGCACTGACGCTATCATCGCAAAGTAGAATGGGAGATGGTCGTACAGTGGCACAATGGGAAGGATCGAAAGGAATACTCCTGTCTCCGCGATGGCGAACCATTTGAGGGGGTCATCACCAGCGCCGTCGCGACCAAATAACCGACTGACTGACAGCGAACCCAGGGTAATTCCCGTGATAAATGTGGTTACCATGATGGTGAACGAATAGGTTGAGCCGCCCATGACGAGACTAAGTAGCCGAGTCCATACCACTTCATAGAGCATGGATACCGCGCCAGCGAGTCCAATCACGACCATCGTGGTGCGCCGCTGTGCCCCAGTGAATGACGTATCTGAGGCCGTCGTACCAGGTACGCCGGCCACGGTGGAGTGCTTCAAGCCTGGCCGACGTAATGCGAGCGTAAAGATCGCAGCCAACATGAGGTTCAGAATCCCACTCGCTCGAATGCTCGGGGCCAAGCCGACCGCGGGTATAATCAAGAATCCCGCAGCTGCGGCGCCTACGGCAGCGCCAAACGAATTGATGAAGTACAACCGGCCGACTTTGGATGCGACATCCGCGACCCGCGACGTGATGACACGAGCCAGTACAGGAAGTGTACCGCCCATCAATATCGTGGGGGGCAAAATCGTAGCTCCAGCCAGAGCAATCTTCAGCGCCGCAGTACCCGAAGCACCAAAGCCCAATGGCGCTGCCGCAGCAATATATGCCGCCGTCGCTACCGAAAGGATTTCGGGAAAGGCGAGACACCAAAGCCCAATGCCCAATTCAAGTGCTGCATAATAATAGAGCGCTTGGCGAGTATCCTTCGCCGCATCCACCCGCCGTCCAAACAGATGATTACCAATCGCCAGTCCACCCATGAAGGTCGCAAGTACAACCGTCAGTGCCGTCGTCGAACTTCCAATAAACAAGGCGAGGTACTTGGACCAGACGACTTGGTCGAGTAGGCCGGCGGCTCCTGAGACAAAGAACCCCACCGCGATCAACACGCGTAACTCTCTCGGTGTTCGCTCTTCCTCTGGTACCGGAATCGAAGTCATTGGCAGGGAGTGTCGTGGGACTCACCGCGAAGGGCAAGTTCACACTGCAAGTGGGTTATATATAGCCCATAAAGTCGTATCGCACATAGCCCATAAGGTCTCACCAAAACAGACTTCACGACACTATCCAGGAGCGACCGAGGCCGGTTATTGTGGCGCTCCGGCGGCAATCCAAGCTCGGAGTGCGGCGATACGGCAGCTGGGGTCTAAGGGATTAGGAGCACCGAGGGGCATAATCTGCCCCTCCCCTTCCGCCATCGTGCCTTCCACTTTTTGTACCAAAAATGAGTTGTCCGGATCACCTGCGACCACCAGTGTCTTCCCCGGTGCCATGATGGACTCCACACCCACCAGGTTTGCGTGTGATGTACCTGCATCCAAAATGAGCACTCCAGATGGATTCGGTCCTTTATGGCAACTACCAGCCAATGCGCAGCTCATGGCGAAATAGTCGGTCTCGAGAGATGCCATTGTGGCTTCGACGTCGCAATCCTCAGGTAACCCGTCTGCGGCGGTATCACCATCCATCGTATCAGCGTCATCTGTCGTATCAGCGCCATCCGTCGTATCAATACCATCCGTCGAGGCATCAGCGATGCTATCGGTCGCAGTACCGCCCTCCATTGCCTCCGTGTCACCCGAACCACTGCTACATGATCCGAGCACAAATGCGATGGTTATTATCCATTTCGCTGTAGCCCACATACTGCCCCTTGTCCCTACTATGCAGATACACACAACGGTAGTGGAAGCACCAGCCCCCAACCACGGGGCTGGTGACACCTTTCGTTCTGTTCCCGCCGTCACCTCAGCCAACTAAATACCATAACCACCATTCCCATTGACAAGCTTACGACGGAATATGCACTCGCTACGACGGTCTCTGTGCTGTGCTAGCTGCTTCACAAACGAGAAGTATTGACGGAAACAATAGCCTACTGAGTTGCGTCAGCGCACAGAGCAGCATACCGTCCAAAGCAATGGCGTCATGGCTGATACTCCTTATCCTCTTTCCGTTCATCTGCGGACTGATCGGCTGGGTGACGAATGTCCTCGCCGTAAAGATGATATTCCGTCCACATGCCAAGGTGCGGATACTCGGCATCCCATTTCAGGGTGTGCTTCCCAAACATCAACGTCATTTCGCTCGACTGCTCGGTACGGTGATTCAACGCGACTTCATTACGACGGGCGACCTTGTCGGCGCATTGGATCAACCCGAGACGGCAGACCGTGTGGAGGCGATGGTGAAAACCATAGCCCCGGAACTCATTGCTGAGCTCCGGGCCGCATTGCCCGAGCCACAGCAGGCGATGATCACCCCCCAAATGGCTGAAATGATGACGAATACCATCATCGCTGAGGCCCGAAAAAACACCCCCAAAATCGTAAGCACCATGAAACAGCGTGCAAATGATGCGGTCGATATGGCGGATATGATCGCCGACAACATCATGTTGCTCGGCCCACAAGGACTCGAGCGCATCATTTATTCGGTGGCAAAGCGGGAGCTGACCTTCATCGAGTATTACGGTGGAATCTTTGGCTTTGGGCTAGGTCTACTTCAATGGCTCGTACTTCAAGTAGCAGGAGATATTGCTCTACCAGTGGTAGGGGCATTAGTGGGGACGGTCACAAACTGGCTTGCCATCCAAATGCTCTTCAAACCCGAAGAACCGCAACCATTCCTGGGAGGCCTCGTCACCTACCAGGGAATGTTTCCCAAACGTCAACATGAAATCGCGGGTAAGATGGGGCATATCGCTGCCACAGACTTGATCATCCCCTCCGATATATTTGCAAAGCTAGCCGATACACTGTTACCGGAGACCATCGATACGCTGGCCATTGAGGCGTGGGAAGCGAATCTTCGCCAAGACATCCCACAACTATTTCAGGTCGCTGATGCGCTTGTCCCCGCGGCATCGCGGCCTGCGGTGCGAAAAGTACTTGCAGGGTCCGCGACGAGACGACTCGGTACATTCAAAAAACAAATCGTCGAAGTCGCGACCGAGCAACTCGACATTTATCGCATGCTTACTCATGCCTTACAGAACCTAAAAAAATCTGAATTTGGAGGGCTGCTACGTGGGCTATTCGAACGCGAGGAAGGGTATCTAATCGTCTTTGGTGGTCTGCTTGGCTGTGCGATCGGTGCACTTCAGCTCTTCCTGGTGAGCTGGGTGGGCTAGCACACCTCGTGCACTACGTATTCGAAGGGCACCGCTCCGACAACAGACCCGCTGAAAATTGAGTGCCATCGGGCATCTCTGCTAGAGTTTGGTTGAACGAGGGAGTGTGTAGGTATGTCAGGTAAACAGGAGATTGCACGGTGCGGATTATCTATCTGCCGATCACTGTGGACCTACACCATCATCATCCTCACAGGACTGAGCCAAGTATCTTGTGGGGACGGTCCTGCCCAACCCGGTGTCGGTGGCACCCAACTACCCGATAGCGGGTCGATCGTTGGTCAAGACACACTTCCGCAAGATGCCGGCTCGAACTTCATCACTGACATACAGTTCGATACGTTTATTTCACCGGACATCTCGTCGGATATCGCCGGTCCAGATGCTGGTCCGCAAGAAGGGGGATTCGGCTGGCCCTGTGACACACCTGCCGACTGTATCAGCGGGTTCTGTGTCCCTTCATCCGAGGGGCTGGTCTGCACCGATATTTGCGTCGATGCCTGCCCCGCTGGCTGGACCTGCAGCGCCCTCTCCCAAGGAGCAGATACCGTGTTTATCTGTATCCAGCGCTCACTAAACTTATGCAAACCATGCAATGAACATGTGGACTGCACGGGAGTACAAGGTGGCTCATTCGAAGACCTATGCGTAAGCTTCGGTTCGATTGAAGGGAACTTCTGCGGCACCTCCTGTTTCGGTCCGACCGACTGCCCAAGCGGATATCAGTGTCTTGAAGTCAACCTGGTAGGCGAAAACGGCGGCACTGCATTCCAGTGCGTACCATCCGACCTCAACTGCCAATGCTCGCAACACGCGATACAAGAGGCCGCAAGCACAAGCTGTCTCACGGTCAACGCGCTTGGGAGCTGTCCAGGTGAGCGGAAATGCGTCTTTGGCTCCGACGTACCCACGGCATGCGATGCCGCAGAAGCGGTTGGTGAGATATGCGACGGACTGGATAACGACTGCGACGGACTGACTGATGAGGAACTCACGGGAACCCCCTGCCCGTTAAGTAATGCCTATGGAACCTGCGATGGAGAGACCTTGTGTGACGGAGGCTCCGTGGTATGCCTGGGAAATGGGGCAGAACCAGAAATATGTGACGGGATAGACAACAACTGTGACGACATCGTCGACGAAGGATATGCCGATACGGACCAGGACGGGACCAAAGATTGTGTTGATGATGATGACGACGATGACAGCTGGTTAGATCAATCAGACAACTGCCCCAAAATACCAAACCCTGATCAACTCAACAGCGACGCAGATGGCGTGGGTGACGTCTGCGATGGCGATGACGATAATGACAACATCCCAGACCTTCTGGACAACTGTCCACTCATCGCGAATCCGACCCAATACGATGCAGACCTCGATGGCATCGGTGACCCTTGTGATGTGGATAAAGATGGCGACCAAGTATTCGATGAGGCCGATAACTGTCCCAGCGTCGAAAATACAGACCAGGCGGATTTCGATGGAGACGGAACGGGTGATGCCTGTGACTCAGACGACGACGACGATACAATCATCGATGCCGTCGACAACTGTCCACTGTTCCCCAATCCGTTACAGGGAGACATCGATTCAGACAACAAGGGAGATGAGTGCGACACCGATAAAGATGGAGACCAGCACTACAACGCGCTAGATAACTGCCCGGAGATCCCCAACCTCAATCAATCCAACTTTGACGGAGACCCCCTTGGCGATGCCTGCGATGACGATGATGACAACGATGGGCTCCCAGACCTTGCTGACAACTGCCCTACCGCATTCAATCCATTACAGATTAATTCGGATGATGATGGACTCGGCGACTCGTGTGATACCGACGACGATAATGATTCCTATCCTGACCCGTCCGACAACTGTCCTAAAATCCCCAATCCGAGCCAATTAGACAGCGACGGGGACGGCCAGGGTAACCCGTGCGATGGAGATGGGGATGGCGACGGTGTATTGGACGAGAATGACAACTGTGTCGACGACCCAAACCCACTTCAGAGCAACATCGATAATGATGCATTCGGCGATGCCTGCGATAACGACGATGACGGCGACGACATACCGGACCTCAACGACAATTGTCCCATCAACGCGAACCCACTCCAACAAGACCAGGACCAAGACTCATTTGGCGACTTGTGCGATCCAGATATCGATGGAGACCAACTCGCCAACGATGTGGACAATTGTCCGTCCATCTACAACCCGACGCAG
>PKDL01000366.1 GCA_002863065.1 Pseudomonadota bacterium
CTATTTTTCATGCTCTTCATTCCACAATGCTTTTTTGTTTTCCTCGTGAGTTGCTTGCCACGTTGATGACGGAAACCTGTCAAAACATTGGCAGACGGCTAGTTTCAGCCGATTATGGTGGCCGAAAGGAAATGCTAAGGAATAGGTCTCCCGGCGCCGACTTAGTTTAATGGTCTGTTCACAATGCATAAAAATGCTTCGCCGGGTAAAACGTGGGGGATCGCGTGAGTAGCTCACCATATGGCAATTTAGCGGCCGAACCGATCTGTGCTCCGGGTTCACCTCTGCAAAAGGTTCTTGGCCTCGCAAAACGAGTCGCACAAACCGATTGCAATGTGCTGGTTACGGGTGAGAGCGGCACGGGAAAGGAAGTTGTTGTGCGAGCTTTGCATGCGTGGTCGCAACGCGTGAGGGGGCCGTTTGTCCCCGTCAATTGCGGAGCAATCCCAGAAAATCTATTGGAAAGCGAGCTCTTCGGGCACGTCAAGGGGGCTTTCACCGGTGCAGACCGCCCGCGTACTGGTCGGTTCGAGGTCGGAAATAAGGGTACCGTCTTTTTGGATGAGGTGGGTGAGCTGCCATTGCTGCTGCAAGTAAAGCTACTGCGCGTGATTCAAGAGCGTCGTATTGAGCCACTCGGTTCTCACCAATCGAAAGAAGTTGATTTCCGCCTTGTAGCAGCAACGAACCGTTCCCTCGAGTCAGATGTCAAGGAGGGAACGTTCCGTGAAGACTTATACTTTCGTTTAAATGTGCTGCGGCTTCACCTTCCCGCGCTTCGCGAGAGACCCGGCGATATTCCGCTGCTCGTCACGCACTTCGTGCGTATGTATAACGACCGCCTGCTTACTGAGATCGTCGGTGTTACTGATGACGCACTCAATTTACTGATGCAACAGCCTTGGAAAGGAAATATTCGGGAGCTGGAAAACTTCATTCAGGGCTTGATGGTTATCGTAGGTGAGGGCCAAATTACCGCCGCTGACGTCCATGAGCGACTTTCCGAGCGCATCGGCTTCGAAGAGAAGCCGGTAACGGACTCTACGTCACCGTCCCTTGCGTCAGCGGTCGATTTTCCTGAATCCGGCATCGACCTTAATGAGCGGCTAGACCTGGTGGAAACGCAGCTTCTCGCCGAAGCATTGCGACGTGCCGACGGTAATAAGACTAAGGCAGCACGCCTACTCGGATTGAATCGTACGACCCTGGTAGAAAAATTAAAACGCAAAGACCTCGTTTAACCTTCCTCCTACAAGGGCTTTTTCGCGCCATTACCCCACTCAGTACCGCATTTAGTTTCAATTTATTACGTAAATTACTCGACCTTGAGGGTCGTCTTACCGATGAGAACAGGAACGATCCGTATAAAAAGGCGGGGCTTAGTCTGGATCGGCAGTGGTCTGACGCTTTAGACTACTGCTGGGGAAGTACGTAATAGCGTTCGGGCGAAGCTGATGGCTTGGCTGTCATCTGGGTGACGATTAGCGCCACAGATTTGGCGGCAAAAGGATGGCCGGCTTATAAGTACATGTTATTACTTGACTTAAATTCTCGGCTTGAGCTGGCACGCCCATTGCTAGAATGAGCCGCGGGAAGTAAGCGTGAGGATTACACGTAATGGATACAGGTACAGTAGGTGGGTTTGTCGTCGCGTTTGGCCTCATCGTTGGTGCGATGGTGGTCGGTGGGTCCGTGGGCTCATTCGTCGATGTACCATCGATGCTGATTGTCATCGGCGGAACCGTGGGAGTTATGATGGTCAACTACCCTATGGAAGTGATCAAGACGGCGGGAGCCGTGGCACGTAACGCCTTCTTCGCTCAGATCTACTCTCCCAATGAAGCGATTCAGCGCATTGTGAACTACGCATCTCAGTCGCGACGTGATGGTGTGCTGGCTCTGGAAGCAGTACTCGAAGCGGAACCGGACGAATTCCTTCGCAAAGGCATACAACTGGTCGTTGACGGGCAGGACGTTGATTCCATTGAGACGATACTTGAGATTGAGCTCGATAATATCAAGAAACGCCACGAGTCCGGGTCGGAATTCTGGCTGACATGCGGAACAGTATCCCCCGCAATGGGGCTGATCGGGACCCTCATCGGTCTGGTGCAAATGTTGGGTTCCATGGAGGACCCGTCGACCATTGGCCCGGCAATGGCGGTGGCCTTGTTGACTACATTTTACGGCGCATTGCTTGCGAACGTTGTATTCAATCCGTTGGCGGGAAAGCTTACGGCCCGTTCCAAGGACGAGCAGCTTGTGAAAGAGCTCGAGTTGATGGGCGTAAAGCAAATTGCCAACGGTGCCAACCCGAGAATGGTGGAACAACAACTCTTCAGCTATCTCGCGCCTGTATCGCGAACGAGCCAATTCGAATAACGAGCGCAATGAACCGCAAGACCTCCATGAGTATGGTCAAAAAGGAGTGCAAGGAAACTAAATGAGCGAGACGCCCGAAGAGAACGCCCCTGAAGTAGAAGAAGAGAAGGGGCCTCAAGAGAAGCGACCTAAGCCGGAGGAGCTTACCGTCTATTATGTAGACGGTTTCATCGTGCAGTTCACTGCATTGGTGATGATTCTTTTGGCTTTGTTCATTCTCTTGAACGCGCTCGCGACCCTGAACGAGTCCAAAAAGCGTAAGGCGATAGGTTCGCTGCTCGGCTCCTTCGGCGTACTCCCCAGCGGTGTGGGAACGGACAAGCAGGGCCAGTTTACAGCCGAAGTAGAGATGATTTCGCTGTCTGATGAGTCTAGTCTTTTCGCTGCATTTGAAGCGTTCGCACGCGAGTTGGAACTCGATGAGAAGGACGTTGAGTTTCTTATTGATGATGAGGGTCGCCGTCGGATTCGGTTCGGGGAAGCCGTACTTTTTCGCACCGGCTCCCACCTATTCCATCCGCGTATTATCCCGTTGATAGACCGGTTAGCTGCAATGCTTCGTCTTCTCGACCGTCCGATTGAAATCGAGGGACACACCGATGGACAAGGTTCGCCTGCCGCTAATTGGCGGCTCTCAGCTCGTAGAGCACAGTCGGTCGTACGCTTCCTAGAAGAAGCAGGGAACATCAAAAACTCACTTCTTGCCGCGGTTGGCTATGGCGCGACTCGTCCTCTCCAGGTCTCCGGCGATGAAGACGTCTTGCGTCGAAACCGTCGCGTTGAGGTGGTGGTTTACTAATGGCGAAAAAGAAGCCAGATCCAATCATCAAAAAGGTCGATGCGGCGGCATGGATGACGTCATTCTCCGACCTTTTGACTCTGATGCTGACGTTTTTCGTGTTGCTGCTCACCATGTCTTCTATGGACGACCAGTCATTTCAGGAAGCATTTGGAATGTTTAATGGGGCATTCGGCGTACTTGAACGGCACGATCAAGGGACGACAAGCCGGGAATGGATGGTACCCATTTCTGCGCCGCTGCCAGAGATTCTTGTGGATGACCTGCAGGATGTAATCGAGAAGAGTGTTCGAGAGCTGCTGGAAAATATCCAAGATAAGTTCGAAACACCGCCCGAGCCGCGTGCGTATCGCGAACTTTTTGAAGTTGTACCCAATCCGAGGGGAGTTGAGGTGCGTATCGCAAGCTCCGTTCTGTTCGATGGCCGTACCGCAAAGCTTATGCCGGGTTCGATTCGACTACTTGAGCAGGTTGCTCTGGAAGTTCGATCTGTGAAGGTGCAAGTCATGGTTCGGAGCTGGGTTCCACCACTGAAAGACGATCGAGATGAGGCATGGACCTTATCTCTGGACCGCGCTCTCGCGGTTGTGGGTCAGATGACGAGAGAAATTGAACAGAATCGATTGTCGCTCATGGGATTTGGTCGCGCGGCTCCGCGCCGACTGACAGATGCGGACGATGAATCGATGGTCACACTTACGTTCTTAACGGAGGATTAGGACATGGCTGAAGAGGTAGAGGGCGCAGAGGGCGTAGAAGAGAAGTCTGGTAGCAGGCTGCCGATTCTTATCGTAGCTGTAGTCGTAGCTTTAGCAGTCGGTGGTGGCGGCGCATACCTATTGATGCCGGCCCCAGATGCCGAAGCGAAGCCGAAGGAAAAGGCTGCGGTTGGAAAAATCGTTCCCGTGGAGAGTTTTATCGTCAATCTCAACGAGGCGAAATCCACCCGATATTTGAAGGTGACCATCAGTGTCATGTTGACGGATGAGTCGCTGGAAGAAACTGCACGGCTGCGAATGGACCTGTTACGTGATGGTGTTTTGACCTATCTGTCGGGTCTCTCGATCGATGATGTGCGTGGTTCTGAAACCAAAGAGATCATCCGGGAGCGGGTTCTTGAACTTGCAAACGAATCACTCGGTGAGGGTGAGGTAGTTCAGCAAGTCCTTTTCAAGGAATTTGTGGTTCAGTAATGGCAACTATGGACGACGTCAAAGTTTCGCCGGAGGAGATCGACGCCCTCATGGCAACGATCCAGTCAACTTCGGATGGACGCTCCCGAGAGTTGGGTAAAGACGGAGCAGTCCATGACGTGGTGTCATTCGACCTTGTGAATGCTCGAGCTGGAAGCCAAGGGCGTCTACCAACTCTAGAACTAATAAATGATCGGGTCGCGAAAGCTCTGGCCTCGAGGTTATCCAATCGAACATCGCAGCAGACAGATGCATCCGCGCAGGCGACTGAAGCGCTCAAGTTCGCGGACTGCATTTCCTCTTTGGCTAGCCCCGGCTGCTTACAGGTCTTGGAGCTGACTGGCTTACGCGGTACCGGGATCCTGTATTTTGAGCCCACGCTACTTTTTCACATGGTTGACCTCCTGTTAGGTGGGAAGCCTACCAAGTTAGTTGATGGGGTCGAGATCCTCCGGAAGCGTGGTCTTACTAAGGTGGAACGCCGCTTATTTAACTACCTTGCAGAAGCGCTGTCCGAGGCCGTGTCTGAATCCTGGGAGTCGGTTACCGAGTTCGGTATTCGTCCCACGAGAATCGAAACTGATACGCGGCAAGTTGCGCTCTTCGAGCCGGGCGAGATGGTGGTGGTGTCTTCGTTTGAGGTCACCATTGTTGGCTGCACGGGTACGGTGCACCTCGTCATTCCTCAAGCATCTCTCCGTCCGATCGAGAAAGTACTCGCATCGGGTCTTCTAGAAGAAGGAGCGGATGAGAGTGGTGGTTGGGGGGCTGCTCTTACGCGATTGATGCGGGAGGTGACCGTGGAGTGTTCTGCTGAGTTGGGACGTACTGAGATGAGTCTGCGAGAGCTGGTCGAATTGAAGGTGGGGGACATTGTACGCCTCGACCGCGACCCCGAGAGCACGATTACAGTTTATGTCGAAGGCGCTTCGAAAATGCACGGAGTCCCGACAATGCGCCATGGAAACATCGCCGTTGAGATCGTTCAGAAGGTCGACTACGGCACAGAAACGGAGAGTTAGATGAGCGATACAAGCCAAGAAAATAAAGAGGTTCGGCCGCTTGGATTTCTGATGGATGTTCGATTGCAAGTCAGCGTCGAACTGGGGCGTCGTCGATTCAAGATCGCGGAGCTTCTATCACTATCGCAGGGCTCCATCCTCGAACTGGACAAAGTTGCGGGTGAGCCACTGGATATTCGAGTGAATGATCACCTTATTGCACGCGGCGAGGCGGTCGTAGTGAATGACAAGTTTGGCGTTCGCCTTACTGAAATTATGGCACCGTCTGAGATGGGCAAGCTGCTCTAAACGAACCCTGTGAGCCTGCACCCGATAGACCGGGAATGGAGTGAACGATGAAACAACATCTCTTCCAATTTTCAACTCTTGTTATTATCACCGCAACGATGACAGTGAGTGGCATTGCCAGCGCAACTACACCGCCGCTGGAGGCACTGGAGTCCCTATCTGCTCAACTTGCCAATGCACCAAGCGTGGTGGTTACACCAGTGGTGCAGCGGAATGGTCGGGTGGTCGAAGATCCCACTGCCCTTGAAGCGATTGCTCCGACAGTGCGGCCTACTGCACCGATTGCGGCAGAGGTGTCTCTTCCTATTCCCGCTGGCATATCAGCTACCGAGGTAACACCGGCTGAAGCAGCCGCAGAGGTACAAACGCTTCAGGCGAGGCGAGCGCAAGAGACAAAGAAGACAGCCCAAGGCAGCGTGACCGCGAGCGGCCTGAATGGTTGGTTAGCTATCGGGCTCGTTCTCATACTAATGGCCAGTGCTGCGGTTTGGCTAAAGAGGAAAAGCCGACCAGCAGGTCTGCCATCCGCCGATGATATCAAGCCGCTCGCAGTAACCCGATTGTGGGGCAAACATTCCATTGGTTTGGTGAAAGTATCTGGCCGTATCCTTGTGGTTGGACTCGGCGAAAGTGGTATGTCTCTACTCACTGAGCTGGAAGAGGCAGATGTACTGTCGGCTAATCTCCCGGAGACTACCTCTGAAAGTGAATTTTCAGACTTCAGTGCCTCGCTCGTCAGCAAGTTCAAGAATCTGAAGCCATCGAATAATACCATCGACTCTGATGTGTCAGAGTTATTCAACCGATCCAGAATCGGAGGGGCATCTACCGCAATCGGAGGGCATTTAAGTCTCGCATCGAAGCAAAATAACCCAGCCGAAGAGGTACTGGGCCTTTCCGAAGAACGGGCGGCAATTCGACGCCGCCTAGATGCGCTCCGTAACCGAAGCTTGGCGGTGGTTTAGTAGGCGTACCGTACCCATGCCTGCGGACTGAATGTATTCAACTACAGGGCGACGACGACCACGGCTCCCGCAAGAGCACAGGCGGCACCCAGCGAACGCCTCAAGCCGAGTTCCTCTCCCAAGAAGATGCGCGCCAGTATCAGTACGAATACCGCGGCCATTTGATTAAGAATCGATGCGAGACTTGCATCGGCGTATTTGAAACCGCCGAGCCAGAGCAACATCGCGAGGTATGCTCCGAGAACTGAAGCCGGTAGCAGGGTTATCCAAACTTTGCTTGGGCGTAAGATAGATAGGGCCTCTCTATGCGTCGGCACTAATGCGATCCAACCCAATTGACCCACTACTCCGGCTATCAATCGTATTGTCGTAACTTCGACCAGCGGTGCATGGGCTAAGACAGGTTTGGCGATGACTACACCAATGGCCATCGTAATGATTCCTGCTACTCCAGCCCCGATGCCCGGCCACAGCTCTTTAGGTACGTCAGCACTGCGTTGGATTGTTGCGATTGCTACTCCGCCTACGATCAGAAGTGCGCCCAGTGCGAACATTGGCGATAGCGACTCACCGAGGAAAAGCACCGACAGCAGCGTGATGGTTGGAGCGTATAGCAAGTCAACAATTGAGAGCATCGATGCGCCCAGTTTGCGGAGTGCGGTAAACACCAACGTATCTGCCAGGGATATCCCGAGGACACCCGAGATAGACAGCAACATGACGTCGTGAGTGGACAAGCCATCTAGCTCTACTCCAGTAAAGACCAGGGTGAGCAGCAGAAGTATGCTGGCTGAAGTATTCTTAAATAGGTTTAGGGCGGTGGGACTCGCTGCTTCGGACTTTTTGAAGAGAATGACACTCACTGCCCAAATCGCCGCGGATCCGAGCGCGAGAGACGCTCCAAGTATCTCATTGCCGTTCATTGATGGCGGAAGCTACGCTACCCCCTGCCGTGATACAAGTGCTGCGGTAGCGAGAAGTACCGCGTCAGGGAGAAGTGTCGATCCAACGAAACAATGACGCCATTATGTACGCATAGCTGGTAATGTCCCGACTTGAACCATCGTTGATAAAGGAAGTAGCGTCTGAGTATGCGACGATTTGAAGACCCATCGGCCGGTGTCGACTTGTCAGTCCTGCGAGTGCCCGGTTTTGTATACTTAGCCTGCTGGTTGGTAACCGGGGTAATCGGATGCATGGATACCAGTGAAAGGCGCAGTGCGTTGCCTAGTCCGGTACATGATGACGACCTCGATGGGAGGAAGCATGACCAACAGGCGAGTGCAGGTGACGATGGAATTGACGGCTTCTTTGGTACAGATCAGGCGTCTGGTACCGGCGGTCATGATGGCGAAAGCGACTCTATCGACGGTGGGGATGGTGCGATTGACTCCCTCGACGGAATTGTAAGCAGCGATGGGGAAACGACAGACGAGCCATTGCCTGGCTTGAGCCGTATTGGCGTTGCATGTGCAGACGATAGTACGTGTGATGGGGGGACTTGCGTTGCCACCGATAACGGTGCTGTGTGTTCCAGTACCTGTGTGGGAGCAGGATGCGCCCAGGCCTGCGACACATTCTGTCCCTCTGGCTTTATGTGTATTGCTCAACCCGAATTGGATGCAGTCAGTTGCATCCCAGCGCATGCTGCTCTCTGTAGACCCTGTATATTGGACTCCGACTGCACATCGGCTGGTCCTGCAAAGTGTGTAACCTATGAAAACGGGAGTCGTTTCTGCGCTACACCGTGTGATTCTACACTGCCATGTCCATTCGGCTATGAATGCCAGTCTATCGACGGTTTGACCGCATGTATCTCTGCCACAGGGCAATGTCAGTGTGCGCCCGGAGCGGATGGGGCGTCGACAGTATGTACCGTGACGACGAATGCGGGGTCTTGTAACGGCAACCGTATTTGCCAGGGAGATATTCTCACGCCCTGCGATGCGCAAATACCCTCTCCAGAAGCATGCGATACCGTCGACAACAATTGCAATGGTTTGACTGATGAGGGTTGCGGCACTCCTGACATACTCGATTCCGATAGTGATGGCACGGCGGATGAATTCGACTGCCAGCCACTAGATGCCGCTATTTATCCTGGCGCCCCAGAGTCTTGTAATGGCGTGGATGATAATTGCAATGGGGCGACTGATGAGCCAGGGACCTTTGACTGCCAGGTGTTCTATTCGGACGAAGATGATGACGGATGGGGAGCTGGCACACCCATATGTCAGTGTACTCCCAGCGCCACGTATAGTGCGTCATTGGGAGGGGATTGCGACGATGGGGTCGATTCTGTATTCCCCGGAGCAGCAGAGCAATGTAATGGCGCTGATGATGATTGCGATGGGCAAACGGATGAAGGGAACATTTGCGGTAGTCCAACTCCAGTGGACGAGGTGTGTTATCCCGGCCCTGCGAATAGCGGTGGACAATGTTTCCCGTTGGTCAATGCAGCATCGGTAACAAGCAGTGCGTATGCTTGGCCAGCCGCGAGTTCTGCCCCCGTGGCATCTTGGTATCAGCCTCCGGCCCGGCTCATTGATCTGACTGCGGTCGACGCCAGCCTAAGTATTGCTCCTAACTTTACCTTGGCCGAATTCGCACAAAGCTGGAAAGGGCAATGGGCGGTAGTGCGTCCGGAGATGGTTAGCAAATGGCAGGCAATAAGAGCCGCATTAGGCACCCCGCTGTACATCAATAGTGGGTTTCGTAGCCCCGGCTATAATGCTGGACTCGATGATGCCGCGACGTACTCGCGTCACATGTATGGTGATGCCGGCGATGTACAAACCGGAGGGGCAACGTCTCTGCAGGCAATCGCTGATCAGTGCGAAAATCAAAATGCCTATTACATCAAATTGTATGTTGGGCACGTACATTGCGACTGGCGCGACATTCCTCTGGGACAGGACTTTTGGCCAGGCGCGGGCAAGCCTGGAACGATGCCAGTCATCCCAGAGCCGCCGGTATGGGCTGATGTACCGATGCCGGAAGCGAATGAATGGCGGGTTGGCCGTACATTACAATTAGCCGCACGGTGGACGGGCTTTGACGAAGGGACACCCTTCGTGCGTTGGCAAATCATCCCACCGGGAAGCAATAGTGGCTCGGTTTGGGAACGGCAAACAGATGTTGCGGTTGTGTTAGATCGACCTGGTTTGTGGGTCATTCGTTGGTCTGTAGGCGGTGTGGTCCACGGTAAATTGGAGCAGATTGTTCCCTGACTCTCCGTACAGTTGGTCCTCCAGCGCGATGCAGAGGAGCAACCCTCAGAACGCCAGGACATTGCACAGGAGTCAGCACCTGCGCATATATTTGTGTTCTATGCATGTGTTGCACTGCGCCTTGTTCGACTATTGGTGCTTGTTCGCAGCGTGTTGGACCCGCTACACTCGTCCGCCTGTTCATTGCATTCTGGAATTTGTAGGCATCTTGTTCGGTGTGAGTTCGCTTAGAGATGGACAGCTTGGCACGCGTAAGGCGGTGTAGGAGCTCTTATGAAGCGCATGAAATATCGGTTGCCGACCATCGGACGTCAATTCGCAGTGGTCCTGGTTATACTATTTTTGGGGGCATGCTCTAGTGACTCTGAGGTAGCTGATACTCCGACGGGGTTTAGTCTCGATGGGACCGATGGCACTTCGTCGGCTTCAGCAGGTACCGATTCAGGGACATGTGTTCCCCAATGCGATGGAAAAGAATGTGGTGACGATGGTTGCGGCGGAATCTGTGGGACATGCGCCGATGGCAGCGGGTGTTTGGATACGGGGCAATGCATCTGTATCCCCACGTGTGAGGACAAAGCATGTGGTGATGATGGTTGCGGGAATAGCTGCGGAGAGTGTGGTGCGGGCGAGATCTGTACCGATAATCAGTGTGAATGTTTTCCGAACTGTCAAGGCAAGGATTGTGGTGACAATGGTTGCGGCGGGACATGCGGCTCATGCGAACCTGGAGTGACGTGCAGTGAAGACGGCCAATGCCCTTGTATCGCGAGTTGCGAGGGGAAAGTGTGTGGTGATGACGGCTGCGGTGGTGATTGCGGCAGTTGTGCGACGGGACAGGTCTGCTCACCCGAAAATGAGTGTTGTACTGCCCAGTGTAACGGAAAAGAATGTGGTTCTGACGGCTGTGGCGGGCTTTGTGGTGTCTGTCCCGACGAAGTTCCGTATTGCGTTGAGGGCATTTGCGAACCTCCCTGTCAGCCAGCCTGTGACGGTAAACAGTGTGGTTATGACGGCTGTGGAGGGGTCTGCGGAAGCTGTGACCCCGCCACTCCATTGTGTGTGCAAGGTCAGTGCAAAGAGGTGTGCACAGAGTGCAGTGTGACGGGGACGGTGTATTTCCCGGAAGGCTCCATTCCTGTTTCCGGAGCAGTGGTGTACCTCTCGCTTGAGATGCCGGAGCCGCTCCCTGACTTTGTCTATTGCGACAAATGCACACAGCTGTCATTTGGTACGCCTTTCGGCGTGTCAGCAGCAGACGGCTCCTTTGAGGTGATACCCACGGCTCCAGGCACCTGGTATCTCGTCGTTGAGAAAGGTGCATTTCGTCGGGTGACGACCATTGAGATAGCGTCCGGCGGTCAAACATTAGTGCCGGCATCGCAAACGACACTCCCTAAAGTCTCGAATGCAGCTACTGGCGATCACATCCCCTCGATTGCTGTAGTGGATGACAGCTTCGATAATATCGAAAACACGCTGGGTAAACTTGGTCTGGGCACGGTCAACAGCTCGGGTTACCTGCAAGCGGGTTCAGAGAGCTTTGACTTGTTTGACTCAACCAGCGCGCCGAGTTTTTTCAGTCAATGGTCTAATCTCATGCAATACAACGTCGTCTTTTTCCCGTGTGACAGCGATTGGTTTGCTGACCAGCTAGCGAATCCGGCAGTTGTGCAGACGGTTCGGGATTATGTCGAGGCAGGCGGGAAGCTCTACGTCACGGATTGGTCATACGACATCATGAAGGCAGTCTTTCCCCAGCCCATTACTTGGTACGATGATGATGGCACTCCAAATTCCGCCCAAGTGAGTCCAAGTTATGATGCACCTGCAACGGTGGTGGATCAGGGACTCCAAGAATGGCTACAGGTCCAAGGAATCACCAACTTTGACGTCGAGGATAATTGGACCATCATTGAATATACCTCAGCCTTTGAAGCGCCAGACGCGGACGGGGATCTGACGATGATGCTCCCGAAGACATGGGTGAAGGCTGCGATTCCCTCAAGCTCTTTTCCCGGTGTGGGAACGCGTTCGTCGACCGTGAGCTTTCAGTACGGTTGCGGGCGCGGGCTCTTCTCCACATATCATACAGAAGCGTACAGCGATGATGATAGTCTACTCCCACATGGTCTACTCCCACAGGAACTTGCACTCGCATACATTGTGCTTGAGGTGGGTATCTGCGCACCAACGAAGAATTCTCCGTAGCCTAACCCTGGTTCGTGCAGGGAAATGGGTCCATCTCTAGGTCTGCGACGTGTTCGGCTTGACCTGAGTTGATGCGTCGGGCCGATTTACGAGATCCTGTTGAACGGTAGTGAGCGCGGTAATCCAGCGTTGAAAGTGCAATCCATCATCGTCAGTGAGGTCATCCGACCGTTTCCAACGTTGGATCGCTGCTGATAATCGCTTGAGTCGGTGGTGTAACCACGTCTGAAGTGCATCCGGGTGGCGGTCGAAGAGCACCGGGCCCACTTGAAAGTAGGCGTCATTCGGTCGCGTCTCGGTTCCTTTTTCCCATGCGATCACCGGATATAGGCGTCCGCGTGCTTCGGCGATCGTTTCGTTGAGAATCCTAAATCCATTAGTCCGCATATCGCGGCGAATAGTGCCCCGC
>PKDL01000365.1 GCA_002863065.1 Pseudomonadota bacterium
AGACAGTGCGTTTGATGAACTACCGGACGAGTTAGTGGTGGAGCTAAAACAATGGGACTTTTACGCGGAGAACGGTTTCGTACGGGAGGCTAAGGTGTTGCTTGAAAGCTTATTACTCAAATTCGGGTATCGCCCTGAGCTATTAGTGCGAAAGAAACGAATGGAGGAACTCAGTGAGTAAAGACCTCGTTTCTGACGACGAGCGTGTACAACGCGAACAGGCCCTTGATCAGAGTGAAGCGGCGCTGACAGCGTCCGAGCGTGCGCTCGATGCACGATGGGCAGCGCAGCGCAAAAGAGGGGTGGTTTTAGGTGAACTTGCCGACTACGCCAGAGAACGCGAAGAGACCCTCAGGTCACGTGCGCTTCGTCTTGGGCTTTCAATCGACGATATCGAGTCGCTAATGCCTGAACCGGAAGCCGAAGTCCTTGACGATCAGCTTGAGCTGATGAATGCGGCTCGGCTTCATTTGATCGAAGCGCGCGAGGCGCTCGTGAGTGAGCGAACTGCCTTCTTAGACCATTGGCGTGAATTTTTAGAGGCCGCCGAATCTGGGCACAGTGTGCGCGAGGAGGCGTTGATAGCGCATGAACAAGCCTTGGCGGAAGGGTTTCGGAAGCTAGTGATTCTGGGCCGGCAAGGTGCACAAGTTGAGGATGTTGATGATGATCGAGCGTGGCAGCGTGCTGTCGAAGGTGCCTTTAGCAACGAAAAACCGGTCACAAAACCGAAGTCAACGCCAAAGTCGGAGGAGATACCCCCACCCTGGCCCCCATCTTTACCGCAGGTAAAGGCCATACCGCATGACAATCGACGGGAATTCCAACGCATAACGTTAGATGCGGACGTCGATTTTGGCTCGCCTCATAATTTCTATACCGGTTCGGCGGATAACATAAGCGTGGGTGGACTTTTCGTAGCGACCCGCAGTCTATTGCCCGAGGGGCGAACGGTTGCGATGCGCTTCAGTCTTCCTGGTACTCTTCGGTTAGATATCGAAGGTGTTGTCTCTTGGCGGAGGCTTGTCGCGGATGCGAGCGGTCCCGTAGGTTTGGGAATTCGGTTCGTCCGTGTCCCAGAAGAGGCCCGTGATGAAATTGAGCGTTTCGTCCGGCAACGCCTCCCTATGCGTGCTTGAAACTCTCGATATTGCACCGACGCGAAGTGCGCATAACGGCCGTCTTTTATCTCCGCCTTCTGCTCATGCGCACCTACCATGCAATCGTTGCGAGGATGCCTTGCACCTTTCAGCAAGGTTAAATGGAGCTAGAATGTTGAAAAACATGCACTATCGCACCCATCTAGACTTTGAGATGGTCGCAATCACCCGATAGACTGTGGAGTGGTATGTGCATTGCAGTTGCGTAGTGATGTGCCTGCATCAAGGGAGCGGGCTACGGAGTGCGGCAGTTGATCCGTTGGGTGGCTAGCTAAAGTATGTTGCGTGTGAAGCATGACCTTCTTGTGGTCGCATGTGGCGCGGCGCTTTTTTTGTTCACGGCAGGTGTGGCGAACGCACAAGTGTGTCCCGCAGACGCCGGTAATCCTTGCGACTCTGCGAACGATGCTGACCTGTGCACCGACGGCGTGATTGTCTGTAATGCTGGAGTCCCGTCCTGTGAGCAGGAAGGGGCCCGTATCTGGCTGCCGGCAGATGAGGGTTCTGGCGCAGTGTTGGTGAATGCTGCGGATGCTCCAAGACAGGCAGAAGCTGCCGTTGGCGCAGCAGTGACCTGGACTACTGGCGATGTGGGGCTTGGCGTCTTGCTTGACTCCACGTTAGCTACCAGCTGGCTTCGGATCCCCAAAGCAGAAGCCGTCTCGCAAGGGCCATGGACGTGGTCTTTCAAGGTCCTATCCACCGGTTCGTCGGGCACTGTCGTGTCTCGGACATCACTGGGACAATTCGACGGGTTTCGCTATCAGGTAGATGGGACGGTGACGTTGGAAGGTACGGACTATGCCTCTACTCCCCTCCCAGTTGGCTTTTGGCGTCATATCACCATCGTTTTGACCAGTACGAACTTGAAAATTTACCATGATGGTAGTCTTGTCGATGACTTCGCTATTGCTGCCCAGCCTACATCTTGGGTGTCTGATATTTGGTTTGGACAAGACCAGGACTCGAATAATGGTGGGTTTCAAACAAGCGATGCATTCAGCGGTATTTTAGACGATATCGTGTACTACCCACGCGCCTTGTCAGCATCCCAAATATTGGACCTATATGGGTTGGGTGTCACATTCCAGCAGATGCATCGTGAGCTCTGCGACGGAGTTGATAATGACTGCAACCCCAATACTCCAGACCCCAAAAATACGGCATGCGATGGTCCAGACAGTGACCTGTGCCAAAATGGAGTAACCCAATGCTCGGGAGGCTTTCTGGGGCTAACTACCTCGTGTGGCGCGGAAACAATTACTGACCAGATAGAGGTCTGTAATTTCTTAGATGACGATTGCGATGGAGTTGTAGACAACGGTACTGGCGCCGGTCTGGCATGTGATGGTCCCGATATCGATCAATGTGCAGGGGGGCGATTCACTTGCAATGGGAGTGGGGGTAAAGCGTGCGGCGCGGAACCTGTTTTACATTATGATTTCGATACGGATATCGCCGGTGCGAAGACGGTGTACGACGCGACGAGCTGGAACCATGAGGCAGCGATATTCGCAGGTGCTCAATACACTCAAGATGGTCAATCGGGGCGCGCGCTGGACTTCTTGGGTGGTACCAGTAGCCTCGTTCGCATCCATAATACGGACGCTTTGCGGGTCAGCGAATGGGCATTCAGCGCGTGGATACGCCCGACGACGGATACTCAGGGAACCGTCCTCTATCAGCGCAATGTATTTAGTATCTGGCGCAAAGTAGATGGCTCGATTGCCATATCACGCGGTCAGCTCCCCACCAGTACTGCTACTGGACTTGGGCAAGTGACGAAGGACCAGTGGACGCATCTCACGGTATCCGTAGATGAGGGTCTTGCGACCGTTTACATCAACGGAGCAGTCGCTGGCAGTACAGCCCTGAATAATATGTCCCCTGTTAGCCTCATCACGCATCCGGTGTCGTTGGGCTGTACCACGCAAACACGGGTCTGCCAGTCGAGTGAATTCGTAGGGCAACTCGATGAGGTTAATTTTTTCAACCGTCCTCTAAATGCATCAGAAGTTGCTTCCCTCCATGCCAATGGGGCCACCTGGTTCGTACCAAGCAGGGAGCAGTGTGGAGTGGCGGATGGTAACTGCGATGGAGCGACCGCCACGACCGCGGTTGGGTGTACTAGTTATTTCCGGGATGGCGATTCTGATGGCTGGGGCGCCGATACCATCGGATATATGCGTCCCACCGTGTGGTGGTCCATGGACGAAGTATCTGCGGATGGTTCATTTCGAGATTGGTCCAAAAACAGTGTGCCTCTTCGTCGGATTGGCGGAAGCCGACGAGTCCTTGGTTATCGGGGACTTGGTTTGGAATTCGATGGAACTGATCGGAAGGTCGGTGCTGAGACGGCGGCAACGGCACATTCTTGGACCTCCTTCGGCGAAGAGATGACATTGTCATCTTGGATATATCCACATACCGCCGGTATCGGCGTTGTCACCCGGACCATCGCGGGCTCCCTCGCCAATACATGGCGGCTCGTCATCAACAACTCGGGGAAACTCCAATTTCGGTACGCGGGTGTAAACATCAACGGCCCCTCAGTGACACTTAATTCGTGGCAGCAGGTAGGCATTACCATCAAGGGGACGACGATCACCTTTTACCGAAATGGTCTACCAACAGCGGTAAAAGCCTTGCCCAGCCCACTATCGGTTCAACATGGGCTTTCGATAGGGAATCGCGCTGGGACGGGCTATCAGCCGTTCGACGGTGTGATCGATGAAGTGATTCTTTTCGCGCGAGAGCTCACCGGTCCCGAAATGAGTACGCTGTTCACCGCAGACGACCATGCTTGTCTTTGCGGAGCCGATACGACGCATAAGGTGACTCAGCGAGGTGATTGTGCAGACGATGTATTTTCCCGAAATCCCGCCGCTACTGAGCTGTGCGATACGCTGGATACCGACTGTAACGGTACAATCGACGATATCGTGTCATCAGCCTGCACGCCGAACGACCCTGTTACGGCGTGCAGCGAAGGGGTTACTGCCTGCGTTGGGGGAGGCACGTCATGCATCGGACGTCCGGCGTCATACCACTCTTTTGACGAGGGCACAGGGTTCATTGCCTATAACCAAGTCACCTCCGGGCATTCGATGTCTGCTGATTATTCAGCCTCTGCACTCTGGCAACCAGGCAGCACCGGACAAGCTGTAGAACTTATGCAGGGGAATCGTCTTCGGAGCGGCAAGTACGACTTTAGTTCGGGCGGCGCGGTATCCTTTCGATGGAAACCGGAACCTCCACTTCTAGATACGGGCCGTACTCTGGTTCAGTTAGGTGCTGCCCGGGATTTGATGGGCGTCGCGTCTGCTGACATTCGACTAACTACCGCAGGGTTCCGGGTGCGCGTACAGGGGATCGACGTAATATCCGAGCCCTACAACGAGTGGGTAGCTGCTGGTCAATGGCATCATTTGGTTTTTACCTGGAATGAATCGGGTGCGTCGGACTCGCTCTCGCTGTGGATCGACGGGTTACTCGTGAAAACAGTGACCGTCGATTTGGGGCAGATTGACTTCATAAACCTGGGCAGCTCACCGGCTGAGACCATCGGATTAGTGGACGACTTAGTGGTGTATGAGCGAGAGATTCCCGCGGCCCTAATCCGTCAATTGTCATCGATCGGCTTGAATGGTTCCCAGCTAAATCGTGAGATTTGCGACGGTAAGGACAACGATTGCGATGGCATTACTGATGAGGATGATACGGGCTGGGCAAGTGGAGCTGCCGATTTGACGGCATCTTGCGATACTGCGGATATCGATCAGTGCACGGAGGGGGTATGGCGCTGCGCCGAAGGGAATCGCTCATCCGAATGTGTTGATGGGCCAGTCGGCTACTGGACTTTTGAAAACACGGACCTGAGCTTCGCGGCTGATTCGGGAGGCGATGCAGGTAACCTGGCTCCGCGCGGTAGTAGCACTGCTGGGTTCAATGGCGGCACTGCCGCCAGTCTGCCTGTGGGTTC
The DNA here is from genome assembly GCA_002863065.1 of Pseudomonadota bacterium. Lineage (GTDB taxonomy): Bacteria > Myxococcota_A > UBA9042. The sequence continues at coordinate 5,143 of PKDL01000365.1, forward strand.
CACTCCCATGAAGGCCGCAACGCCTTCCGCTCTTCACACTGATGCAGGTGCCGTATCCGTGCGCATCAAATCTAGCGAAGTAACGTTTCAACGCATCGCTGGGCTTACGAGCGGCACCTGGAGCCTCAACCTTGAGTGGCAGCTGACGAGCGCTGGTGCGGTTCTTCGACTGACCGGTGATGCTGTTTCGGAGTTCGCGAGTCCGCCTCAGCAAAACGCCACAGCAACGACAGATACCTGGTACACGATTACCCTCGTCTGGAATCGATTAGATGACCGTATCTCTATGTACTTAGATGGGGCACTGCTGGCCGAATATGGCGGGCTGAAATGGCCGCCAAGTGCTGCGATGGATGCAGTGGAATTTGGTACGAAAGGTGCCGCCTCGGGTTCCATCACCGTCGACGATCTGGCTGTTTATCGACGTGCTTTGAACCCTGCGGACGTTGCGAATGCGCACCTGGCAACTCATAGCCCAGAGCTGAATGCTGAGTTGTGTGATGCCACCGATAACGACTGCGACGGCGCAACCGATGAGGGTTTTTCGCTCGCCAGCAGTTGCGACAGCACGCTGGACGCGGATCTCTGCGATGAAGGCTCGGTGGCGTGCATCGGTCTCTATGCGTCCTCCTGCAGCGGAGACGGTCCGGTAGTCGCATGGCTGATGGATGAAGCTACATCGGTGGATGTTCTGGACTACAGCGGTGCTCGGTCACACGGCGTTCCACACGGTACAGCGACCTCCGCAGACGGAAAGTATGGTACGTCCCGGCAGTTGGCTAATAACGCGTATATTGCGGCTCAGTCGTCTGGGCGCCTAGCCTCACAAATGCAGGCACAAACCATTGCTTTGTGGATGCGACCCAGCACCAACGCGGCGGGAGTTCTGATCCATAAGCCGGGAAGTTATGGGGTCATGCGACGGAGCGATGGCTCAATCGCTCACTTTAACGCATCGAAGACATCGGATTTTCCAAGTAGTGGCTTCGGCGCTACTGGCTCTGGAGACTGGACGCATATCGCTGTTGTATGGAATGGCAGCCGTCGGCTTATGTACTCCAATGGGGTTCTTGTCGGAGCTACCGATAACTACAGCGGGACGATTCCCGCCAGCGACGCCCCCATTCGCATCGGGTGCCGGTCCAATGCAAATGGAGAATGCACATCTCAATGGTTTAGTGGACGGCTGGATGAGGTACTCATTTACGATTACGCGTTGACGGCTACCGAAGTGTCCACGCTGGTCACCGATGGGTTACCCGCAGCGTCTCGAAACGCGCCTCGCTGCGGGCAGTCCAATGACAATGATTGCGACGGTAGTATCGCATCGAGTGACACGCCGATTGATTGCACATTGTTTCATCCAGATAGCGATAGTGACGGCTATGGCGTCAACTTCGGCATCAAGTATGCGGCCGATGCGTACTGGGGGTTTGATTCGGTGTCTGGAGCGTCTGTTCCGGATGATACTGGACTGGGTAGCAACTTACTTCGGGTCGATGTTCCGGCGGTTCGTATCGGTGTGGGCGGTTATGCGCTTGCGTTGTCGAATTCGTCACAAGCTATCGAAGGTGCTACGTCCGTTTTTGCCAACGCGTCGCAGCTGACAGTCGGTTTTCGTGTGTATCCGCTCGATGGTCAGCCAGGCCGATTATTCACTGCTGATGGAAGCATAGCCGCTGACTATACCGGCTCAGCGGTGCAGATTACCGCATTTGGAGTAACGACCACTGTGAGTGGTTTAGTTCAGAATCAGTGGAATTATCTCCATTACTCGGTCGATACCACAGCAGGCGAAGGTTCCCTGGCACTACACGATGCATCAGGCTCACTGGTAAACTCATCCGCTATCAATGTGGGGCAGGCGCAATCGACAACTGGCGCATCCAGCCTGCTCTCTGTCGGGACGAGCGGCGCGAACAAGGCGGCTAACGTACGATTTGATGACCTTATTGTGTGGCGGTCAGTCATGACATCGGTGTTAGCCTCCTCAAGTGGTGTGATGTGCAGCTGTTCTGCGCCCCCTGGTATGGTCTCAAATGCCGGTGATTGCCAAGACGCAATACCGTCCATCAATCCCGCAGCTTCCGAGGTCTGCGATGGAGTCGATCAAAACTGCAACGGAGTCACCGATGAATCGTCGGTAGATTGTGACGACTCGCTTGCATGCACTCAAGATCAATGCGTGTCCGGCTCGTGTGCGAACGTTGTGATAACAGGCACGTGCCTTATCGCAGGCAGCTGTCACGCTGATGGCGACCTAAACTCGGCAAACAGTTGTCAGCGTTGCTCTCCTAGCGATACCAGCGTTGCATGGACGCAGCGTCCAGACGGATCGAGCTGTAATGATGGAGATGCATGCACAACCAGCGATGTCTGCACGGCGGGAGCATGCAGTGGCTCGTCGAACACGTGCGATGATGGCAATGCATGCACAACCGATAGCTGTAACTCTGCCACGGGCTGCGTCAATACGGTGAACGCCGGTAAGTCGGTCAGCTGCTACACTGGTCCCGCAGGAACCTCTGGCGTAGGACTCTGTAACGATGGCGTTACCACATGCGCCAGCGACGGAAGCTTGGGTCCGTGCCAGGGAGAGGTCACGCCCGCGTCCGAGGTTTGTGACGGCTTGGATAACAACTGTGACGGTGCCGTAGATGAGGCCTTCAACGTCGGAGTGGTATGTGACGGTAATGATGTAGATAGTTGTAGCTCGGGGACGATCGTTTGCGACGGCCAGTTTTCTTCTCGCTGCATCAACGATGGTGAAGCCCTCCGACTTGATTTCGAACAAGTCGTGGCGACCACCGCGACCCCGAATCAGGGTTGGGCTGGCGATAACGCATTTCTTCAATCTGGGGCTTCGATTGGGGATGGTAAAACGGGGTTTGGTAAAGCCGCACTGCTCGACGGGATCAATGACTTTGTTCAGTGGACTGAGCCTTCCGATTTGAATGGAACACACACCGGATTTTCCTTCTCGACCTGGATGAAACGAAACAATACCGGTGCTCTGCAGTCCGTCGCGCATCATGTGGACTTGTCCGGTTCAGTAGAGTTCGCGCTGGAGATCGTCGCTAATCAATTACGATTGAAGATAGGTTCTGAGACTGTCGATAGTGGTGTCTACCTCAAACCCGGACTCGGCTGGATCCACATCGCTGTCGTCGTTCAAGGTTCAGACGTCCGTTGGTATGTCGATGGTTTACAGCTTAGCGAAACCGAATGGGGCGGTAGTCTTGTGCCTATCACTGGGAGCAAGTCCTGGTTCTTTTCAAGCCGGCCGAACGGAAGCTACACCCCTATTTCCGGCGGTTTCGATGAAATCCGACTTGCAGCGACATCATGGACCGACACGCAGGTTTTATCCCAAACGATCGTGGGGGGAGAGGTCTGTAGCGGTGCAGATACGAACTGCGATGGTGTCGTCGATGAAGGCTACATCACGGACGCGGCTGCATGCGATGGACCCGATATAGGGGAGTGCAACTCCGGCACCGGAATCGCCTGCACTACAACTGGTCACGGTGTTGCCTGCATCGGAGATGGCTCATCGCATGCGTATAGCCTGGATTCGCTGGTCGGCACTCTAGCAGTATCGGACAACGCCGAGAGGTGGATCCACATGGGCGGTGCGGTATCAGTCACAGGTCAACGAGGTTCTGCGCTACAATTCAATGGAACCTGGCCGGCATTGCTGCCACGTCGTCCCTCAGAAACTCGCACCATCCAAGGCACGTTCGCTACTTGGGTGAAATTTGACTCTGGAGCTAACGGGCGGCTGGTACATTGGAAGCACAACGATGGTAGCGATATTTTTATCGTTGAGCGTCTTTTAGGACAGCTCCGAGTTGTTACTGCTGGAGGTTCGAAGACCTTTAGTGGCACTAGTCTTGCGAACGGCACATGGATTCACATCGCCGTTATTGCCAATAATGCACAGGTCACGGCATACGTGAATGCGGTAGACGTCGGGAGCTACTCGGACAATACGCTTGCTAGTTCTTACGCGCTCGACGGTCTAAGGACCGTTGGTGGGAGCTTCACATTGGCAGGCGTGACTGCTGGTCTTCAAGGCCAGATTGACGACCTGATCATGCTGGACCCAGTTATTTATTCCCAGGTTGAACTGGCAGGCCTCGTCACATTAGGGGATGCCTGTAACGGACTAGATGACGACTGTGATGGGACAACCGATGAGGGGTTTGAGCAGAACGGACAGGCATGTGTCGGTGGTAATACATGTGTTGAAAGCGGCACCTTGCAGTGTAATTCGTCCGCTACTGCGCTTGAGTGCATTGGTCCATTCAAACCATCTGGAACGGCCTGCGATGATGGGGATACCTGTACAAGCGGTGATTCTTGCGACAGCGCGGGCGGTTGTTCCGGTTCAGCATACACGTGTGACGACAGTTTCTCGTGCACAACGGATACCTGTAACGGGGATGGTACCTGCACCTTTACTGTGGATGCTGGATTTTGCCTTATTGATGGGGCATGTGTGTCTGACGGCGAAGTCAACTCAGCCAATCCATGTCAGCTATGCGCATCTGCTACCGCTCAAAGCGGATGGTCAAATCGACCAGATGGGACCGCATGCGATGATAGTTCGGTGTGTACGACGGGCGACGCCTGCGGAGCTGGAACATGCATTGGAACCGCAATTACATGCGACGATGGTGATGATTGCACCGTCGACGGATGCGATCCGGTTTTGGGATGTCAGGCCGTTAGCCTGCAGCCTGATGGTACTGCTTGCGACGACGCGAAGCCTTGTACTATCAATACGGCGTGCTCGTCTGGGTTGTGTCTTGGGGGAGCAGTCAATGACTGCGACGATGGGAACAAGTGTACATTCGACTCATGTAATCCGGCATCTGGATGCGTTAATACTGTCGTCCCATTCACCGAGACTTGTTACGACGGCCCTGCGGGAACGAAAGGGGTCGGCCAATGTGTGGGTGGTACACGAAGCTGCTCCGGAGATACACTGGGTCCCTGCGTCGGCCAAGTCGTCCCTCAACCGGAACTCTGCGATACCTTGGACAATAACTGCGATGGCGTAGCGGATGAACCGTTCACGACACTAGGCAGCGATTGCGACGGTCCAGATGCGGATGCTTGCGCGAACGGCACGGTCGTATGCTCGTCCGATAAGCAGGGAATCGAGTGCAGCAATGACGTACAGCAGTCTGAAATATGTGATCAAAAAGATAATGATTGCGATGGTCAAACGGATGAAGATTTTCCAGGTCTTGGCCTCGCTTGCGATGGTGCAGACTCTGATCAATGTGCCGTGGGTGTTCTCGCTTGTGACGACGCGGGCGGAACGACTTGCGTTGGCGACGGACCAGCTCTTTTGCTCATGGGGGAGGAGCCAGAACCTGTTAGCTACGTCGCGAGTGATTTATCGGGTAACGGAAACACGGTAGTACGTCACGGAGAACTACAGACAAGTGCCGGCAACGCGGGTAATGCGTACACATTCGATGGAGTAGATGACCGACTTAGCGTTTCGACGTCCACATCCTTGGCCATCAAGGATAAGTTTACAGTTGCGGTTGCCTTCAACCTAACCGCCGGTTCCGGTGCCGTTACTTTGATTGAGTCTTCGGTTGGTGACTGTGTAGACCTGGGGCTCCGCATCAATCCTTCCGGCGGTGCCTTTGCGTTGATCGAGCAATCCAAATGCGGATTTGCTTCATTGGCCGCTGGCACTACGATCAACTACGGTACGTGGCATCACCTGGCCATTACTGCAGATGGCACGACGTTCAAACTGTACCTTGATGGCGTTTTGCGTAGTTCGTCAGCACAGTCTGGCTCTGTATATCAATTTGGTGCATTGGAAATCGGCTCGCAGAACACAGGTGCTTCTCAATTTTTCAAGGGACAGCTAGATGACATCCAGGTCTGGTCCGTTGCTCTTGACCAGGCGGCGATTGCGACCCTTGCATCGAACGGAGTACCCGCAGGAACGATCGATGTGGAGATTTGCAACGGACTTGATGATGATTGTTCTGGCACTACAGACGAGCATGCGGCGACCGAGATCTGTGACGGTGTAGATAATGATTGCGATGGGGTCGTAGATAACGGCTTCGCGCTTGGGGCTGCTTGTGATGACGCAGATACGGATCTTTGCTCGGATGGTTTGCAGGCTTGTCCGACTTGGGGTAGTGGCTCCGTTGGTTGCTATGGCGATAACGCAGCGGTCTGGTATCAGTTTACCCAAGGCACTGGCAATGTCGCTTACGATTTCGTAGGTACAGGCCATGCAACGCTGAATGGAGCGACATGGACGGCTGGGGCGACGAATGGCGGTATCTCCGTTGGCACCCAAAAATACATGACTCTGTCCAACTACGATGGACTCGCCACCAGCACTGGAGAATCCACTATTGAGGCCCGCCTTCGTTACACTGGTGGTTCTGGCCAGCTCATTCAACATACGAGCGGGCTTGGGCTCTCTGTTGTCGCTGGTGGGCTCGAATGTCGCCTAGCTGGAGCAAATGCGGCAGGAGGGGACTTAGTTGCGTCCACTGCCACCATAGCCCTCGATACATGGATGCACACGGGTTGCGTCTACGATAGGGGGGCATTACGCCTGTATATTGACGGGAAACTAAAAGCGCTGACTCGCGGCATTGGTGCGGCCTCGACAGGTGCAAAGCAGCTGATTGTCGGTAATGGTGCCGACGCTGCTCTTGACGACATTGCGCTCTTCGATGTGGCGCTGAGCGCATCCACCATCTTAGATCACTCTGCGAATGGTATAGCAGCGACGCAAATTCGACGGGAGATTTGCGACAGCACCGATAATGACTGCGATGCAATCGTCGACGAGGGATTCGAGCAAGTTGGACAAAGCTGCGACATCGACGGAGATGGTTGTTCTAACGGGACGCTAGAGTGTGTACCTCTCACCGGGGAAATGAGTTGTCTGAATGACACCCCCGAAAATGGCGTCGAGCTATGTAACGGCTTAGATGACAATTGCGATGGCGCGACTGACGAAACCTTTGATGGTCTTGGTTTGCCGTGCGATGGGCCTGATGCGGACGAATGCGCATTGGGTACGGTAGTTTGCAGTACTGACCAGACCTCAGTTGTGTGCGTCGGCGATACGGTAAAGACGGAAATTTGTAATGGCATTGATGACGACTGCGACGGTGTCATTGATGAAGGCTTCGATGTCGGGCAAGCCTGCGATGGCGGGGACGCCGATGCGTGTCTGCTTGGACTATGGGCCTGCCGCGCTGATGGCAGTGGACGCTATTGCTCCGGGGATGGGGCGGCCGGCTACTACCCCATGCTGGAAGGCGCGGGGGCTACCATTGCCTCGTCGGAG
>PKDL01000271.1 GCA_002863065.1 Pseudomonadota bacterium
TATGAGCTCTCATACGGCGTCGATATACGGGGACGCCGTCACCGACCGCCCTGGTGAAGCGATCACCGTATCGTTTGGACAGGTTGTTGGGCTCTCGTCCAATAGCTCCCTTCAACTTACTCCCGTCAACTGGCCCGCAGCGGAACGGGCTGGACTGCTTACGCTACCTTCCATTCTCGCCATCGGAGCCCATCCGGTTCACGGAGCCCCGATATTGCGCGGCAAACGCATTGTCGAGCGCATTGCATGCCTTCATTTTGGAGCTCCCCCCCCCGGGGCAGAAGCGTCGGCACCGCCCGATACGACAGACGCGAGTACAACCAACCGCGAACGTACACATGCTGCAACATCCAGTGCGACGTGCAGCGGATGCCATGACATTTTAAACCCGCCTGGATTTGCCTATGAGCATTACGATGCTCTGGGCCATTGGCGTGCCACGGACAACGGATCACCTGTCGATGCCTCAGGTACCGTACAACTCGGAGACGAAAGCTTTACATTCGACAATGGCGTCGACTTTGCGTTGCAACTTAGTCAAAGCGAGCGCGTTAGGGCATGCTATGCCGCCCATTGGGTACGGTATGCGAGCGGCATCGACTTGCCCGCTAGCTCACCTGCACTCACTCCATTTGTGAGCGCCTTCCAAAAGAATGATGATATCCAGAAATTACTGATCTCGATTGTAACGAGCCGATTATTCACTCATGGCGAACTTGGCAGCGGGGCAGCGCGATGAAACGACGTCAATTCCTCAATGCGCTTGGCCTCGCTGGCTTGGGTAGCAGCCTCGCTCCTTGGGAGGTTGCTCGTGCAGTAGACCGCTCAGGAGCTGCACCTCACCGTCTCATAGTCATCTCACACTGCCACGGCTGGACCTATGACACCTGGAAACTACGCCCCGATGGATTAGATAACAGCAGTCCCTGGGAGGTGGACCTTACTACACTCAAGCTATCGGAGTTTAGTCCTGTCCTTTCTCCACTCTACGACCACCGAAACCGCATTATCCCTATCGATGCGCTTTCATTGGCGACCGCCGAGTTAGACGCAGACGGTAACCGCCACGATAAAGGATTCGTCCATGCATGGACGGGCGGTTGGGTAGATTTCAGTACCGCCGAGGCCCGTGGACGAACGGCCTCCCTGGACCAACTGGTTGCTCGTGCTGTTCGTCGCTCAGACCGCCTACCATCCCTCGAATTGGGGGTCGACGATATCCGCGAAGCGGGCCGCCCCATCAGCTATGCGTTGAATGGAGCCCGACTGCCCGTAGAAACCTCCGCGGAGCGTGTCTGGCAGCGTCTATTCGGCCCATCCATCGCACCCAATCCGCTGCAAAGCCGACAGGTAGCAGCCCTGGATTATGCCTGGGAAGAAATGCGGGCGTTATCGCCACATATCAGTAGTCCCCAACGCATCCGCCTAGAAACGCACTATGAGCATCTTCGCCAGCTGCGAGCGCGGCTGGACAGCATGAGTCAGCTCGAATGCAGCGCACCAGACATCCCGACGGAAAATACATCCTACGACACCCGATTCGATGCAATGTCAGACATGATTGGCGCCGCCTTCATGTGTGACCTCACGCGTGTCGTATCCCTCACGCTAGGGGAGCTGCCCACGGCGGATATTGGCTGGGATGGCTTGACCGATGACGTGCACAAAGGACTCGCACACGAAATCTACAACAGTGCCGAAAAACATCAGGCGATGTCGGACTATATTACCCATCATTCTCGTCAAGTAGCACGGCTTATCGCTCGCCTAGAGCAGATCCCCGACAGTGACGGACGCTCTGTGATGGACAATACGCTTATTCTCTGGGGGTCTGAGCTCGCGGATGGCTGGCATGGTTACCAACATTACTGCCCGGTGATCATCGGCGGTGGATGGCACTTCAATACCGGACGCTATATCTACAGACCACGAACGACACCGGTCGAGATACTACAACCCGTCGTAATGGACGGTGGTGGATATTCCGCTACCAGTGGGCTACCACACCAGCATGTGCTCGTGAGTGCGGCCCAGGCCATGGGGATGGATACAAATGTGATAGGGATCGAATTAACACAGGGACAGCGCGGCGATAATCTGGACTGCCGTGGACCACTGGAGGGGCTCGTCTAATATGAAAAATCTCGTCATTGTTTTTAGTGTATTGGGACTCGTAACGGGTTGCGCCGACAGTGAAACCACTCCCAGAGACGGCAACACATTAGACGCACAGGGCGGCAGTACGGTGGACGCCACTTCTACGCTTGATACCAGTGGACTCACCGGCGGTGAAGATGAAGATGCGGGTGCTTGGTGGTCGGTGGACACCGCTACCGACGGAGCCGATGGGGCTGATGGTAAAGATGGAGCGGACGGCAAAGATGGAGCGGATGGCAAAGATGGAGCGGATGGCAAAGACGGCGGAGGGACTTCCGGCATTCCAAATTGCTATCAGCAATGCATTGATAAGGGGACCGATGCTGAGACATGCGCTGAATACTGCGGCGATCCAGGCAGTGGTTCTGGTGGAATGGACGACAGTGGCTCTAGCGGTACGGATGGTGATGAAACCGACGGGTCAGGTTCGCTGGACCAGGCCTGCTATGACGCATGCATTGGCAAGGGTAATGAGCCTGCTGGCTGCGAGGCAGCATGCCAAAACGGCAATAAGGAAGGCGGCGGCACTGCTGGTGCCGATGGTCAAGATGAAGGTGCGAGCCAGCCCGGCGGCGGCAGTGATGGTCCTGGCGGAAATTCCGGAGGAACCGGTGGCGAGGATACGGACGAGGACGGCACGGGGTCGAATGATAACGTAGACCAAGCCTGCTACGACGAGTGTATCGGAAAAGGTCAATCTGCCGAGGTCTGCACCGCCGCTTGCAGTGGCGGTGCCGGTGGCGATGACAAGTAGGAATGTACCGGGGCTGTGCGGCCAACATACCGTCGTCAGACGGTACGTCCCGTTCGGCCCCCCTACTAGTTACAATTCACGCCACACGCATTGCACGCATCCGGGCAGCAATCACCGTACTCAAGACAGCCTTCATTACAGTAACACCAGCCCGTCGATAAACCGGTTTGACAGAACCCTTCACAAGTCTGGGGCGGGTAGTAGCCAGTGGTCGACGACGCTGCCTCAAATGGCGCACTAAGCAACCCACCATCCGCTGGGTCCACGTACGCAATGCGCATGTCTGGCCCAAGTACCGCTAGGTTGGGAACGCCACCGGCCGGGGAGAATATTACGGATTCTATTTTCTGATGTGCTGGGTCAGAGGCGACCATCCAGTTGCTGTTATATCCGTGTGTCGCTTTATACGCTTCCGCGATCTGCATGGTCGCTGGAGCTTGTTGCCCATCGCGTCCTACCAGCAGGAGGAATCTGGTCCCATTTTGCGAGTAGTCGTCTGCCATCAACTGCCAGAGCGGGGCGTATTCGCCGCAGTAATAGCACCACGTGTCCACTTTGATGATTATGGTAGCCTCGCCCGCAGCACATGCATCATGCAGGTTATACGTGCCGCCACCCACCAAATCATATGTCACGTCCTTGACGATATCGCCCACTGCGGTACCGGTCCCCTCGGGAGTACACGATTGCTTCGTACACGTTCCCGCCTCCGCATCGCATTCATATGGTGCTGGGCAATTGTGCTTTAGACGCCATTGCCCGTCCTCACCACACACCATGAGCGTTTCGGTGTTCTTGCAGCGGAACTCCCCGGGTGTGCATACCGGCGGCTCAGTTGTCGCTTCACCCGTCGTTTCATTCGTATTATCAGCGCCACTAGTCGTATCGCCGGCAGTACCATCCGCATTCCCCGGCTCATCGACACTATCGGCCACTCCACCGATACCATCCACGCCACCGATGGCGCTGCTGTCCACGTTTTCTGCACCAGCTGTGACGCCATCATCAGCATCCGTCGTATTGGTGCCAGTTACCAGACGGCCGGGAGAACTCGAACAGGCTACGACTAAACAAAGCCCACAAAAAACAACGGAATACCTCGATAGCTTCACACCGCACCTCACAGCTGTAGATACTCCTGTGTAGCGCAAAAGGTACATACGGAGTCAAGTCATAACCCTCGAAAGTCACAAAGAAAGCGGCCGCCAATGACTCGCCTAGGTATACCTGAGCGTAATTTTTGCCCGAGATTGTGCTAAGAAATCGTCAATGTGTTCGTCACCTCATCCTAAACAATCTCCCGTCATATGGAGGTACTCCTTGCGGTCTTGTAGACACATCGCGCTCTGTTTGCTCCTCTTCGGATGTGCGGGCACCGGCACATTGACCCCTCCGGTCACACCTGTCCCCCTCGTCCCGGCAGTCGCACAGGAGCCAGATACCTTATTACCCGCGCTCGGCACGGCTCCATCATCACTGATTATCAATGCCACCCTGCTGACTGCAGACGACAAGGCCCCGCGGATTGAGCGCGGTTGGATCCACCTTAGAGAGGGAGTCATCGCAGGTATGGGGAGCGGCAAGCCCCCGACGCTCAACTCAGGCACAACAATCTACGACGCCAAAGGTAAATTCGTCACCCCCGGTTTGGTTGATACGCACAGTCATCTGGGCGTGTATGCCCGACCCGGGGTATGGGCGCATGCCGACGGTAACGAAATGACCAATCCAATTACTGCAGGCATTCGAGCAGAAGAAGCCTTTTGGCCGCAGGATCCAGGTATCCAGAAAGCGGTCAAAGGCGGCGTCACTACCATTCAGGTCCTACCGGGTAGCGGTAATCTGATGGGCGGACATGGCGTCATTCTCAAGCTACACCCGCGTCGAAGCACCCGAGCGATGCGATTTCCTGGTGCCAAAGACTCACTAAAAATGGCCTGTGGAGAAAATCCCAAGCGAGTCTACGGTAAGGGGCGCAAGACCATGCCCATGAGCCGGATGGGCAGTATTTATCTCATGCGAAAGGAATGGATTGCTGCGCGCCGGTACAAACGCGACTGGGCGGAATGGTCGCAAAATCCTACGACGGTCATCAATGGCCGCCAGGTGGCGAAGACCCCCCCAAAACGTGACCTAGTGCTGGACACACTATCGCAGGTGCTAGATGGAGATATTCTCGTTCACATCCACTGCTACCGGGCCGATGAAATGCTGCTACAGCTGAAACTAGCTGAAGAGTTTGGATTCAAAGTACGGTCATTCCACCATGCAGTCGAAGCGTACAAAATCCGTGATGTGCTGGCGAAAAAGAACGTGAGTGTCAGCACCTGGGCCGACTGGTGGGGCTTCAAAATAGAAGCGCATGATGCCATCGAGCAAAACCTAGCGCTGCTACAAGATGCCGGCGCCATTGCTATCCTGCATACCGATAGTGCCGAGGGGATTCAGCGGATGAACCAGGAAGCAGCGAAAGCGTACTATGCTGGCCTCCATTCCGGTATCAAACTGACCGAACACCAAGCGTTACGCTGGATTACCGCAAATGCCGCTTGGGCTCTCGGCGTCGAGGACAAAGTAGGCACACTTGAGGTGGGGAAAATGGCCGACGTGGTGGTGTGGGACAAACACCCATTCAGCGTATACGCCACCGCCCAACACGTATTTATCGATGGCTGGCTCCGACACAATGCAGACACGCCGAGTGCACCCTGGAGTGATTTTGAGGTGGGCCAATGAAAACGATTCTTCTCACCCTCTTCGCCCTGACGGGCGCAAGCGTGCACCTAGAAGACGGCTCGGTCCTGCGTGATGCCACGGTGCTCATCGAAAACCAACGCATTGTGGCGGTCGGTACAGACGTGAAGCTGCCTCCCGGGACACGAAAAATCGATGCCAGCGGTAAAACCATCACTGCAGGCTTCATCGATCCCGCCACCACCCTTGGGCTGGTAGAGATCAGTGGAGTGGCGAAAAGCAATGACATCGATTCCGGTGGCGATGCGGTCCGGTCCGCACAGCGGGCAGATGACAGCTACAATCCCCACAGCATTGTCATCCCAATTCAACGTGCGCACGGTGTTACCACCGTGCACACTGCACATCATGGCGGTCTTCTGAGTGGTTCGGGAGCCGTGTACGACCTCGCAAACCCAGACCCCGTGCGGGCCCCAGCCTCCATGAATGCGAGTATCGGCGGTCAAAAAGAGAGCTCGCGTGGCACCCATATTATGATGCTGCGCCAAGCACTAGACGATGCTGAGACCTACTCCAGGAGGAAGGCAGACTTCGAGCGAAACCGAGTGCGCCAATTCAGTGCGAGTCGACTCGACCTAGAGGCACTACAGCCCGTCTTACGCGGGGAAGTCCCCCTCCACGTACACGTCAACCGCCGTAGTGATATTCGAACAATGCTGAAAATCGCTTCATCCTACGGTATCCGGCTTGTCATTGTGGGAGGTGCTGAAGCATGGCAAGAAGCACGGGCCTTGGCCGAGGCAAAGGTCCCAGTCATTCTCAATCCCATCGAAAATCAACCGGCCAGTTTTGATGCCATCCATTCCCGAGGTGATGCCGCAGCGATACTCACCAACGCCGGTGTCAAAGTAGCTATCAGTACCTTCAGCGCCCACGACGTACGCAAACTGCGTCAGTGGGCAGGAAATGCCGTGCGCGCAGGACTCACGCATGCACATGCGCTGCATGCAATTACGACACATCCGGCAGATATCCTCGGTCTGCCGGATCACGGTCGGGTCAAGTCCGGTGCGGTAGCGAATCTAGTGGTCTGGTCTGGTGATCCGTTTGAGGCATCGTCAAAAGTAGAACTGTTGCTGATACGGGGGAGCGTTACCTCTCTGGACCATCGACAACATCGACTCTTCCAACGATACCGAACGCTACCGGTGCAGCGGTAGTCAGTTAATGTCATGCGTGCACCCAGCTCGTTCCCACCGCATCCTGACGCTAGATGCCACACATGAAGCCCAGCACCGCTCGAACCACCACAGACGCGCAACCTCCGGCTCAACCGATGGCTGAACCCGTCTTATATGACGTGAAGCAGACAGTCGAATTGCTCATCCAAGGGCGCACTCTCATCGATGTGCGAGCACCAAAAGAGTTCGCATCTGGTGCCCTACCCCGTGCAGTCAACATCCCCATTCTCGATGATGAACAACGCCACCAAGTAGGCACTGCCTACAAGCAAGACGGACGGGAATCAGCGATTCAGCTCGGACACACCCTTGTCACGGGAGCATTGCAAGAGGCGCGTATTGCGGCCTGGAGAGCCATTGCCGAACACCATCCGCATGCCGCACTGTACTGTGCTCGCGGAGGCTTACGCAGTCAATTTGCCTGCGATTGGTTGGGCAAATCGGGCATAGCGATGCCGCGGGTCGAGGGTGGTTTCAAGCGTGTCCGTAGCTATTTACTGGAGAGCTTAGATGAGAACCCAGACGCTATCATCCTATCAGGCTGTACCGGCGTCGGTAAAACCGAGACATTGAAACGCATTGATGCATCTATCGATTTAGAAGCTTTCGCGAACCACCGGGGTTCGGGCTTTGGACGACGCATTGGGGGCCAACCAACGCAGATAGATTTCGAAAATCGGTTGGCCGTTGCCCTGCTACAAGCATACCGCGCAGGACACCGCCGCCTCATCTTCGAAGATGAAAGCCGTCGCATTGGGCGTATCGGTCTCCCCCCCGCGCTATTCGCGTCGCTCAAGACCGGACCGATCATCCTCCAGACGGCCTCCTTTGAATCACGCATCGCGCATATCCAACGTGAGTATGCCATCGACGCACTGCAAGAATACGAAGCTACAACTTGGGATGAAGACTCAGTAACAGAGAAGCGGGCCCTGCTACCGGAGTGCCTGCAAGGCGCTCATTCAGGCTTCGTGATGTTCGCCGCGGAGCTTCTCCGGTCGATAGATGCGATACAGCGTCGACTAGGTGGCCTTCAGCACGGCCAAATACGCCATTCGATGGAGGATGCACTTCGACTCCACCTCTGCGGCGACCCCAGCGCGCACCGGAAATGGATTGCGACGGTCCTTGAGGTCTATTACGACCCGATGTACACCTACCAGATCGATAATAAGCGTGACCGAATCGTGTTCGAAGGCGACCAGGATGCCTGTGTTGAGTGGTCTGCAGCGCAAGGACTCACTCAACTCTAAGCGCATCACTTCGTGCGAATCGGGCACCTCAGCCTCAGACAGCTCTGATCCAGATCGCCATCTTGCGCGATAACGACCAGATGCTGGCGTACTCTCTACACGACTCCCCAACTTATCGCATCGCAATTCATAGCAAGAGCGCAGTCCGCGCCGAGAAGTGAATAAACCCAACACCTACAAGGACCTGACCATGCTCCGCACTGTACATGCCCCTTGTCTAACGCTCTGCATTGCCGTCGGCTTACTAGGCTGTGCCGACGATACAACGGACACCAATGCCACCACAGCCGACGCCGTCGAGCGCGCTGCACGTGGAGATGCCGGTATTGCAGCGGCGGAGACCCGTACGGACAACGATACATCGACCACCGACGATGCTATGACTCCCACCACGCCTTCTCCGGCTGAGCCCGGCGAGCAGGAGCCCAGTCCACTACCGGGAACGGACCCAATCGATCCTCCTCCGGCTGAGCCGGGCACACCCACCCCACAAAATACCCTGCGGGATGGCGTGCAGTACAGCGACGGTTTCTTTACCGATCGCACCGCTGCGCTGGTGAATAATGGAGATAAGCTACGGTATGGAGTCGCTGTCACGGACGTAAATCTCGATGGGGATTTCGAGGCAGTCATAGCGGGATATAACGGCGCCAATGAGGTCTGGAACTGGAACGGCAAGGACGTAGTCGATATCGCGCCAAAGTCTGTTGCCGACGCGTCGCGAAAGGCCATCGGTGTGTCCGCCTGCGATGTCGATGGAGATGGTAGTGAAGAAATCTATTTTCTCAATATCGACCAATTCGGCGGCTTAGGAAGCGTCGCAGACCGCCTGTGGCGCCGTACAACGTCCGACTGGGAGGATGTCTTCGAGCGTCCGGAGAACGAAGGGCAAATCAATACATTTTCAGGTCGTTCCGTCGCCTGCTTCGACCGCGACGGCGATGGAACGTATGGTGTGTTCGTCGCGAATTACGGTGGCCCAATGAAGCTCTTTGAGTGGGATAATGGTGAACTTGTTGATGTAGCACCGGGCATCGGAGCCGACCTAGTGACTGGCGGCCGAGCACTCGTCAATGTTCCGCTCGACGGCCCGCAAATGAACCTATTCGCCGGCAATGAAAACGGCGCTAATTTTTTCTTTGTTGGCGATGGACAGAGCTCAGTAGACAACTTAGCTAATGCATTTGGAATTACCGATGCCACCTTCACTGTGCGAGGAGCTGCAGTGCTCGATGCCGACCTCGACGGAGATTTTGATCTCGTCTATGGCAACTGGAATGGCACGCACCGGCTATGGCTACGGAATGGCGATAGCTTTGAGCTCGGGACGCCAGCCGAGATGGCAGTTCCGTCTAAGATTCGTACCGTTATTGCGGCCGATTTTGATAACGACGGATCGGAGGAGATCTTTTGGAACAATATCGATCAACCAAACCGACTGTTCGGACGGTCAGGTGATACATGGATCAGCCTCGATATCGGCGACGCGCTAGAGCCCACTGGCAAAGGTACCGGCGGTGCAGTGCTCGATTTTGATGGCGACGGAACACTTGAACTCTTAGTGTCTCACGGCGAGTCCGGAGCACAACCCATGTCATTGTTTATCGCCAATGCCACCGGAAATCACTACGTACGCATTCGACCCCTAACCAACAGCGGGGGACCGGCACGCGGTGCCACCGTGACCATCACGCAAGGCGACTCCAGCCAACGCCGAGCCATCGATGCCGGGTCGGGATACTTGTGTCAAATGGAACCGGTAGCGCACTTCGGACTTGGTAAAAACACAGAGGTCCCAGTGGCGGTCATTCAATGGCCCGATGGGTCACAGGTCGAAGCCACCGTTCCTGCCATCGACGGCAGCTACACGATTACGAAAGACGGGCAATGGGAGCTTGCCGCAGCTAACCCATAGCATCACTGGAATACAGACTTCCTTCCAACACGCGCCACCACACCGCCATACGGCAAAAACCAGCGCTGTGGCATGCCTTCTCTGTTGAAAATGCACCCCGCCCAAAGGGGCGGTTCCACGTACAAGACAAAGCTTCATCGCCGCTGAACATCAACAAGCGGCGCATGTGTCACCCCGAACCTGTCGGTCCCCGTAATCTCGCACTTGGTGAGCAGCGTAAGCTTGTGTCTGCCGCCTGCTCCGAAGCCCCACATGCGGCCTCCACGCCCTCATCCAGGATAAGTCACGACTCGAAGCAGCCGATGCAGCACAGCAGACGTTCAGCGCCCCGCCCCGGCCGCTAATCGCTCATGCGGATATTCAGCCTAGACGTGTTTGTGAAGCTACTCAATGACGACATAGGACATACAAGTTGCGTATGGAAACCTCACTATGCGCATATTGTTGATACCGATCGCTTCTATCGCAGCCATCGTTTCGCCCGGGAACTGACGCATGTTCAGTTCATCAAACATGATCACAGCCCCTTTAGGCATTCTTGGCACCAAACATTCAAGAGCAAGCTTGGTAGGTTCGTAAAGGTCAACATCGAGATGTAGCAACGAAACAACAAGGTGTGGGTTTTCATCGAGAAATCTAGGTAGCGTCTCCATGATATTGCCACGAACTAACTTTAGTTTTGGAATGTGGCCGAGAAACCTCGTCATGTCATGTGCTTTGACGCTTTCCAAAATATCTTGTTCCATTCCGGATTCGACTTTGAAACCGCCAGCTACCGTGTGTTCGCTGACATTTGTGCCCCTTTGGTCTTCGACAGAGATTTCAGGGAATCCCTCAAAGGTGTCGAAACCAACAATTTCTCGTAAATAGTTAGTCGGCTCATAGATGGTCGATAAGTGATACCAAGTCATCAGACTGACGCCCCGAGCGACGCCCAATTCTAGTATCGATCCATTTACTTCAAGCTGTTTTAGAAAAACTTCTTGGCGAGTGAGGAATTTAGTCAGGGTTTCTCGAGTGACATATTTCGTGAAATTTTCGAGTTTTACGTTAGTTGATCCTGGGCTTCCGCTCCAATATTCCTCCAGCAACTCTAGGCTGGTTTTATTCTCGTTGCTCTGGCGACTGCTCTCTCGGATAAGACCTTCTAGGGGAGACGTCTCCATTTCTTCATCTTGTTTGTCAACCATCAGCACTCCTCGACTGTAGGGCTGCTAGCCCAGAGGCTGCTAAGTCCTGCCAACGCCAGCCTCGGTTAATAAAATAGTCATCCTCAAGGTCCGTGTACCGAATCGTAAGCGCAAACCGTACATCCGTACCCGTATTACGGGTGGCAGAATGCGGTAGATAGCCGCTAAAAAGCAATAGATCGCCCGCATTAAGTTCCAATCGGAAAGTCGACTCTTTGGTCAGATAATCTGGATTCAAAGAAAGAAACTTTGAATCAACAGAATTATTGCCTAAATCATGTTCAAATAAGCCTTGTTTGTGTTCGCCTCTAGCGACGCAAAGGCCACCATTATGAGCGCCAGTGGCCTGGAGTGGGACATACATCACTAGGTGGTGATGTGGGCCATAAAAGGCGTCTTGGTGCCAGTCAGCTAAATGCCAATCCCTACCAGGCATTGCCATCACCATATTGAGCCGCGGGTGGATTCCGATGTGTTTCGATCCCAACACCAGCTGCGCCAACTGGATCAATCTGTCGTCACCCGCGAGCCTGTGGATCCATGGACGTCGGTTAACTTCATCATATATCCAGCCCTGTGCGTCACGACTCAATTTATTCAGTGCGATCAAATTTTGCGATAACCGCCCCACAGGAGAGCTTTCCTCGCATTTTTGTCCGCCAAATCTTTTGAGCTGCACCTCCACTAACCAACCGAGATCGTTCGCCCAGCTATCGATTTCTTCATTGCCAAAAAAACTAGGCAACGTGGCAAAGCCGTCTTGCAAAAATTGATCTTTCACGTCTTTCATTGGTCCATGGTCCGTTTTCTTTTAGATTCGGAAGGTACTCGGCTACCTCCAAGGTAAAATACTGGCCGATTTCGTCAAAGACTTGAATGTACAACTGCTCTTTTTGAACTGCACTTGCTAGAGCCCATAGGCATCGAGCTGCTGGAGTAAATTCTTTACGATTCGTTTAGAAACCATCGAAAAACACCATAGGCCGAGTTCACCCGACTCGTCACACGACACGAGGACCATGGTTCAGACAACGCCATTCTGCAACGCTACGCCTCCCAGCCAGCGCGCCACCGAGGCTCAGCTGCGCC
>PKDL01000106.1 GCA_002863065.1 Pseudomonadota bacterium
CAATTCGCAGTTGCGCGCTATATCAGAAGTGTACGCTTCTAGTGATGCCTCTGAAAAATTTGCTAAGGATTTCGCTGCCGTCTGGGCAAAAGTTATGAGTCTGGATCGATTCGATCTGGTTGCAAAGGCGCGCATCGCCAAGAAGTAGGCAGAAAGCACCCTAGCTGCGCCGTATTCAGGCGTCGCTAGGGTACGCCCCCTAAGTAGCGTAACTTGTCGTAAGACGGTGCTTACGCTGCGATCGCGTTCACCTGATGCCTGGCGTAAGGGAAGACGCTGCCTAACAACTCACTCATCATGACGTAGAACCCTTCGGCGAGAACGCCCATCGGCACGAGTCCGTCTACGAAGTAGCGATGCATCACCTTCGGTTGAGTGTAAAACTCGAACATCGCTCGGCGTTGTAAGTACATTAGCTCACGGGACGGCAGAGTATCGCCAGCGAGGATGTTGTCGCCGTCGTTGATGTTGGCGTTGTACCAGCCCGAATACTTGTAGCTGGGCTGGCCGTCCACTCGGTGCTTGTATCGTTCCCACAACTCGCTGCCGGGAAACGGTATAGCGACGTTGAACTTGACGATGTCTGGGTCGAGTTCTTTGGCGAATTGGATGGTCTTCAAGATTTGGTCTCGAGACTCTCCTGGCATGCCAACCACGAATAACCCGAAACTGAGGATGCCGAGGTCACGGGTCCACTTGAGAGCGAGGCGTGCTTGATTTACGCCTGCTTTTTTACGCATCAGCTTGCTGAGCACCTCGTCATCGCCCGATTCAATCCCGTACTGAATGAACCGTAGCCCCGACTCTTTCAAGTGCTTCAACAGGTCGTAGTTCACCAAATCGACGCGGGTCTCAGTAAACCAAACCACCTTCTTATGCATACCGCGTCGAATCATCTCGTCAGCGAAGGCATGGCCCTGTTTCGGGGATAGAGGGAAGATGGCATCGATGAATCCGAATACTGTGGTCCCGTATCGCTTATGGACGTACTCCATCTCGTTCACGACAGACTCAGGCGAGCGAATGCGAACTCGCTTGTACATCGTATCTTGGCTGCAGAATGTGCATGCGAACGGACACCCGCGGGATGCTTGGATGGCAAGGGGTTGGGCCTTCGACTGCAATGGCGCCAGATTGAGTGGGTCGGGTACGTAGGAGTAGCCGTCAAGCATGTGCCATGCCGGATACGGCAGCTGGTCTAAGTCGATCATGGCGGGCGTGGGATTGTGCCGTATCTCGCCATTGTCCCACACGGTGGTACCATTGACCGCTACTGGGTCGCGGTCCTCACGGATCTCGCGACAGATCGCCAAGATGGCTTCTTCGCCTTCCTCTCGGATGACATAATCGGCGATGCCGTTTTCTAACAGCTCGCGTGGAAAGTACGTCGCATGGATGTTACCAGCGAGGATTTTCACTTTCGGAAACTTTTGGCGTATGAGCCGGGCAGCGTCCTCGACAGTTTCCATCACAAAAGTGAGGCAACTGAACCCGACAATATCTGGGCGATAGAGCTCCATGATATCCATCAGGTCATCGTTCGTGGCGTGAACCGCGTGTTGGTCATACACCTTCACCTCGAATCCGTCTTGTTCTAACACCGCCCCCAAGTAGGTAAGCCCTGTCGGTGGGACAGCGGTGGTGAAGCGCCAGTAAGATCCGAGGCGTTTTCGATTGAGAGATGGATTGACGAGCAAAACCTTCATGCGTGTTCTCACTCCGATGGATCAGGGTGTCTCGTGAATGGCTACTCTTGTGGACGTGGGCGGGTTCCCAACGTGCGTAGGAAAAAAGCCACACCCCGCGATCTACTGCTCTATGTCTGCACTTTGTCTTTTCGTTTAGCCATCGTACCAGGCAGGTCTCCAGAGGCGATTGACGCCGCCAAACCCTTCAAAGATCTCTTCGCCCTTCATAGCCTGCACCATTTGATGTCCCATAACCCGCCCTATCGATAGGAAGAACCACCAGTGGAGTCGGCGTCGGTTCGATTGCATGGAAAACATGCGTTTCGCATAGCGAATTGGCTTTTTCTTCACAAAGTTCTCTTGGCACCAGGTAGTCCAGTGAGCTACCTCCATCCGGCTCAAATGCTCGGTGGCCATGATTGGAACGAACATGTCGTATTTGCTGAAGTCTGTTTCTTCAATCCAGCCGTTACGGACCGCCTCATCGTAGAGTGGTGTCCCTGGGAAGGGAGTCATCACATGGAATGCAGCGAAATCGAGGTCGATTTCGTGTGCATATGTGAGCAGATTTCGGATGGATTCCGCCGTATCTGTCCGGATACCGGTGATAAAGGTGCCCTGTCGAAAGACTTGGGGATATTTTCGTTTCATGATCCCGAAGGCTTTTTTGGCAACGTCGTAGCCGTACCCGTGTTTGTTTAGGAACCCGAGACCTTGATTCGCAGGTCTTTCAACTCCGACCAGAACATGTCGCAATCCGGCCCGTACGATAAGTTCGAACACACCGTCATCTTCCTGTTTCAGCATTTGGTCGAGCCGAGTGAAGGCCCACCATCCGAGATCATACTTTCGGCGAATAATCTCTTCGGAGTACAGAGCCAGCCATTCGGAATCGACATTCCAAGTTGCATCGACCCAAAACAAATATCGTACGCCGTATTTTTCGTAGAGTAATTCCGTCTCGTATACCGCGCGCTCAACCGATTTCGACCGGAAGTTTGGTCTGTGTAGTACCGTGCCGTCAGCTTGTCGCTGGTGTTTCGCTTCTACTGCAATCCAAGAACAAAATTTACATGTATCCACGCAACCGCGACTGCGCTGTATCGTCGTAGCTTTTGGCCAGAGCAGCCCAAACGGTGCGTACATGTCTAAGTTGGCAAGGTCATACGCTGGCACAGGGAGGTCATCGAGGTTCTCAATATTGGCACCAATCTTGGTTTCGACGATAGAACCTCCGTCCATGTACACGAGGTTCGGTACATCTTCTAATGCTCGCCGGCCGAGAAGGTGGTCTACAACCGCGGCCAGTGGTCCTTCGCCTTCGTATCGAATGACATAGTCAATTTCGGGGCATTGCTCAAAGCTATATCGAGGGAGGTGCGACGCGAAATGTCCGCCTGAGATGGTGACGACATCGGGAAGCACCTCCTTCGCTAATCGCAGCGCACGAAATCCTTCGTGGGCGTAGCACACCTTTTCGCCAACACACACGATGTCTGGTTTCCGGAGTGCCAGCTCATGCCGCAGAGATTTCCAGCCGATCCGCATTGGGCAGCAGTCGAGGATCGTAATGTCAGCCTCTGGGACCTCTCGGCGCAAGTACGCGGCCAGAGATGGATACCCTAATGGAAGCAAGAAGTTATCTGACTCATTAAGTATCGGCCAATAGTGACGTGGCGGCCGGATAAAGAGCACGTCGACGCGGTCTCGGCCTGTCAGGTCTGCGTGGTTCATTCCATTCCTCCCGCCTGTTTTACAAGCGGCGTACCTATAACCATACATCTGCAAGATGCCTCTAGTTCCCTGAAGGTGGTAGCTTTTCTCTCTTTGCCTTATGGCGGCGCGTGTGTTCAGTTGGGATTCGATGCGCGCCTTTATTGCCCCTATCCATCTCCTTTCGCTGTCAGTCGCGCTTCTCTTTGGCGGATGTGAAAGGACCGAGAGGCGACCTCCGGAACTGCAAAACAAGTACGGAGATATAGTGCAGAGTTCGTCCCCAAGACCAGCACCAGTATCCCAACCGAAGGCTGCGATTTCAGGAGGTGACTTCAGTGAGTCACCACTTCAGCGTGTACAACAGCAGGTAATTGAGAGATATCTGGCGAGTCAGAATGCGGGGCAGGCCTATCGCACTTGTCGTATGTACGGCGGATTCGACGCGGACTCTCGAGCACTAAAAAGGCTTTGCGCTGAAGCCCGCACCGCGAGCATTCGCGATGTGGAGTCCACAGAAAATGAACTTCGCCATGCTAGAGATCATTTTACTGAAACTGATTATCAAGCCCGCTGTATTGATTTTCGGCTGCTGGTGAAAGACGTCCTACCAGAGCGCGAAGCCGCTGTAATAGCGCTGTGCAGTGAGCTTCAGATATCGAGATGGCTACGTCAGATCGAAGAAGAGCTCGTCGCTCGGTCGAAGGCGTTGTCTACTGTCTTACCGTATCAGTGCTCTATGGTCGCTAGTGCGTTGGAGGCGCTCTCTTCCGCATGGTCAACCAAGGCAAGAGCAAAGTATGAACGTACCTGTTCGCGTTATCCAGACCGCTTTATCGACGAATTTTCCCGCCAATGGAGAATCCAGCGAGATACTCCAGATTCGGACATATCGAATTGGAGTTGTTTCGCGTTAGATGTGATGCGTCCGAAGTTGACCGAAGCGAAGCAACGACTAGCCGTTACATTGTGTGCCGAGGTTCATGCTGAAAAGAGCGCTCGTAATGCAATATCGGCGGCCCGGGATAGAATCTCGAAAAAGCGGCCACTCATACCCTACGATTGTAAAAAGGCGTCAAAGCGGCTTAGCGGACTTATGGGTGCATGGGCTCGACTACGGCTGAAGGCGGTGGTGGAGGCGTGTTATGTCAGGCTCGGTCGGAGAATTATCGAAAGTCACCCGAAAAGTCGTTACCTGGCATGTCCCTTCGGTCTTCAGCAATGGTTTGATGAAGCCGTTGGCTATCGTGCAAAAGACCCGGCGCTTGATGATCTCGTACGGTCTACGACCACACGTTGTCAGCGCGAATAGTTCGTTGCCATCGCGAAAAGCGAATGCCATCAATCAGGTGCATCACACTCATAGATTGTCATCCGACTTCTGGGGTGCGTGTAGGCCAACTCGCAGTCGTCAACGCCCATGGGGAGAGTTCCGAATACCAAAAGCCCATGGCCCGCAGGTCGTTTGAAAAGCGGCTTGAAGCCCCGGTCGAGATTGATACTAGGGCTGCCGAGATGGAGCGGCAGGTCGTATAGCTGGCACGTATCGTCTGCGCGCAGAAGATTAGCGTTCATATGGTTGGTGAGAATGTAATCTACCGCAGGCTGTGCCTGCAGCCATTCTAAAACGGGTGTTGCATCCGCGTAACGAACTGCGAGGTGAAATCCGGCTTCCGACCGAAATCCACCAGGGGGTGGGACGGTGGACTCATTGATTTTATGAAAGCTCATGGCGGCTGATGTCGTGACGGCGGCTGCGGCAATTACCAAAAGGGACGTCTGTACGCGAAAGCTCCACATTGAGATCGCAGCGACCCCAAACAACACCGCCAGAGTATAGGGGGTTAGAAAGACTCTGAGTGCATATACGATAAACTCGTGTTGGATGCTAAGGAGCGCCACAGTAAGTCCGCCGTATGCCAGGGCGAGTATTCCGAGGCGCTCACGTTGCTTCCACGCCATCCACGCTGCGACTGGCAAGAGCCCTATCAGGACAACGGGCGAGTATAGTGTGATGAGGTTGGTAGCTCCTGGCCGGAACTGCTCCCAAGAAAGGTACGGGTTAAAGGGTAGCCAAGCACCCATGGCTCGAGTGGTTCGATATGCGAGTGGTTTCCAAGGGTTCCCAAATTGTACTGCATTTGTTGTGAGGTAGATGACGTACGGTGCAAGTAATGCCGGCAATGTTTTCCACCGTTTTTCTAACAAAGTGAAAGCGAGGAAGAGGCCGATAAGAAGGACCCCCTCCCATCGAAAGAGAGGGGCAAACGCGATGATGGCGGCAGCGAGGGTGTGCCGGTTATCGGCGCGGTAGCGTATGGCTGAGATGGTCAGCGCCGCTAGTGCCATGGATGGATACACCGTGACTGCCAATAACAGGAATGCCGGCGAGGCACCTAACAGGATTACATATATCAACGCCATCGCGGTATTCCCGCCTATGGCGCGTATAAATTGCGCCCCTTGGTGCAGGCAGAGCCAGGCACAACCCGCAGTAATAATCCTACCTGGTAGCGTAAGAGGGAGCCCCAAGAGACTGCCCAACCCTTCTCCGAGGGTGAGTATGAGGGTCCAGCCGGGCATAGACAGGTGACTGTATGGAATGATCAGGGGGTTTTTGTAGGCACAGCGTCCATACCAAGAGCGGATCACCTCATCAGCATCTTGCACGAAGTACCCGCGAAATAAGAGTTCACCCACTTTCGGGTCGCTCACGATGACCGCGAGGCCTATAGCAACCAATCCGTAGATTGCAGCCATCCATTCCGGAAGATTCCTTCGAAGTACCACACAGAAAGCGTACGAGTGCACCGGACTAGGCACAACTTATCGTATGAGTTCCAGGTCATGTTGTCGGCCGTATTATCCGGTATACGACCAGCAGTCGGTCGAAAATAACCCGTGATTACTTGGTCTCTAGTGGACCCTTTTCCAGAAGAATTTGACCGTGAATTGGTGTTTTTCGGTGTGGTTCGGGACTATGAGCGTATGACAGTGTTGCTCGTGCACGTCCCTGTTGGCTTTGAAGAGGCGTACCCGCTGGCCCTTGCGGCGCTGGCGGCACCCCTCCGTACGGCCGGGTATACCGTCGAAGGCCTCGATGCTGCGCGTTGTGGCCATCAGGGACTTGCAGATAGATTGGCCCGTGGAGACATACTGTGGGTTGGCATCAGTGTGTGGTCGCCAGCACTCGATACCTGCAAGCGACTGATAGAGACGTGTCGGCGTGTTGACCCCGATATTCCAGTGGTTGTTGGTGGCCCTCATGTGACTCTACGGCCCGATGCGTTAGATGCAGATTGCGCAGTCATTGGTGAAGGGGAGAAGGCCGCCGTGGAGATTGCCGATCGTCTCGCAGCGGGGCAGTCTCTTCCCAAAGTATGGAAACGCAGCCATCCCCTAGACCTCGATAACCTTCCGATGCCCGACCGCGAGGTATTTGCAGCGGCTGATTATCATCGTGATCACCTTCCGCACGGCCGTCGGTACGCGTCAATGGTTACGAGCCGTGGTTGTCGTTATCGCTGTGCGTATTGTTCTGCCCCGAGTATTTGGGGGAAGGGCCATCGCCGGATGTCGCCGGCACGGGTCGTAGCAGAGTTTGCCCAACTACAGTCGAGTTACGGCATTGATGGGGTGTTGATTGAGGATGATCTTTTCAACCAAGATCGGGACCATGTCGAAGGGGTATGCGATGCATTATTGCGCTCAGACCTCGGTGTGACTTGGGAATTACTCAACGGGGTACGTCCTGACCATCTTGATCCGGGGCTTATACGCCTAATGGCACGTGCCGGACTGACGCGCCTAGCGCTGAGCCTGGAGACTGCGAGTAGAAAGCAGCTGCGAAAGATGGGTCGAAGTGACGACCTCGAGCATGTAAAGAGTATCGTGAAGGAAGCGAATGACGCAGGAGTGGGGGTCACGGGTTACTTCATGGTGGGTTTACCCGGAGAAACACGTAGCGACCGCTTACGTACCTTTCGGTGGGCACGATCCTTACGACTGGGCATGGCACATTTCTCGGTCGCCAGTGCGTGGCCGGGTACGAGATGGAGCACGTCCGAGCTTACGGATGTCCCTTCATGGGAGCGCTCGGCATTGTATGGGGCCTGGTATTTGAATCCTCGTGCTGCATTCCGTGCCGCGCGCATGCTGGGAGTCGGTATTCATGATCTACCTGAAATGGCTCATCGGCTTGCTAACTGGATGGATAAGCCGCTCGAAGCTCGCCGAGTTGAGTCGTTATGATCTCATCTTGGCCTCAGTGGTTGAAAGGGACGGTTGTACTGAGCCTGACAGTCGGTCTTTTCGGGTATGTCTTGAGCCTTGTGGACATCGCATCCGTATGGGCTCTATTCGTCGACGCTTCGCCACTTAGGCTGACGCTGATTTCACTATTGAGCCTCGCCGCATACGCATGGTTACCTACGTGGCGTTGGCAGCAAACGCTTTGCGCCATGGACCATCAAGTCCCCTTTCGGTCGTTGCTGTTTGCTCGGTGGGGTAGCCAGCCGCTCAAAACAGCCATTCCTTTCAAGGGTGGTGAGGCATTTCGTGCCATCTGGTTGCAGCGAAGGCACCACATACCACTGCTGGACGGCGCTGCATCCATCTTATTTGATATGTTTCTTGTAGCCGTGGCTCAGCTGCTTTTTCTCGCTCTCGGGCTCTCTTTAGCCGGGTCTGAACTTCAACATGGATTTTTACCAGCCCTACTGACTCTTTCCGTGGGTTTGGGGCTTTCGTCGCCGCAGGTGCAGAGATTAGCGGTGTTTGTCGCCACGAGACTTCATCAAAGACTAGGTGAAATCGCAGAGCGATTGGCGTATGGATTTTTACGTTTCCCGAATAGTACGCGACTGAAGCTAGTCAGCATTTCATTGCTCGTCGAGCTGTCAGAAATTCTGTCCATGTGGTTTTGCTTTTGGGCCTTAGATATTGAGGTACCGATGGCTGCGGTGCTCTTGAGTATGCCGATTGTCATGGGGTTTACTCTCATACCCATCACGCTATCCGGGTTCGGCACTCGGGAAATCGCGATTTTGTACTTGTTTCGGTCGTATGGGACACCAGAGCAACTCATGGCTGCCGCTCTCTTGTTCACGTCCGTGGAATTTATTCTTCCCACACTTTTGGGGATTGGTGTGTTGCCGTCCTTTCTAACGCGAATGTCTCAGCTTGAGGAAAAGCGGGTCTGACATCATTGGGGCTTACGGGCAACTACTACCCACGCGCGTGCGGCATCTTGCCATTGCTGTGAATCCTGAAGTAGCCGTTCCAGTTCTATCAGTGCAGTCTCGTACCCTGATTCACCTAGGCGCTCGACGTCCACGAGGTGATGCATTGGTCCATCGGGTAAATAGTGCGTACCGATGACAGCTTCCACCTCAAGTCCCACCGATTCCACCTCGGCTCGAAGGGAGTCGGGCGTGAAATACCGGACCCACATATCGTTCTCGATGGCTCGATGGTCATGGGTGAGTGCTTGATTGATAGCCTCTCTAGAATGCCGGATGTGTGGTTCTAGTGCGCCAATCGGTGATTCTACTGAAGCAAATAGCCATCCACCGGGTCGTAATACTCTCGCCGCCTCTGCAATCCCGGTTCGGGGTTCGCTTAAGTAGCAAAATACTTCCATGGCGCTCACCGCATGAAAGTGCTCATCCGGAAGAGGAGAAATATCCTCGGCAGCGAGGTGGTAGATATTGAATCGTCCACCCGTCGAAATAAGATGAGATAGCGCAAGTAGTAGAGCGTGGTTATTCGGGTCGGCCAGAGTCACGTTCCAACCGCGTTGCATCCAGGCTTCCGAGAAGCGCCCAATGCCTCCACCCAAATCAAGGATGGATGTTCCCTTGGGTAGGTGTTCAAGCCATGGGGCCAGGCGTTCGAGATATAAGCGCCGTTGAAATCGCTTTAACTCATAGTTTGGTGACCGGGGGTTCAGATAATTCCAGCTGAGTGGAAACTCGGCTGCAAATGCCGCGTCCCCCGTAAGGTTCCATACCCCTGGTGTGCTGATATGCGGGGTTTTGTATGGAGGGAACTCCAGTAACACTTCTCCACCCAGTGCTGCTTGAACCAGGTCCGCAAGAAAGGATGCAAATGCGGGTTCATCCGCAAACGTTGGTCCAGCCCAAATGTCTGATAAGGGTATGGATCCGTGGCTGGGTAGTTCAAATGAGGTGGAGGTGGCCGCGGCAGGGCCTTTGGATAGCCGCATTTCAAGCGAAGGCATACTCTTACAGTACCGTGCTATCTCAATGTTGTGCGAGAGACGGTTCCAAAAACTTTCGAACCAGAGCAACATAGGTCCATGGATTTTTCATTACCGGCGCATTTACAGAGCTTACGGTCGCGCGTTCGTGACTTCATGGAACAACGGATTATACCGCTTGAGACCACCATCATCGAAGAGGATAAAACCCAGACATACGACACCTTGCGCAACCTACAAGCTGCTGCCAAAGGTGCCGGACTGTGGACACCACATCTTCCGGAGGAATTCGGCGGCTTGGGTCTTGGGATCATGGGGATGTGCGTATTGTTTCGTGAAATGGGACGCAGCCCGGTTGGAGCCCGTGTTTTCAACTGTGATGCACCGGACCAAGGGAATATGGATTTACTCCTAAAAACGGCAAGTCCAGCGATCAAGGAGCGGTGGCTTGCCCCACTGTGCGCGGGTGACATCACGAGTGGGTTTTGCATGACAGAACCGGCACCTGGGGCAGGTGCTGATCCATCTAACCTCTCCACTACGGCAACACGTGACGGAGATGGATGGGTTCTAAACGGGCATAAGTGGTATACGACCGGCGGAAATGCCGCATCGTTTTTGATTGTGATGGCCCGAACTGGCGAGGACCCGCGCTCTGGCGCGTCTATGTTTGTCATCGATCGCCATGCTCCTGGTGTGGAGCACATGCGAGAAATTCCTGTGATGGCACCCCCGCTTTTAGTGCATCGGGAAGCTGAGTTTCGGTTTACTGATGTACGTGTCGGGCCGGATCAGATCCTCGGGCAGGAAGGTGAAGGATTCATGCTTGCCCAAAAGCGTCTTGTGCCCGCCCGTCTGACGCATTGTATGCGGTGGCTTGGGCAGGCTGATCGTGCCCTCCAAATGTGTCGAGAATACGTAATAGAGCGGCGATCTTTTGGGCGTCGGCTAGCGGAACACCAGCTAATACAAAAGATGATTGCCGATAACGCAGTAGCCATACATATGGGTAACCTGATGACCTTTCACTGCGCGTGGATGCTCGAGCAGGGCGCGGGTCGAGAGGCAAGACCTTACAGTTCTATGGCGAAAAATCATGTCGCACGTCTACTCTGTCAAGTGCTGGACGATGCGATACAAATGCATGGTGGGTTAGGCTATAGTGACGACCTGCCGTTTGCGACATGGTATCGGGGTGCGCGGGCCGCTCGCATTGCCGACGGTCCTGATGAAGTCCATACCATGGTCGTTGCCAGGGACTTCCTGAAAAACCGCCTAAATCTGTTGGTTTGATCCGCGGGCACCGCAGTTGGTTCAAAGTAGATTCTGGCCCCCTACCTCATCCTATGCACTGTACATATTTTTGGTCCGGATCGTCACTCGACGCATCCCAAGCGGTGGGAGGTCGGTATGTCAGCGAACGCGCCAGTGGTAGTTATTGGAGCTGGATTATCTGGACTGACGGCAGCTAGGACGCTGATTAGGCATGGAGTCGACGTTATCGTCTACGAGGCATCCGATCGTGTGGGCGGTCGCGTACGTACCGACGAAGTGGATGGATTCAAGTTGGACCGTGGGTTCCAGGTACTTCTATCCGCGTATCCAACCGCACAATCGGAACTAGACTACAGTGCTCTGCGGCTCAGGCATTATGAATCGGGCGCGAGAGTATGGTTAGGGTCTCGTATGACTACCGTATCGGATCCGGTTCGAAAGCCCACAGCTCTGCTGAGTTCCGCTTTGAGTCCAGTCGGCACCATAGGCGATAAAATGAGAATTTTGAGGTGGCGCTCGCAGGTACTCTCGCGTGCACCTGAAATGTGGCTTGATGAACCTGAACGAAGTGCGAAGCAGGAGTTAGAGGCACGGGGATTTTCTCGTAATATGATGCAGCGGTTCTTCAGACCCTTTTATGGTGGCGTCTTTCTAGAACCCCACCTCACTACATCTTCCCGAATGTTGAACTACACGTTTTCGATGTTTACTCGAGGGACGGCCTGTATACCAGCGGGTGGTATGCAGAACATTCCGGAGCAGCTAGCAGAAGACATGCCCGCGGGCACCGTGCAGCTGAGTCATACTGTCGTTGGCATCGAAGGGGGTACGGTGCATTTGGACAACGGCTACCATCAAGAGGCATCAGCGGTACTTATTGCTACGGAAGGAGATATTGCGCGCCAATTGCTTGGGCGGTCACGTAGCGATTTCATGTGGAAAGCAAGCACCTGCCTTTACTTTGATGCAGAAACGCCACCACCGGTTGGCAGGTATCTAGTGCTTAACGGAACGGGTAAAGGCCCGGTCAACAACTTGTGTGTACCTACCAACTTGTCACCGCAACTGGCACCGAAAGGGCGTTCTATCGTTTCGGCCACGGTGCTGGGAAACGAATCCGAATTGCCGGATATGGCGCTATTTGAAACCGCTCGCGACCAGATGGTGGAATGGTTTGGACCTCAAGTACATGCTTGGAGGCCGATACGAGCCGTGCGGGTTGCGCAGTCGTTGCCTGTTGCCCAGTCGGGGGTTACGTTGCCCGATGTCGAATACGTGCGTCCGGGGGTTTGGATGTGCGGTGATCATATTGCTCTGCCATCTATCGAGGGGGCAATGGCCAGCGGTTTGCGGGCAGC
>PKDL01000036.1 GCA_002863065.1 Pseudomonadota bacterium
ATCGCAGGTGTCCACCGTACATTGGTTAGCATCATCACAATCCAGAGTGGTGGCGCCCGGGAGGCATTGTGCGTTAGTGCAACCATCTCCCGTAGTACACACATTTCCGTCTTCACATGGCCCCTGAAGCGCGGCATGGATACAACCCTCACCTTCTTTACATCCGTCGGTAGTACAAGGGTTTCCATCGATACATGCGCTTTGCTGTCCCTTACAGAGCCCATCAGCACAGCGGTCGTCTGCGGTACATTCCAGTCCATCATTGCAAGAACCGCCATCGTTAGCACTCCAGTCTAGACTTGAGATAGGAGTGACACAGGCCAAGCATGGGTTGTCAGGGTGCTGGGCACCATCGGCGATGCAGCTTCCTAAGATGAGGCACCAATTTCCGGCCTGGAGCGACGCATTACAGCCACCTTTACCGTCGCAGACGTCGAGAGTGCACTCAAGGTCGTCAGCACAATCGTATGGTTCTCCGGCACAGATACCCGCTGTGCAGCGATCGTTCTTAGTACAGAAATCCCCGTCGTTACACAGCGAACCTTCTGCACAGATGGTTGGTTTCGTATCGTGCTCAGCGTCCATCGGTGCAGCATCCATTGGGGTAGACCCGGCGTCAGCTGTATCTGCAACGAGCGTATCCGCAGTGGCTGCACTCGTGTCGGTTGACGGCGCGATTGATGCGGCTGAATCGCCACAGCCTGTAAGCCAGCCCAAGGTCGCAAGGGCCACGATATGTGGTAGGTAGCTCTTCACAGATTTGTAGTGGGAATGAATACGCGGAAGGTCCCTTTGACCTCCGCCGCTGCATCCACAGGGCCATCATTTTTCAGAGTGCCGCTGAGAGAACCCTCGATGACATCTCCAGGCGCTACCCCCCAACGGGTGATTAGATATCGGCCGCTCGCACCCTCTACCCAGGACGAGAAATTGAGCTGCGGACCGGAGCCGTCAGTGGCGATGATCTTCATGGACGGTGGTAATTCGGATTGTGCCTGGGTCCACGGCCAAGCGCCGATATCTTCAATCGTTACCGGATAATCATTGGAGCCGACGACAAAGCCAAGGTTGAGGTTGATGACGGCAAAGGGCGCACTCAATTTTTTTTCTATGGTTAGCGCAACAGCAGAACCAATATGCTGGGAACCGTAGGAGATATGACTATCCAGGAGTACTTCGTCGTATATCACCTGAGTACCGCTTGGGTAGATTACCTCCAGAAGGAAATAGCTGCCGTCACGGTCGACTACATCTTCTTCTTCCGTGGCATCTTCGCTTATGACATCCGCGGGTTCGTCGGTAGTGGAAAGTAAAGGCTCACCGCACCCCGCGAAATGGAGCAAGGCTCCAGCGGCGAGAAGGTGAGTGACAAATAAAAAAGTTGCTAAGCGTCGAATCCATCTCATGACCCCTGTACGCTAGGCGGAACGAGCGCGCTTGTCACGCACCCACCGTGCTGGTGGGTAAAACTTATCCGAGGTCATGCCCTTATGATGCCTAGCATTGCCCCCGATCCCACGCCTTCTCACTACATCGAGCAATTTGGATTGGACCCTTCGATCTGTTTTCTAAACCATGGCAGTTTCGGTGCCACTCCACGGGCTGTCCTTGCCACTCAGCAGGGGCTACGCGATCGTATGGAGCGGCAGCCTATCGAGTTTATGCTGCGCACCCTTCCTGAGCGGTTAGACGAGGCCCGGCGAGTTGTCGCTCAGTTCGTAGGGTCTTCACCTGAAAATCTAGCCTTCGTCCCCAATACCACTACTGCCGTGAACGGCGTATTGCGCTCCTTGGAACTGTCTTCTGGGGATGAAGTTATCATCACATCTCACAGTTACGGTGCGTGTGTGAATGCGGCAAAATTTGTTTGCGAGCGGGCTGGAGCAACGCTTCGAACCGCTCGACTTCCGTTTGGCTTTCAAACGGAAGACGATCTGGTGAAGCCGATTCTTGAGTTGGTGACATCCCAAACTCGGTTCGCACTCATCGACCACATTACTAGTCCGACTGGGATTGTGATGCCCATTGCGCGCATCGTTCGTGAACTCCGAGCACTCGGAGTGGAGACAATGGTGGATGGAGCGCATGCCCCTGGGATGATTCCGCTAGAACTCGATACCCTTGGTGCATACGCATATGCGGGCAACGCACATAAATGGATCTGTTCTCCGAAAGGGTCAGCTATTCTGCATGTACCCGAAGAATTTCAATCTCGGGTCAGGGCCACTGTTATTGGGCATGGGCCATCGATGCTAAGTACTGGTCGTTCTTTATTTCATCTGGAACATGATTGGACAGGCACGGATGACCCTACAGCGTGGCTATGTATACCAGAGGCTCTACGAGTTATGGCCACATTTGATGAAAGGGGCTGGCCAGGAGTCATGCAACGCAATCGCTGCCTAGCATTGCAGGGTCGGGCTCTTATCTGCGACATATTGGGGGAGCTGCCACCCTGTCCGGATACGTTTGTTGGCAGTCTTGCCACGGTTCCATTGCGCGGGTTATCTGCCTACCAGCCGGTACCGAACCAGCCCGATCCGGTCGCTACTGCCTTATGGGAAAGGTACAGAATTGAGGTGCCAATCTTGCGGTTTCCTACGCCCGATACAGCGTGGGTGAGAATTAGCGCCCAGGTATACAACCAGCTGCCACAATACGCCTGGCTTGCGCATGGGCTACAGGAAATCATCGACGGATAGTCACCAGCTCGCTCCGAGTTGTCGGAATCTCAAAGCGAGCTGGTCCAGAGGCATTACGCGTCTTCTGGAGCGGGTGCTGGCTCGGGGGTGTCGCCTTGGGACACCGGTACTACGTCGTCAAGGTCATCATCGCCTGCAAATGCTTCAAAGACCACTTGGGCTACCTCGGAGAGGTCGCTGAGAGCGGATACCAGCATGCCAGCATCACCAATGGAGTAGAGGTGGTCTTCGATACGTACGATACGGTCCACCGTTGCTCGCCATGGGCTGTCTGGCGTCAGGGTCGTAAAGTCGATTTCTCCAAGCTCGGAGAAACCGGAGTCGGTACTGACGGCAAACACTTTGACTCCCGAGCTAAACTCGGGCTTACCCCAATCCATGTCCTCTTCGGAGGCTTCATCAGATGTATCCTCATCTTCGACAGGCTCTGTAGAGTCTTGTGGAGCTTCCTCCGGCGCCTCTTCTTCCATAACTGGATCCTCGGGCATGCCAATGTCTATTGCTCCATCATCGGTATCATTTCCGTATTGACTGAACGGAACCGCCAAGATGCCTTTCTCGGGGAACCAAGCGAATGCACGGTGGTCATACAGCGCTTCTGAGGTAGCACCTGCGCTCGCAAATGTTTCCTTGAAAGCTACGGTCGGCTCGGCTGGGTTGCTTACATCAAAAATTTGCAACTGAATCCCTTGAATTTCGACCCATGTACCCTGGTCTAGGGCGTCTCGCCCAATCGTGAGTAGGTAGTT
The DNA here is from genome assembly GCA_002863065.1 of Pseudomonadota bacterium. Lineage (GTDB taxonomy): Bacteria > Myxococcota_A > UBA9042. The sequence goes on from PKDL01000036.1 coordinate 3,452, forward strand.
TTCTCCGAGGGGGTGAATATAGGTGGAGAAGCCAGGGATCTTTAGTTCACCTACGACCGCAGGTGCAGTCGGATCAGAGAGGTCGAGAGTGAACAGCGGATCCACTTGTCGGAAGGTAACCACATATCCTTTGTCTCCGATGAAGCGGGCGGAGTAGATCTCTTCACCAGCAGCGAGGTCTGTCGTAGCACCGACTATCTCCAGTGCTTCTTCCGTTGTGTTCATGACGTACACACCGTTATCCGAGTTATCTCCAAACCCTGATGTTGTGGCGACTCGAAAATTTCCTTCATGCTCATCCATGCTGAACTGATTTAGGATCCGGCCCGGTACTTTGCCACTCGCTGAATACGTCACTGTATCTCCCGCGAGGCTGAATTTATGGATGACACTGAAGTCAGCGGACTCACCCGATTCAGCGATTGCTGCGGCACCGTTCCAGAACCAGTAGCCGTAGGTATGGCTTGCGATGTAGAGGGCCTCAGCGTTCGCGTAGATAGATTCCGATTGCCCAATGGTGACGGTAGAGCTGATGTCTGCATTCTGTGATGTCAAGTCGAGTGTCACCACCGCAATGAGTTCCAATCCTTGTTGGATAGAAGGCTTGTAGAACGCGGAGCAATCCGCCAGTGAGTACTGGGTAGTTGTGCTCTCTATAGTGTCCAACACTTGTGGCATCCAGTCGCTAAGCGAGCTCGCATCCAGTTCCGCTTCTAATGCAGCAATCGCATCGTTCCATGGATCGACGTTTTCATCTGCTTCCTCGGGCGCTGACACTGGTTCCGGAGGTGTCATATCTTCAGCTGGCTCAGTAGGTTCGGCATTGCCGTCGTCGATGGCCATGGTATCGTCTATGGCTGCGCCGCCGCTGGATATCACCCCTCCATCGACGGGCATGCTGTAGATCGGCATAGTCGATACGGAGGGCACAAATAGTCGGCTTCGGAGAACAGTATGAGCTCGTCCGTCGATCAGTCTCGCGCTGGCATACTGGCCCTCGAAGCTCACAGTACGCTCTACGACCGGTGATTCCGGGATGCTGATGTCTATGCTGGTGAGAATGGTGACCGCGCCTCTGAGCAGCTCGATTTGTTCCGCACCGGGCTTTTGTGCCGGTGCCGGTTCAGTCGGCAAGGCCCCTTCAGAGCCCATAGACTCCGCGGAACCCGATGAACCTGAGGATGCATCGCTTCCGGCGTCATCCGTATCTATTGCGGGAGTCACCTCTGGCATAACAGGTTCATTGATGTCTTTGTCGATACTTCCACCGACGGGTACGCCGCCGTAGGTCGTAGAGTAGGCAAGCAGACGCTGTCCGGAGAGAAACAACTCGCGAGGCGCACCAGGCAGTTCTACCGAGCTGACTTCTTCTGCATCGGCCGCAGGTAATGCCCGCAGGATGCGCAGACGGTTGCCAGCAACAGTGTAAATATAGTTACCGTCGGTTTTTACAAGGTCCGCTTCATCGACTGAAGCAACCTGATTATTCGTGCCGCTGTAGTCTGGTGTACCAAGTTTTTCGCCGGAGCTTGAACCGACTTGCTCACCGCTACCATCCGGGCTGCTTCCGAGGTCTGATGAATCGAGCACGGGTGCGGTGTCTCCCATCCAGCCGGGAACATCGGCCGCTTGAAAAAACAGCTCGAACTCAGAGAGCACAAGTTGCTTGATGTAACTTTCAAGTTCGCCACAGCTTTGTATCGCGACAAGGCCCGCTTGTGTCGTGTCGAGCTCTCCAACGGTCTGGGGATTTGCCGGCTCGGTGGTGTTGTCATTGATATCGGCATCACTGCAACCGATCACGCACAACATAACGAATAGAGCTATGCTCCAAGCGCGTGAATGGAGGGTTGTGGGTAGCGTTCTCATGTTTTATCTCCTCAATACGTTGAGTATTCCGCGTCCTCGTGCCACGCGAACAACCTCGTCGAGTGGTCAAGCAATCGCCTCTGTTCCTAAGCGACTTTCATGCCAACCTAGATCTATCATCCCCATGTATGTCGTTAGTGCAGCGAAAAGCCAGGCCAAGCCATGTATAAGTGGTTGTTTATAAATGAATGTCCGTTTTTTCGTCATGACTCCTTTCATAGGTTAGCAGTGGATGAGCAACAGATGTCGGCTGCCTGGCAGTGTAGAAAAAATCTACACTTGTGAAGGAAGAATATCCGCAGTCGCGTGGTATCGTCCGGTCTTACTGGGTATGTACATCTGGGCAGGGGCTAAGATACGGGGGTAGCGGAGTGCGGAACGAGACAATGCGGATTATTGAAGTCCTCTGGTCTGGTCCATGTACTGAGGAGCAAGTCGCAGCCATGAATGGGGCTTCGGATCGAGGTCTGATCGCAATTTATGGGAGCCACCCTGTTTTTGGTAGTGATGCTTTATTGTTTGTCGACGGGACAGAGAACCCGAGTGATGATGAAGACGACGTGGAGCGTTTCGCGGACCGTATCCGTCGGATACGGCCTTGGCTTGACCTCTTGCCAAGTGAGCCATCAATATATCTCGGTCGCCTTGGTGGGACGGACCCGGTCACGGGTGAACAATGGTCGTCCGCCATATCGGCCGCGATGAGGCTCACGACTTTCTTTCATGCGCCACCGTGGAATGCCCGTCATGTGGACCACCACCGAGTGGTGCATCCTACCGTTGTCGTACACTTAGGCAGGCGGCATCGCCTAGCACTTGAAGTGTCCACCCTTTGGGATCAAAGCGCTTGGACACCCGACTCCGAGGAATGGAAACCGTTCGGAAGCTAGTGCCTCGGCGTAAGTCTTAGTCAGATAGGTGCAGTATACCGAGGTGACTCACGTCATTGATGCTTTTGAGATGCCATTTACCACCCTCTCGTTCGAGGATCGTGAAACTACCGAGGTCGCATGGTTGATGCGCGTGTTCGCTGGGGTGTGCGCGCAGTAGTGCAGCGGTTACGACCTTAATGATGCCTTTATGGAGGGCAGCTATCGTAATGCCCCTAGCAGTATCGAATGTTTGTATGGACGCTTCCTTGACCCGTTGCCGAAATGCGCTGCGACTGTCGCCCCCTGGAAACTGGAACTCGTCCACTGCGTTTTGGTAGCGCCGGTACCCATCTGGGTCACGCTCGGCCACCTCAGCAAAAGTCCACGTCTCCCATTGGCCGAAGTCAATTTCACGAAATCCGTCAACTACTTGTATGTCATAGGGTTTCGTTGCTCGAATAATTACGGCCGACTCATGGGAGCGCCTAAGAGGGCTGGATACCGCGAAAGCAACCTGGGAATCAGAGAGGCGGTCTCGGGCCGCACGCATTTGCGCACGACCATGCTCGGAGAGCGCTACGTCGGTGGCCCCATTGAGGCGAATCCTGGACTCCCCGGTCGTCTCACCATGCCGAACAAGAATTAGCTGACTCTCAGGCATCGATGTCGCCACCGAACAGCTGCTGGTGTATCCGAATGTCGCTTCCCAGTTCTGGATGGAATGTGGCCGCGGTAATTGCACCTTGCTGCACCATGATGGGCTCGCCTTCAAAGGTGAGTAAGGTCGACACATCTGGTCCCACACGAGTGATACGAGGAGCTCGGATGAACGTGAGCGGGATGTCCGTACCGTCTGCAAACGCCTCGAAGCTGTGCACTTGACGACCCCAGGCATTTCTGGAGACATCGATATCGAGCCATCCAAAGCTATCTTGCTCTGGATCGCTGACTGTGCGTGCGGCCAGGATGGTGCCTGCGCATGTGGTTAGAATAGGGGCGCCGCTTCGTGCAAAGCGGTCGAGCGGCCCACGTAGTCCTTCACGGGAAATGATTTTTAGGTGCGTAGTACTTTCGCCGCCGGGGAACACGAGGCCACCGATTGTATCGAGATCGGCGGCATAGCGTACCAGAATGACATCTAATCCAAGCCGGCGGAGTGAACTCTCGTGCGCGGCGTAGCCGCCCTGTAGGGCCAGCACTCCCACCGGTTTGGACTTCGTCACGCTACCAGCCTCGCTTAGATAGGCGTTGGTCTTCGGAGAGCTTCTCCATTTCAATACCCTTCATGGGCTCACCGATACCGGTGGAAATTTCGACCAGTTTCTTTGCGTCTTCCCAGTAGGTGGTTGCCTGAACAACCGCTTTCGCGCGCTTCAGTGGCTCGTTACTCATAAATATTCCTGAACCTACGAAAACCGCTTGGGCACCGAGTGCCATGCAAAGCGCTGCGTCTGCTGGGGTTGCGATACCACCTGCAGCAAAGTTCGGTACTCGGAGTCGACCGTGCTCAGCAACGTAGAGCACCTCGTCGAATGGTGCGCCCAGATGCTTAGCTTCCGTCATCAATTGCTCTCGCCCTAAGGTACCTAAGCGACGAATGCTATCGCGAAGGGTACGGAGGTGGCGGACGGCCTCAACGATGTTACCGGTTCCGGCTTCTCCTTTGGTACGAAGCATTGCTGCTCCTTCACCGATGCGTCGCAGGGCTTCACCAAGGTTGGTGCAGCCGCATACAAACGGTACCTTGTAGCCCCACTTGTCGATATGGAAGTCCTCATCAGCGGGCGTCAGTACTTCACTCTCGTCGATGAAGTCTACCTCCATTGCTTCGAGGATCCGGGCCTCCACGAAATGACCGATTCGCACTTTTGCCATCACCGGTATGCTGACTGCCTTCTGGATCGCCTGAATCATCTCTGGATCGGAAGCCCGAGCCACGCCGCCATCCCGTCGGATGAGTGCGGGGATGCGTTCCAGTGCCATGACTGCAGTTGCGCCCGCATCCTCTGCGATGCGTGCCTCTTCGACGTTCATCACATCCATGATGACGCCACCTTTGAGCATCTCAGCGAGGCCTACCTTGGCCTTGTACGTCGACTTATCCATTCTCGAACTCCTGTGTTCCTCGTATTGAGGAGTCATGCCCGTAATGGGCGTCATCAGGGCCGCTATCGGCCTATACTAAATTGAACCGCCTCGATTGTTTACGAGACTCCCGTTGATCTAATTGTTTCAAAACCGAACCAAGCCGAGCCGCGCCTAGTCGCAGTCGTTCTTCCGACTCGGCACAGAAGGTGAGCCGCAGTCCACCCGAGCCGCCACCAGTCACGCTGTTGAGCGTGCTCGGTGTCACCATGACCCCAGCTTCTTGTGCGGTACGCGCCGCGACCTCTGGGTCAATGTGCGCCGGGAGACTGAGCCAAAGGAGTAGGCCGGCCTTGGGTACATCGAAGTCCACATTATCTGGCAATGCTTCTCGCAGTGCATCTACCAGTGCTGTGCGTCGTGACCGGTAAATAGGACGTAGCATTGAGAGATGCCGTCGGAGATATCCGCGGTCGATAAATTCGACTAAGGCATACTGCAGTAGTGCGGATGTACCTAGGTCGGCGGCTTGCTTCAGAGGGATCACGTGCCGTTGGAGAGCTTTCGGGCAGACTAGAAAACCGACTCTGAGCGCAGGTAGTAACTTCTTGGAGAATGTACCTAGATAAATAACTTGTCCGTCGAGAGCGCGTAGCGACGTTGGTTGTGGCGTATCGTCGAGTACCAAGTCGGCACCGTAATCGTCTTCGATCAGGGGCACGCCCGCGTCTCTGGACCACCGGATCAGTTCATGTCGGCGCGACTCGCTGATCATAGTACCGGTTGGGTTACCGCAGTTGGGCATGAGGTAGAACCCTTTTGCGCCTGCTCGGCTCAGGTGCCTCAGTGCTCTAGGGTCTGGTCCCTCGGCGTCTGTTGATACGCCGATAAGCCTTGCTCCAGCGGCAGACAATACGTTGATTGCCCCCGAGTAGGTTGATTCGTCTACGAGAAATGGCGCCCCCGGGTCGATTAGAGAGCGTGCGACGAGGTCCAATGCCTGTTGGCCGCCTGTCGTCACCATGACGTCGTCGGTACGTGCTGGCACGCCGCTCCGTGACAACTCAGCCGCAATTAGTTCTTTTAGTTCAGGGACCCCGCCCCGAGGAGCGTAGCCGAGCGCACTGGCGCCTTTGGTTCGTAAAACGTAATCCAGGCAGCGCCGTAATTGTTCGCTCGGTCGTAGCTCGGGCGGGGGCTGGAATTGCATCAGGTCGACTGCGTCCGCGCGGTCATTACGCACGATGCGTGAACCTCGGTTGAAGGCATCGGTGTCCACGGTGCGAGACAGTAGGCTCGACCAGGGGAGGGGAGCGGTGTCGTCCAGCGCTTCATTGGGCTCAGCTTCCTCACGAATAAACGTGCCTCGTCCGACGTGTGATTCAACTACCCCACGAACCGATAGTTCGTCATACGCTCTTACAACAGTGTTTCGATGCGTTGATAAGGCACTCGCGAGTGCCCGGGTGGGAGGCAACCGAAAGTTGGCGGGGAGAGTGCCGGAACGTACACGTGCATCGATCTGGTCCGCTATCTGCTGGTAGATAGGCGTAAGCGACTGATTGTCGAGCAGGATTCCTAGTGAACGTTCCACGATGCCTCCGACGCCTTCTTACCTGCTGAGACGCATGAATCAAGTACCAATCATCAGAATCATGGGGTTCAATTGGTCCAATTATAAAAAAACTGACCCAGATCTAGTGTGCCAATGTGGTTTTTTGTAGACCAATGGTGGTTGTCTTGACGTGTCGGCTGACTGGTGCGACACCGGGTGGTGCGTGAGGGGAGATAGATGCGCGAAAACCACAAGATACACCGCCGGTATCCGTCACTGGCTATAGCCTGCCAAATCTTCGCTGCCAGTCTGATTTTGGTGTGGTTCAGCGCGTGTGCCACGTATGTGCCCATTACCGGACAGCTAATGCGCGACCGCAACATCGGTCCGGATGAATTGGGCGCTGTGCAGCTCTATATTGACAAAGAGGTCCGCTTCGAACGGAAAATCCGCACCGCAAGAGGTGTGAGCGAGGGTGGTCGGCTAGGGGCGGATGAACGTGTTACGGAAGTTATCCTTCTAGAACGCCATACGCCTGGGGTTCAGGTTGGTTGCTCAGTGATGGATCGGGATCCCTTGCGTCCACCATCCGATGATCAAGGAACGCGTGGATGTGCTGGCATGGGACCTCCCGACAATCAGCGCGGAGTGCGTCTTTGGGTAACCTTCCAGCGCGGTACGCGCCTGCCGTTCATCGCATATGGCAACGGCAGTTTCGTGCTAGATACGCCAGGTAAAGTGGCACGTCTAAACGAACACGATTACACAGTACTGTTTGAAGGAGCAACGCCACCACTTTTGGTCATTGAAGAGGGGGCTGCTATCCGCCGTTTGGTTCGTAGGCGAATGGATGGCGAACGGGTTGACGAGTACAAGCCGTGAGCGCACTTTTGATTCCAGATGAGAGCTGATGATATCGCACAGAGTATGTGATTAGCGGATTCCCGATTCGGCGTGAACGAGATTAAATACTCCGGATTCTCGGTATGTATGCTCCACGATGACCGTGCGCTGCTCGTCGGTCTGTCGGACCCAACCCGTCATGTCGTCTGGAAACTGCACTTTTCGAAACCCGCGGCGCTGTAGCTTGGCCCGGAGTACCGCTGGACCGGGCGAATCTAGGTCAAAACTTGAACGTAAAACGAGACCTTGTCCGACTTTGCATCCTGACCAAACGACTCGCGGTTGTATGGTGGCTCCAGCAAAACGTCGCAGATAGCGTCCCACCTTATCTGGACATGCTTGCCCGGCTTCAGATTGTCCACCGATGAAGGTCGTAACGAGGACGCTTATCACTCCGATGATAATTGCAGACACGAGTACGACCGCGACCATCACGACGTACTTGAATGCTTTCGGCTCATTTGGTGCCGGTTTCATGTATTCTCCAAGCCCGGATCCGATGCGTATCCTCAATATGTTCTGTTGATGCGTCAATGGTCCGGAGCATAATCGGTTTTTTATATGCGATCAGATAAGCGTACTGACGTGTATTAGCCGTTCTCTTTATTGCCCATATTCCGATATGGAAGCTGCCAGCGCAGCGATAACGCGGAGATTCTGTGGCGAAGCGATTCGTAAAGAATGAGCAGTCCTTGCATGAGCGAGCATTACGGTATCTGGAACGGTTTCCCTGCACTGTTGCTCGTATGCGGCAGTATCTGAAGAAGTTGACTCGAGAGGCGGTAAAAGCTGAGGAAATTGAGCCAGGCGACGGTGAACCCTGGATCGATTCAGTGATTGCTCGTCTCACACGCGTGGGCTTGTTAGATGATGCCGCCTATGCGCGGGGTAGGGCGGGCGCATTACACCGAAAAGGTAAATCTGCGCGAGCTATTCAATTTGATCTGCGCCGGAAAGGAGTGGATGCGGAGTTGATTGAAGCTGCGCTCGATTGTCGAACTGAAAATGATGTGAACCCCGAATTGGAAGCGGCTGCAGCACTTGCGCGGCGCCGTCGACTTGGGCCCTATGCGTCAGAAGAAAAGAGGCGTGATGCGCGCCAAAAGCATCTCGCCTCATTAGCGAGAAATGGATTTTCGGTGCTTTTTTGGGTACGTTTGCGATTCTGACCGAGTAAGAGATCGAAACGTTATCATTATCGAAAAGCAACTGGCGTCCATCTCTTACTCAAGTTTCTCTTCCCGATCCGCTATCTTCCTCGTGTTCAATTTTCACTCTTTGCCCTTTTTGGCTATGGGGACCCCTTGGACCCCGCCGTGACCTGGCGATAACTCTGGGAAGACTTTGGGAAGACTTTGGGGAGTCTTTGGCGAG
>PKDL01000307.1 GCA_002863065.1 Pseudomonadota bacterium
AGAAGTCGACACACCGGTAAAAGAGGATGTGGCACCTGAAAAGACAAAAGAGGAAACGGACACCAAGCCGAAACCTACGGTCGAACCGACCGTAACTCCGCCCCCCAAAGGCGAGTAGCGGCCATTCGGTGATCAGAGCCGATGTGACAGCGACCCAAGTGTTGGATGAGCCCCCGGCCAACTTACGTACAGGGCGGCTGCATTCACCATGAACGGTCAAGAGGGCAGATGTCGGACGAGACGATTTTTAGTTGGCGCTGACCTTGAAAAAACCCTTCAACTTCTCTTTCTTTTCCTTTTCCATTGCACGCTTCGCGAGGGCCGCTGCAACCTTGCCGGCTAACTCTTTATACAGGCCTGCCTGCAACCCACTGGGATCCGCAACAGCAATCAGTTCTCCACGGTCGGCTGCAGGCCCTATCTGAGGGTCAATAGGTAGCTCGCCGAGAAACGCGGTCCGCTGCTCCTCTGCATGTGCCGCCGTCTTTCCCTGACCAAAGATATGGTACGTCTTTTGATTATCCGGGCAGAGGAAAAACGACATGTTTTCCACAAGTCCGAGCAAAGGGACTTTAGTCATCTGGAACATGCGTATCGCTCTTCTAACGTCGGCGAATGCTACGTCCTGAGGCGTCGTTACTATCACAGCCCCGTCCACGCCAATGAGCTGGCTAAGCGACAATTGCACGTCACCGGTGCCGGGCGGGAGGTCTATGACGAGGTAATCAAGTTCTCCCCAGTCTACGTCCTCAATAAACTGTTGAAGTGCCTTACCAAGCATCGGTCCCCGCCAGACCACCGCATCGGTTTCCTTGAGTAGGAACCCCATGCTGATCGCTTTCATCCCGTATTTTTCCAGCGGATTGATCTTCTGTTCCTTACTCATGGTCGGAGCTTGGCCTTTCAGCCCCAACAATATCGGCAACGATGGACCGTAAATATCCGCGTCTAGAATACCGACAGTGGCGCCAGATTGACGCAAGGCGTATGCGAGGTTTGCGGCAACCGTCGATTTACCTACACCGCCCTTCCCGCTACCCACGGCCAAAATATTTTTTACGCCATTCAGGCGGGATTTGTCTTCCGTAGGTGCCTTCGATGAAACGGTGCGAGCATCCATCGTCACTTTTGCTGTATTGACTCCTGGAAGGGCCTCGATGAGTTCGACACATTTCGCCTTCATCATATCTTTGACAGGACAGGCCGGCGTCGTCAGATAAACGGTGGCGACAACGACGTCGCCTTCGATGTGGATATCGTCCGCTCCAACAAAGCCTAGGGTTACAATATCCTTCTGTAGATCGGGATCGATAACCTGTGAGAGGACTTCCAGTATTTGTTTTTTGTCGGTCGTGGGCACAACACACTCCTAAGCCTAAGATAGCTACCGATCTGGTAACCGCGCTGGGAGTCGGAGATTGGTATCCCATACGGGTCCATGTCAAGGGAACGTCGAACATCCTTCAGCATTGGCCAGATCCGTTCGCACTTGCTGGTATGATGTCGTAGCTTACAGTTGGGTACATGACATAGGCGGGAGCAAAACCAATGTCTGTCATTTATTTAGACAATAACGCCACGACTCGCGTAGACCCACGTGTGCTCAAAACGATGTGGCCCTGGTTTTCAGACCGTTATGGCAATGCCTCGTCCCGCACACATGCGCTAGGTTGGGAAGCAGAAGACGCTGTAGAAGAAGCGCGTGCACAATTGGCAGCTGCAATAGGGGCTTCGCCGAAAGAAATTGTGTTCACTAGCGGAGCAACGGAGTCAAATAATCTCGCGATCAAGGGTGCTCTGTATAAGAACTCGCAACGAGGTAACCACGTTGTGACTTTAAGTACGGAGCACAAAGCAGTGCTGGATGCGGTCAAGGCACTAGAATACGAGGGGTACCTCACCACGGTGCTTCCGGTGCAGTCTGATGGGCTCATTGACCTGAATCGACTGGATGAGGCACTAACTCCCAAGACAGTGCTGGTTTCGGTAATGCACGCCAATAACGAGATTGGTGTGATTCAGCCCATCACTGAAATCGCTGCCCTATGCCAGGCAAAAGGGGTCTTGCTACACACCGACGCCGCGCAATCGCTGGGCAAGATACCGCTAGATGTGAATCAACTGGGCGTAGACCTTATGAGCCTATCGGGACACAAAGTGTATGCTCCCAAAGGAATAGGAGCTCTGTACGTGCGTCGAGCGAAGTCGAGTGACTCAAGACCGGGCGTAAAGCTACGCGCACTGATCGACGGAGGGGGGCATGAACGCGGCTTCCGTTCCGGAACGCTACCCGTCCCACTATGCGTTGGCTTCGGAAAAGCCGCTGAAATTGCAGTGGCCGGTTTAGCCGAAGAGGCAGTCAGGCTGGAGATGCTACGAGAACGCCTGTGGAACGGACTAAATGCGGAACTTTCACATCTGCACCTCAACGGACACCCCACCTACCGACTGCCAGGAAACCTCAACCTCTCCGTCGGATATGTGGAAGGCGAGGCCCTACTCATGGCCATGAGCAACATTGCCGTATCCTCCGGTTCAGCCTGCACTTCCGACAGCCTCGAACCCAGTTACGTGCTCCGCGCCATCGGGAGAAGTGAGCGCCTCGCGCACGCCGCAGTACGGTTCGGGATCGGCCGCTTCAATACGGAGGCCGACATAGATGCCGCAATTGAAAAGATGGTGGCATCCGTTCGACGCCTGCGTGAAGTATCGCCGCTCTGGCAGATGATTCAGCGAGGGGAAGATCCAGACGCTGTTGACTGGACTCAAGCCTAACCAGGAAGCTGAATTAGAAACGTAGTACCTTCACCCGGCGTACTGCGTACACCGATTCGACCACCGTGTCCGTCGACAATGCGGTGGGCAATAGCGAGACCAAGCCCGGTCCCACCTGCTTTCGCCGTAAAGTAAGGAGTGAATACACGCGGCATGTCTGCATCGGAGATACCTGGCCCATTATCAGACACCAACAACTGCACTCGATCAGGTGCAATCCTTTCAGTCACAAGACGAATTCTTCCCTTCCTCTCTACACCCGCAGTCGCCTGAACGGCATTCAACACGAGATTCTGAATCACCTGCGTCATGCGCTCGGGATCAATCCGAATGTCGCCGACATCATCCCCTAAGGACTCGGAGAGTTCGATATGACCGTCGCGGTATAGCACTGCAACGCTATGGACAACGTCATTCAATGAATATGCGCGTGGTTGAGGACTGGGCATCCGAGCAAACTGGCTAAATTCACTGACGATTTTTGACAGTCTCGCCACCTCTTCCAGAATGGTTTCTGTCGATTCCGTAAATAATTCATCAAACCGCTCATGTCGTCTTTGATGCGCCCGGCGTAGCGTCTCCATCGCCATCTGAATAGGCGTCAGTGGATTCTTGATCTCATGGGCCAGCTCACGAGCGATGTCCTGCCATGCAGCAACCCGTTCCGCACGTCTGAGGCGGGCATCATTTTCATCCAATTCGTGCCTCATGCGGTCAAAAGCGTGGACCAATTCGCCGACTTCATCCTCGTCAGCCGCTGGTAACTGTACATCGCGGTCACCTGCGCCAATAGAGCGCGCCGCACTTACCAAGACTTGCAGCTTGGCAGTGATGCGTGTCGCGAGCAGTCGCCCGAGAAGGAGACCCAAAATGCCACCAACAGATGTGATGTACAATAGGGTCCAGCTTAGATCGCGCAGCTGGGCGTCAAGTTGTTCACGAGATACCTGTAGCGCTACTACCAATGCTGGTTCTGCTGCACCGGGGTTATGATGCACCACTTCTGCCGTCTGAGTCGTACTGTAGTCTGAAAGTACTGGTGTCTCTGCAAGCAGTTCCCCGCCACCGTCCCGAACCTCAATATGCGGCTTACTCGGTATACCAGCCTGTAGATCAGAGGCAACACGCGTACCAACGACTCGCCCTCCCACGAGAATAAGCCGTCCCGCTCGCACTCCGGATTCTACCGTGACGAGTTCAATTGGCCGGCCATGACGAACGAGTGATTCACGTGCAATGACAAAAGACTCCATGCCCCGCAACACGTACGCAGCGATCTCTGCCGGAAGACCAACATCCCCCAAACGATGAGGTGCACCTATAACGCGGTTGCTATCTTGCGCGTCTAAAACCCAAAGGGCATCTAAAGACGCACCAACCATGAGCTGCTTGAGATCCTGTTTCGTTCGGCGACGAATAGTTACCCGAGTATCCCAAGCGCCTTCTTGAAGGTCTTGACTCAGGCGTCGAATAACTTGGTGCTTTCTCAGTGCATCTACTCGCTCATTCAGTGAGCCTGCATCACGCTCTAAGCGGGATGTTACGGCTTCGCGAACAGCCTGAACGGTATTATTAAAATCAGCTTGACTCTGCTCTTCCAACCGCTGGTAGGTCGCCGTACCTACAAGCGCTGCGACCACCACGACCGCTAACAGGATTGCGAAAGTAATACGCAGTTGCAAAGAACTCATGAAGACCACCTTACTGGCGCCAAACGCTGCCAAAGTCCACGAGACCGGCACTGTCCCACTGAACCTTAGACAGACTAGAGCGATATGTCGCGATCCTCGAACGCTCTACCAAGGGTACCCACGTGATACCGGCTCCAGCCCTCTTCAGCTGCTCGGCAGACGCAGCCCGAGTCCCAGTCGCGTGGTACCACCAGAACAGTGCGGCGGACCATGGTGATCGCCGTATACCGCGTACCACGTCTCTCAAAGTCCGTGCTGCTGCGATTTGCACAGCCCAGGGCGCAGACAGCGACGAAAATACCGCGGACAATTCAAGCACAAGCGGCTTCGTAGCACTCGCTGTTCCAATGTACCATCGAAACGAAGAGCGTTGTTGCTGCGTTCTAGTTCTGTGTCCCGTTGAGTCGTCATGAGGTGATGGACGATACGCGGCACGGCCTCCGCCCGGCACAACTTCCCCGATGCGACGTCGGGGAGCATCAGTCATCACAATGCGACGCTCCTCTTTATCAGTCCCGGGAAGTACGAACAGCCCTAAGACTTCACGTACCGGGCCCGTTGCGGTCCTTACGCTCGAATCCCGCCTATTTCCAGTATCGTTTCCCTGAAGTGGCTGGAAGATGAGATCGGCACGATCGTACCGAAGCGCTCGTACAACGCCTTCAGTGCCCAGGCCGTGCCGGATGATCAACTGGTCTAACCATGGTCGCCCTAGATGGTGGTTGAGGTGCGCAGTCAACACGACCTCGCGCGGTTGAGAGCGAAAAGCGAACGGCCCGGCTCCAATGTAGGGACGTTCTCCCGTAATGACTCGTAATGGTTCTGCAAATATCCGAACGACTGCTTCTGACTTTAATGCTGCGCGACCCGACAACTCGATAGTGGTGTTATCGACTGCCCGCAACGTAATGCCTTTCGCGCGCGCACGCCTCCACATTCGAGTTACATCGCTCGAACTCACTCGACGTCCATCGTGAAACACAGCGTTCTGACGTAATTGAATCCGAAAGCGTCCAGACCCGATAGGTTGTGGGACCGACTGGGCCAGGTCAGGTGTGAACTCACCATCGACCTCCCGGTATAAACCGGCGTGCACCTGGCGCACTAATATCCAGTCGGAAAATGACCAGGCTGTTTCGGGGGCTGGTGTCGCTAGCTTGTCAGCCACTGCAACACGCAAGCTCCCCCCAACCTGTGGAGGCATCGCGGCAAAAGTCGGAGCAGAAGCACCGTACGCTATCACCAAGATACACAGGAGAATGCGCCGGTCGATACTCACAAGCAATCTCCAATCCTAACCGGCAGGGATACCGTTAAGGCGGCGCACATCACCGGATTCACTCACGATCAGTACATCGGTTCTTGCGTCGTTATTAGAATCACCCACACTCAGGAATCGAACCGGCGGCACGGCGGCTGAATATTGTACTGATACCCCATGAGCGTGAAGCGAGTGAACTACCAACTCATCATCTTCGCCCAAATGCGCATTGGATGTTCGGACGATTTCAACCACACCATCATCATTCAAATCAGCCAGTGCCACCTGTGCTCCAACTCCTGGGACCGTAATCACATCGCCCACGCTGCGTATTCTCATCCGACCCGAGCGGTCCACTGTGACAAGCACTTCGCACGAATCGCCCACTGCCTTTTGCGGAAACACCCCAGTGGCTACGGTGGCGATGCCCTCAGGAAGAGTCATGAGTCTCCCTGAAGCTGTGGGGGTAAGAACCCGAAGCCGAGAAGATAGGTGCCCACGTACTGGGTCCACATCACCAACAAATACCGAACCACTTTCGTCCCAGGTTTGCGCGGATACGGTGCCGTAAACCGGTCCGCATGCACCAGATGACGTGGCATGGTCCACCGTATTGCACAATGGTGTCTCTGAGTTCCCATTGAATGGCTCTAACGCTCCAGCAGCAGTCACTTCGAAAATTCCGCCCGCCCTATGGTGACTTGTCCAGATCGCCAGTTCGTCCGTCCTGTCCCCGTCAAGGTCCACGGTAGCGATGGTTCCCCACAGTCTCCGCAGCCGAATCGGTCGCTCGACTAATCCTGTCAGTGGGATTCTCGCGACTTCAAGACCAATCTCGCCCATCCAACGTTCTACTCGCACCTCGTTTGGTGTCAGCCAAACCAATTCATTACGACTGTCCCCATCAAGGTCTCCGCTGGCTACCGCAAGCGTCGCTTTGGGTGCAACCACATTCGATTCCCAGGAAAATTCCAACGGTATATGGGGCATCTCAAGTAACTGTCGAAACGTGGCGTCGACACGCATTCGCCCAAAAAAATGGTGCTGAACCCCCCCGACGGGCTCTCGTATGCGAGACCAAAAATTGGCATGCACACGCCGTAGCATTCCCGAAAGATGTGCATGCCCCCGGTGTAGCGAAAAGTCGAGAATCAGAAGAAAGTCATGACCCGAAATCTCAGACGCTTCTTCAAGATTGGATAATGTGCTGGTTGGCAGAGCAGGAAGTATCTCGAATGAAGTCCGAGGCAATACAGCGAGCCGTCCGCTGAGCAGCTGAGTGAGCATGGGCACCAGTTTAGATACACCACCTTCCTCTCGCTTTACGTGAAAACGAAGAGCGAGGCCTATTGACCGGTGACCCGATTGAAGCTGTAAAAGCGATTGAGTCGCCGGAGTCATTACTTGGTCGACAAGTCGGTCGACACTCGATGTCTTACGTTCCGCTTGCAGGCCTGGGCACCAGCAGAACAGCACGCAGATGACGCTCATTAGTGCCGCTCTCACTGCGCTTTCCTATCCTCATTTGGTGTGCGATATAACAGCTCCATCTGCTGCAATAAGCGATCAGGTGTTGGTTCCGTTGGGTCAACAGGTTGTATCTTCCGAGGAGCAGCTTCAGGAGCTACTACCCTCGGTAATGCTTTGACACCTCTCGGTGGCTTAAAGTTTCGCACCGAGCGTCCCTCCAATGCAGCAGCGATAAAGCGTCCAAAGATAGGGGCAGCCAACGTCCCACCAGTTGCCTTCTCCACTGCTCGCCGATCATCGAATCCGACCCACACTACCGAGACCAGTTCTTTAGAAAACCCAGCAAACCAATTATCAATTCCCTTGTCAGTGGTCCCTGTTTTTCCGGCAACAGGACGACCGATTCTGTGAAGACGCTTCGCCGTCCCGTGCGTCACCACCGCGCGTAGCATCTCGATTGCTCTCCAGGCCACTTCACTGGACATAACTCGAGATGCTTTACCAGACTGCTGAAATAACACCTTCCCCGCGTTATCTTCTATTTTCGTCACCAGAATGGCGTCCCGATACATGCCTAGAGCCGCAAAGCTCGCATACGCATTCGCTAGTTCTAATGGAGATACCTCGGTACTACCCAAGGCCACCGAAAGGTCTCTAGCAATCGCTCCTTTCAAACCAAGCCTGCGTGCGAATGCTGTCAATTTATCCAAGCCAAGCTTCTGCAGTACCTTGACCGCGATGACATTTATGGATTTTGCTAATGCTAGTCGCGCCGTGTAGCGCTTCCCATCGTACCGTTTCGAGAAGTTTTTTGGTTGCCAAACGCCACCTCCCGTACCTCGGCTGTATGTCTCTGGGATATTAGCGAAGCGCATATCAGTAGTAATCGCGCCAGACTCAAGGGCAGCGGCAAATACCAACGGTTTGAACGTCGAGCCTGCTTGACGCCTAGCAGATGCGGCACGGTTATACGGATGAGTTGAGTAATCATAACCACCCACTAATGCTCTGATCGCCCTGGTACGAGGTTCAATGGCTACCAAAGACGCTTGAGGTCCTTGATCTATGTTGAACGTCGGGAGTCGTTCTTTAGACCATGGCCCACGCACTGTCTGACGAGGACTGACGCGCAGGACGTCGCCCACACGATACAGCGAGGCAGGAGGTTTGCCATCCGCGTATCTCGCTACCGCATCAAACGGTAATCGACCAGGGCCATAACCGATGTTGATCACGTAATGCTTGGATGCGGTATCCACGGCGGTCACTACACCTAAAACAATCTTCCCCGAACGAACCCCGCCTTTGGGGAGTTTTCTACGGAGCTGCGCTGTCAGGCGGTTTATGCGTCCAGTCGATACGTGCTGGAGTGGTCGAGCCAAGTCAAACATACGATCTACGCCGACGAGTCCGCGCTGTATCGTCTGCTCGGCCACTCGCTGCATCCGCGTATCAATCGTCGTGTGCACGAGTAATCCACCCTGTGCTACCCGGGCACTTCCCACGGTATTCACCACAAACTGCCGCACCATTGCGGACGCATAGCCAGCGATTCCAATATGGGGGTCACGATCGGCAGAAAAACGTAGGCGGATCGGTTCCCGCTTTGCCGCATCTGCATCTTCCGAAAGTATAAAGCCATGTAGCGCCATTTGGTCCAAGACAAAGGCGCGACGCTCTGTCGCCCTACGGAGATTTTTGAAAGGACTGTAGCGTTCGGGAGCCGCAATCATTCCCGCTAGAAGAGCTGCATCGGACAATGTGACGGATGCCAAGTCCTTACCAAAGTAAAAACGAGCCGCTTCCCCAATGCCATACCGTCCGTGACCCCAATAAATTTGGTTTAGGTACAAATACAGAAGCTCATCTTTAGACAGTTCATGCTCAAGACGTCGAGCGAGAACAACCTCTTTGAGCTTACGCTCGATACTCTTCTCGGAACTCAGAAAGAACGTCTTTGCGATTTGCTGGGTGATCGTGGAGGCACCTTGGGAGAAGCGCTGGTCACGGAGATTTTTATACATGGCACGTGCCATACCCAAATAGTCGAGACCATCATGCCGATAAAAATCGGCGTCCTCGGCAGCAAGTACAGCGTCTTTTATCCTCTGGGGTATCTTGGCTTCCGGGACGACAGACCGACGCTGATCGCCGTATTCATACAGGACGGCACCGTCGGCACTCATTATGCGATTGAGTTGTGTTGTTTCAGCGAGATAGTCCTGGGTACGAAAAACCGCTGGAAGCCGATGCTCATAGTAGAAGACCAGTCCCCAATATCCGATAATGGCGAACGCCAGACCCAGCGTAGCCAGTAAGACACATAGCCCAAACCAGCGTCGAAGCTTCGTTCGGCGGGGCTTGGCCCGACCAGGCGACGGCCTACGGCTCTCGCGAGGTGCTCGGGCGAAATCTCTTTGGCTACTCCCAGGCAAGTTCGTCTTAGTCCATCCAAAGGGCATCATGCCCTTGCGCTAGGCAATCACTATACCAATTGCGTCATACAACACTGACCGCCATTGCTCGAATGAGGCCAAACTCAGCTTGGGAAGAGTAGCGCCCTACCCGCTTTGACGCCACAATGACACCCACCCAATCGTGAACATCACTTCCTATTTATCCAAGACCGAGTGCGGAGGGGCATCCAAATGAAGGGTAGCCCGATAAAAATCCACTGAAGTGGGTCTATTCCAAGGCTGAACCCCGTAGCGCTGACACTGCATCAGCTATTGACGCTTCGCGGTTGGCCGCGTCTGTCGTGTGGTTAATTGATCATAAACCGACCAAATGCACACACTTGAGTGTACTGTTTGACACAAATCGCCACCGACGACATCCTGCAGCCATGCTGTCGAACGACCTAGCAACCGAACGTACAAAGCCGACGGATTCTCGCCTGTGGCTTGCGGTGGTGCTCTGTCTCGCTTTGGCCGTCTTGCCAGGGTGTAAAAAGCCGCAGGTAGAACAGGAGAACGGACCTCCACTTCCGAGTCAGTCAGGGCCCGGCGGACCGCCGGCTGGCCCTGGCCCGACGAGCGGACCCGGGGGGCCTTCGGGACCAACCGGCCCAGCGAATGCGCCAGGACAACCGGCCACGACTACTGCCCCCGCTACTCCCCTTCCTGAAGGAGTTGTCCCAAAGAAAAAAGAGATGACCTTAGAAGACGCATGCGCTCTGTTTGACGGATACTTAGAGCAACTTGGTATCAATCTCGAGGGACGGTCTTGCGACAACCACTTTGTAGGCGACGGTTGGGTACGCGTGAATGGGTACAACATCCGAGATATGCGTCCGTCAGCGCGCGGTAAGAATCGTCTGATGCCGCTGAATGCCTGTCTTTGGAAACTTGAAGGCGAAAACATGTGGACCGTCGGCTATGTAGACGACAACCAGGGAGAATGCCAACTGGCGGACACGTATTGTAAACGAGGTGCAAACCGGGTGATTGAGCACCTTAGCTTTGGATGCCCAGGAGACGAATCCCACGAAAAACCTGCTGAGAAGGAACTCGAAAAAGCGCTACAAGGCACCTGGTCCGGTGAGGGAGCGGTTCGGCGAATACTTTTCGAGCCCAAACACCGTATTACAGTGGTACACGAAGAAGGCACCGTGAAAGGGCGATGGATTCTTGCCAGTGCAAATAGTATCGACATCAAGGCCGACGATGGAACGATGCCAAGATTCAACTTTATGTTGGCCGGAGATACGCTGTACTTCGGCTCCGGTCCGGCCACATGGTCAAGGACCGAGGAAGAGTTTGTCATACGACTCGACCACAACCGTTTCGTACGGCGCCTAGACAATGCCTGTTGGCTGATCCTCGAACGGGCTGCCGACAAAGCCATTGAGCTGGATTGTCCGATTAAGCCGCTGAAGTCAGGCGCAATCGTCGAGATCGCCCTACCCTCCGGCGAGCGTTACACACTAAAGCGGCTCGACCGTGACAATGATAGTGGTATGTGGTTGAGCGCCGTAATGCTCGATGGCAAGCTTCGCCGTTCCAAGGCTACGCAAAAGAAGTAGCCAGACCGCCCAGCGAAGTTGTTGTGCTCAGGACTCGGTTTTTACGGAGACTTCCTCAGCATCGGTCACCGGCGCAGTGGATGAAGCCGGGGGAAGTGATGTCTGCTGTGGTTTGGGCGCAACATCGATGTCCTCTTCGCCTGAGGCAGAGGACTTAAAGTTTCGTATACCCTTACCAAGTGCATCACCAATTTGAGGTAGCTTTCCGGCCCCAAAAATAATCAGCACAATCAATAAGATGAGGACAAGCTCACCCGGGCCAAGTCCACCAATAAGTAGCGTTGCCATGCATTCTCCCAACACTGAATCCAGCGGCTCCACGATACAACCGCGTGTCGTGTTGTCTCATAGGTCCGATGTTCGCGACGATTACCGCCTAAGCCGATGGTATAACGCGTTGATACCAAGTTGCCAGTTCCCGCATGCCTAGGCGACTATTTGAACACCCGTTGCACCTTATTGCCCGTGCGCTTTAGTGTATCCATAGTCCGTTCAACACGCCGCACTCCACCCTCCACGGAATTTTGTATCCTCTTCGGGGTGTCTATAGTGTGGTCGATCTTACGTGCCACCTTTTCCGGTTCCCGTAGTGCTTTATCTTCTTCCCGGCGCAAATCGTCCAAGCGCTTTTCAGCTTTGTCCGGGTCGACGTCCGTATAGTCCTTCTGTGGCTGCTTGACACCCTGACGCTTCACGATTTTGTTACCCCACGAAACAATGATATCGAATGGGGTATCCCAATGGATTTTGGTTAGTAACGTCCCCGGATGTATGACGGTTTTCTTGAGTACCCAAGCCGTTGCAGCCGAGTGGTCTT
>PKDL01000387.1 GCA_002863065.1 Pseudomonadota bacterium
GAGTTCACACGCGGCCTTGACGCCATCGGTGCTGAAATCGTCAGACGTGGCGGATTATTCCCGTACAACCAGGCACGATTGGCCGGGGAACTGTATCCTCCATCACTCGGCACCCGGCCACGCCCGATGAATTTGACAGAGAAAATCATAGCGTCTCATGCAGTAGTGGACGCGAAGAACAGTGTCTTGGGTATTCCCGCCGTACAGCCTGGCGATTCTGTCTTCTGCCGCACAGATGTCCGATTCACACACGACTACGTGACCCCAATGGCGGCCTCCTTGTTCAAGCAATTCCTCGGAACAGATGCGAAAGTCTCAGAACCCGCGAGTATCTATGCATTCCGAGACCACCTGACTTTTCTCGGTGATGTTATGAGTGAGAAGCATCGTGAAATGGGGCTTCTCGAACAAGCACAGGGCCTCGCCCAGTCCCAAGAAACCTTCACTCGTGAGCAGGGTATACGTCTTTTTGGAGAAGTTGATGCGGGCGGGTCCGAAGCAATTTGCCACAACGCGGTGCTAGAAGAGATCGGGCTCCCTGGGCAACTCATCATTGGTTCAGATAGCCATACATGCACCGCAGGAGCATTGGGCGCCTTTGCATTCGGTGTTGGAGCCACCGATATCGCTAATGCATGGTACTCGCGCGATATCCGGACAGTCGTGCCACAAGTCGTTCGAGTGGAGATCCACGGCTCGATGCCGAACCACGTCAGCGCCAAAGATGTGATGCTGAAAGTGCTTTCCGATGAATATATCCGAGGCGGGAAAGCAATTGGACAGGTGCTGGAATTCTGTGGAGATGGAGTTCTGTCCATGAATATGGATGAGAGAGCTACGCTTACAAATATGGCGGTCGAAGCAGGTGCTACCACCGGTATTATTGCTGCTGACGACGTCACAATTGCATACCTGAAAAGCCAGGGCCGTTGGAGTGAAGCTCTTCGGCCGATGGTCGGTCTACGATCTGATGAAGACGCGGTCTTTGCGCATGAGTTCTCCATAGACCTTGAGCACCTCAGGCCAATGGTCGCCACACCGGGCGACCCGCGAAACGGTATATTCCTCGATGAATTAGAACTGTCTCGTGGCGGAGAGCCCGTGTATATCGATATCGCATATGGCGGTTCCTGTACCGGCGGGAAAATGACCGATATGGATATGTACGCATCCGTGTTACAGCGCGCCGTTGACCGCGGTTTGAAGGTGAAAGAGAGCGTGAGTTTATACATCCAATTCGGTTCGCAACTTATCCGCGCATACGCAGATAAGAAGGGATACTTGCGACTCTTCGAACAGGCCGGTGCGGACCTTATTAATCCAAGCTGCGGTGCATGTATCCGTGCAGGACCTGGTGTGTCTAGTTCTGCGAACCAAGTGACAGTATCGGCTATCAACCGGAATTTTCCAGGCCGAAGCGGTCCCGGCAGCGTTTACTTGGCGAGTCCATTGGTTGTCGCCGCTAGTGCGGTTGCGGGCTACATCGTAGAACCTGATAAATTTTTCGCCGACTTTGATGCGCAAGCATCGGCAGAGAGCGCATGATCGACGACCTTGAATGTAGCTGCCCACTATGCGGTGGACGCTTGGATCTACATGACCTTCTCCCTCGGATGGATATCTGCTGGCCCTACAAACGATGGGCCCGCACATCCTGCCCTTTGTGTGAGGAACCGCTCTACCTGCTACCCGGCTACGAAAAGGTTACGCTAGGGACGATCGATACGACCTCCGATGCCGCATTCAAGCCACACCAAGTTTTGGAACCCTGGGACTATTCCTGCTGGTGGAGTGCGGGCGGCTTGCGTCTATCCATCGGAGATGACCGATGGACAATAAAAGCAAGTGATCTTTTGTGGTAGGCCCCTATTGTAAGGTGAGTCTGAGCAACAGGAGGCACCGATGGATTCACTCTACTTCCGCCAGATAAAGATCGGACCGATGGAAAACTTCATGTATCTCGTGGGTTGCCGTGAATCCCGCGAATGTATGGTGATCGATCCCGCATGGTCGGTAGAGGGAATTTTAGATTGCATCGATGAAGATGACATGACGCTTACTGGAGCGTTGATAACACACTACCATCCTGATCATTGTGGCGGCTCAATGATGGGATTTACTGTAGAGGGTCTTCCTCAACTGATGACGTCCCGCCCAGTGCCAGTACACGTGAACTCACACGAAGGTGACGGACTTTTGAAGGTCACCGGGTTATCAGAATCGGACATTGTTCGGCATGACTCGGGTGACAGAGTCATGGTGGGAAATATTCCGATAACGCTTCTGCATACCCCAGGGCATACACCGGGAAGTCAATGCTTCCAATGCGGCGATGCCCTCCTGTCGGGAGATACCTTGTTCACGCAAGGATGCGGCCGGGTTGACCTGCCCGGAGGAGACTCGGAGGAAATGTATCGCACGCTCACGCAACGGCTCGCCAAATTGCCCGATACTACGATCTTATATCCTGGCCATGACTATGGGCACTCTCCGAGCGCTGCGATGAGCACCGTTCGAGAAACAAATCACTATCTTAGGATACGCTCTTTCGATGACTGGCGACGGTTGATGGGACCGTAGTACGCCGATTACCTACCTATTCATTGGCATGCATCTGACTACAATCCACCTCAGGTATGGACGCTATCCAGTCGGAAATCGGCTGTACACCATCGTGATCAACCTCCATGCTCGGCAACTCCGGCATTTTCACGTCCGGAGCAGTCGAAGTCATGCGCTGAACGAGAAGGCTCACCGTAGGGTGACCCGGTAGAACATCCCAATCACCCCCAACCTGCTCCGGCTCCCGCCGCCGAGGGTAAGTTGCATCATCCTAGCTTCCCAAGGTCTGTTTCTTCCCAATCGAAGTCGAGACCCGATGGATCCGCGGCGGCATGCTTTCGGTGACAATGACCGCAATTTTCATGCAGGTCAGTGCGGGCACGTTCTTCAACATCCGCAGACTCATCGAGCGGCGAAACAAAACGTGGTGCGGATGTACTGTCTACATCGGTGACAAAACACTAGGTATATAGCCTATCCAGCTGCGCTCCTGACCCAAGATCACGATTTCGCGGTGGCGTGATTGCGCCGAGCACGCGAGAGACACCATAGGAGCAGTAGGACGAGGGAGATACCTATTGGAGACGAGTATGGCGTCCGATGGCTAGAGGAGCAGCCGCCAGATGCTGCCCCCGGGATTGTCTCAATAGCGTCATCTTCTGGCGGTTCATCTTGCCCCGTACTCCCAGGGCTGGGGGGAAGAATTCCGTCGCTGCATGTAACGGACTGCCCATCTTGGCAACCAGGCACCTGAATAACTTCACCTCCGACGGTACAGGTCAAATTGCCTAAGCCCTCATCGGTTTCACCATCACAGTCATTGTCCAGGCTATCGCATACCTCAGACTGGAGACCGAGAAAGGGGTCGCATACCGTAGGAGCTCCGTTGCTGCAGGCGGCAATAGTCCGCCGGCATAGCCCCCGCCCGCATTCCTTGGTCCCGAGCCCTTCATCAATTTCACCATCACAGTCGTTGTCGATACCGTCGCATAGCTCAGGTGCTTGCCCAGTCTGCGCATCACATGCTTGCGCGACACCATCGACACACAACGGAAGTGTCACCTCACATGCCCCTACGCCACAGGTAATCTCCCCTTGGTTCTCATCCGTATCACCATCACAGTCATCATCAATGCCGTTACAGACATCGGGTTTTGCCACATCAAGAGGTACACATGGCACCGGTGCCCCATTCAAACAGCCATCGATTGTTCGTTGGCAAGCACCAAGGCCACAGACAACTGGTGGCGATGACTCATCGGTTTCGCCATCGCAATCATCATCAATAAAGTTGCAAGTTTCAGTGATAGCGCCTTCAAAGGCATCACAGATATTCAACGCACCATCGAGACAGCCAGGCACCGTATGTAGACAGGCTCCCTGCCCACACGTGATCACGGGCTGGTCTTCATCAGTAAAAGAATCGCAGTCGTTATCAACGCCATCGCACAACTCCGGGGCGAGGCCCGTCACAGGATGACAAAATTGCTCGATACCGCCCACGCATTTGGGCACAACCTGTGGACAGCCAAGTAGCTCGCCGCAAACCAACGTTCCGAATGATTCATCGATATCACCATCACAGTCATTATCTACGCCGTCGCACACCTCTTCTGAAGCCCCCAAAAGAGGATTGCAGGCGTCAGGGCCACTCAAATTGCAACCGATAACAGTGTACTCGCACTGCCCGGTTCCGCACTGAAAGGACGCAATGTCTTCATCGGTTACACCATCACAATCATTGTCAATGCCATCACATATCTCCGGGATAGCCCCATTGAATGCATCGCACGTGGTCTGACTTCCTTCAGTGCAATTCGGCAGAATATTCAGACAACTTCCAAGTCCGCATTCGAATGTACCGAGATCGGATACTTCGTCAGTCTCTCCATCGCAGTCGTTGTCTTTACCATCGCAGACTTCCAGCGTTGCGCCGAGCAATGGGTCACACACATTGCAACCTGCTACTGGATGCGCACATTCACCGAGGCCACAGATAGCTTCTCCGATAATTTCATCTGTTTCACCATCGCAATCGTTGTCTTTACCGTCGCAGACTTCATCGAAGGCACCCAGATCAGCGATGCACTGCTCGCACTTGCCAATTTCCCGGTAGCACTGCCCAGTTCCACATGGCTTCAAGCCACCAGCGTCATCCGTAACACCATTACAGTCGTCATCTATCCCGTTACATATCTCTGGTACTGCTCCCAAGACCGGGTCGCACACCTGACAGGCAGGAATTGCCCGTTCACATAGCCCAGTGCCACAAAGTACGGTCGGTGTCTCTTCGTCGGTTTCACCGTCACAATCGTCATCGATAAGGTTGCATACTTCGGCCGTAGAACCTGCAAGCGGGTCGCACGGAGCGCAGGCGGTAATTTCCTGGAGGCAAGCGCCTGTACCGCAGAATACGGTTGGCTGCCCTTCATCGGTCTCCCCATCGCAATCGTCATCTATCAGGTTACAAACCTCCTCCCCCTGACCAAGGAGCGGATCGCACTCCTCACAAACGGAGATGATGTGCGCGCATGCTCCCAGTCCGCAAAACACAGTCCCAGGAGTTTCGTCGGTTTCGCCGTCACAATCGTTATCAACGTCGTCACAGACCTCCGGGGATGCACCAAGGAACGGGTCGCATGCATCACAGGCGTAAATGCTATGCACGCATTGACCAGTGCCACAGCTAATCGTACCGACCTCCTCGTCTGTCTCACCATCGCAGTCATTATCGAGACCATCACAAATCTCATCAGACTGCCCAAACATGGGATTACAGTCGACAAACACACCAGCGACACATGCGGGTTCCAGATGGGCGCACTGACCGATGCCGCACTCCAAGAAACCGGTGCTCTCTGGTTCATCAATCCCATCAACGCAGTTATCGTCCTTGCCGTTACATACCTCATCCTGACCGGGAAACACCGTTGGATCGGTATCGTCACAATCGATGTTGGCGGGGAACTGGTCTGCATCTGCGTCCGGAATCGGAAAGTCTACATGCAGCGACGCCGCGGCTGCAGGCACTTTGATCAATACACCGTTGATTCCAGACACATAGTCCCAACCAGCAGGACTCTGTTGAAGTGCGTCCGTCGCAAGCAACGGTACCAAGTCTGCCGTTACCGACGGGGGAGGATAGGAAAGGCCACCAACAAATATCCACTTCGGTAGCGTACCTGATGCTTCTAGGTCGATCTGTAAAGACCAGTTCTGCGTATCAAAGCTTACTGCAGTGTGCTCTGACATGGATGCAATTCTTAGCTTTCCACCATCGGGAGCGGTGACGATATCAATAGATGGCGAAAGGCTTTGCCCCTGCAGCATAAGCAGCGCAGCGGCGAGCGTATGTCCCAGTCTATCTTCACCGAACGAAGTGCGTCGCCGTAAATCATAGTCGTCAACGAGACGGCCTGTCCCCAGGCTTTCTTGCCGATTCACTGCAGAGGCAATAATTCCTTCGGCCACAATTCCCCAAGATGACCCTGGATCAGCAAGATCCAACGCCAGATAGGCACGAGCTAACGCGACGCCATACGCGTCAGAAACGGTACCTAATAACGACCGGCCAGCGTCAGTCGATGCAATCGCCACCGTCACTCCATATCGCGTACCACTGGCGCCAGGTAGGTCAGTTGCCAGAACGTACTGCAGTCCGACATGTGCATACCATTGCGCCCGTTCAAGCCAGAGGGGGTCGTTGGTCAGAGTCCATGCGGTAAGCGCCGCCATAATACCGTCCACACAAACGCCAACATTGGTGGCTTCATTAGGAATGCCGCGCCAAGACAGGCCGCCGCTAGGGGCCCATGCGGGATGAAGCAATTGCATTCTTTCCAGTCCATCTGAGAGCGGTTGTTCCAGCCCTGTAAGCGATGCCAATTGCAGCTGATACCAGGCGATCCTTTCACTAGACATGACATGCTCTAATGCGGGGTCAGATAAGGCTGTGGGCATGAGTCCGAGCGCATCAGCTCCTGCAGGATGCAAGAGTACTCCCGACAATCCGCCCCAACCGAGCGGCGAGGGCAGCAGATCGCTTTCAGTCATCGCTGCAGCAACAGCCATCACCTTCACCATTAGCTCACTATCGTTATCGAATTGGGCTAGAGCATGCGCCACACTGTAAATGTCGCCGCGCCTGGTAGGCTCAGCTGATTCATCTAACCAGCCATCCACGTCAAACGACGCTACAAGTCCATCCCGAGTCAACGCCCTGGCGGCGTCCGCATCGTATGGCGCCGGACTGAGCAATCCAATGGCATCACGTACTGCTCCGGTCAGGGCAGCAGGTTCAGCATCCGTGAGAGATATGCGCGCGGATAGTGTCGCTGGAACACCACCATCGAGGTAGTAATCAACGGTCCCTAGGTTATCGTTTGGGAACACGTGCAGCGGTACCCGGGGAGCACTCAGTGTCATCTTGGTGGTGTCACCGAAAGCATGGAACCGTGGCTGTGGACGCACTGAGCCTGCATGCCATTCTTGCAGAGAATCCCAAGTCATGACGACCTGATAGTCGCTGTATGACACTGCCATCGCAGGCATCGTAACCAAATCCGCATCAGGCGCGCCCCGGTACGCGTCAATGGTCGATAACCAACGCCCACTCGACGACTTCAACGTATCCGAGAGTATTTCTATACCGCCAAACGATGCTGCCAGTGCTTGGCTAGGCCCGTCTGATACATCTAACCCTGGCCCATCGAACCGCCGCAGTACCCGAGGCACAGTGCAGCTAATTTGTGACTGCCAGGTAAGCGCCGTCGACGTAGAATCTAGACTCAGGGTTTGGACCGCGACCCACGTACCCCCGGCGCTATCTTGCCATGACTGCTGAAGCGTGGCACTCGCCGTACTGTTATCCGTCTCCGTATCGACCAGTGTGAAGCCCGTCAAAGTCCAAGTTTGCAGCACGCCATCCACATCAGCTGCGACCATGCTTAGCCCTCTGCGGGCCCCCACCTGCACCCAATTGCCACTCTTAGCGGCGAATAATCGTAAAAACCCGAATCCACCAAGGCATGGATCACTGGTTATCACAGCACGCAACCGTTCGTTCTCAAACACCACCGCCTCGCTAGTGGCAATTACACTGGGGGCGCTTCCTGGCTCGGGCACTGCGAGTGGAACGGGCGGAAAGGTATCCATCCACTCCACAGGGAGAATATCGGGCCAGCTCCAAAACCCATTATGACCTGGGAATTGACCGTTTATCGCCACATTAGCGAGGTTACTTTGGGCACAGTTTGCGACGGTCCCGAGGTTAAATTGCTCGGTCACACTCTCACCGGGTCCAATGGAGGGCCACAGCTTTACCTGACCACCGATAATTACTTTCGCCCCCACTCCTGCCTGCGTCCCTTGATTGGTCACCACAACGTCAACGAGCAACGAGTCCCCAGCGGTAATCGCCTCTGGAATACGTACTTGAGTCAATTCGAACGATGCGCCGTCGGGGAGTAGCGCAAGCTCTGATATGACAACATCTCGACTACCGATTGCTGTGCCGGGAGCAATAAATTTCAGCTGAGTCACCCTTCCCGTGATGTCGATCGGCAGCAAGTGCGTATGCAGTGCGCCGTCACAGATAAATCCATCCAGGGGCACCACCGAAGATCCCGTCGTAGTCTTGATAATAACCGACGGGTTGCAGTCATCCCCGGGACTGACAGCAGCATTGATTCGCAGCCACGGAAAAGGCTCGCCGGGGGCATCGACACTGGCCGCCAGTGTCATGTTTGGGCTCGTAATACGTGCATAGAGCCCATCGGTCCCGTGTCTCAAAACACCATCGCCATCTTCAATGTGAAAGGCCGTTGGATCTCCAGGGTGCTCGAAGGTGAATCGAGGTCCAAACGCTATCGACTCAATTTCAAAAGATGCTCCGTCCTCCGGAGTCACGAACGGCTGAATCCAAAGCGTACTGATGGTCCCACGCCATTTGGGGTGCTCGTACAGGTCAAAGCGAAAGGTCTGAGTTGTGCCATCGGCCTGATAATCCTGCGTAAGCGACCGAGAAATATTCAGAGAGGGTGATGCTTTTGTGCCCCACCACACTCTAACTTGCTGCGGAGCCGATGAAGCTTGCCCACGAAGCGTTAGAAACATCGTTCGGTACTCGCGAGCCGGAAGTTGCACTTCCACCGGTGACTGTATCCGAGGCTTCGTGGCCGATACCAATGTGATCATACCCTTGAACGCGCCATCTTCCACGGTAGCCGCAGATACCGCCTCGTTCTCACGCCATCCGCGCTTGCGATGATTCTCATGAAAGGTCCAAGCGCCGCGGAAGTGACGGTCAGTCCATTCCAGACGCTCGATAGATAGTGAGCCACTAGTCAGATCCGGCCACCTCAACTCCAAGTTGCCGGAAGAAGGCGGCCAAGCTTCATGAGATGACAGTGGAACGACGATTTGATGATAAGTGTCGCCTGCACGCATCCATTGACCACGGACGACATGCTCTAGGCCTTGACCGAATCGTAGATCAACGGGCGTATTCTCAGTGGCATGAGCGGTAATAACCAATGCAGTGACGTCAGACGCCGCCTCAGGTGGAAGCGAAATAGCTATCGATGGACTGGCGCAGACAGCCGTTAGTTCCAAGGCCCCAGAGTCGTGGACAAGCGTCGTACACGCACCAGCGATAATGCCATCGGCGTCATCAATGAATTCGAAAAACGCAGACGAATACGCCGGTATGGCCAGCAACCAGGACACCGCGAAAAGTACTGCTGCCATACGCGTACCGTAAATCGTGTGTTTTCCTACGTTCCGATTTCCCATGACGCCCAGTCTATGAATCGCGATGAACCTGACGCAAGTGCCTTACGCTAGAACCTAAACAGTTTATATAGGCATGCACCTGCTAACCCATGACCCGTTCATGTGAAATTGCGTAATCGTCTGGCGAATGAACGAGCCGAGGACCATCTTTGAGAAGGCTCTCGGCGCAATGACCGATTGATCGCCCGACAAAGCGGTCTCGGTAGCCATGGCGCCCGGTCATCCAACGGAACGGGATCGGTATTGAGTAATGTCCGGATGGGGTCAGGTCCCTCAATACCACTGTAAGCAGTCTCCCCACACAGAAGATGGTAAATTGTGGCTCCCATGGCGTAGATGTCACTGGCCGGTCCAATCTCTTTGAAGGAAGTCACTTGTTCTGGCGGCATGTAGTCAGGAGTACCGAATGAGATGTAGCCACGTGTGATAATATCCGCTGCAGCTTCGTATCGTTTCGCCAGTCCGAAATCCGTCAGTTTTGGTACCATCCGACCATCACTTACACCAACCAGGACATTCGCGGGCTTCACGTCCCGGTGCACAAATCCCTTACGGTGCGCATAATCAAGTCCGTCCAGTACTTCCGCAGCAAGCCGTAGGCAGCGCTCGACAGACAGGCGACCACCCGCCTGGCGACGATATACATCCAAATCCACTCCATCGATGAATTGCATAACGTAATAGAACTGTTCGTCATCCTCGCCCGAATCGACAAATCCGACGATATTCTGGTGCTGTAAGGCACGCAAAGAAGATGCTTCGCGAAGAAATCGTTCCTTATCTTGTTCAGACAGCGATACGTCTGCCCGTAAGTGCTTGAGTGCAAACTTCTGGCCCTCCTTTTCCACCAACCAAAGTCGGCCCATATTGCCCTCACCTAACCGACGGATAACCCGATAGCCACCAAAGATTTTCTCGGTTGTATCGGTGTGCACTGGACCTCTGAGCAATGAGTCCAGCTCGTCCAACTGAGGTTCAGTCACGGTCAGCTGAATTTCGAGCGTGCAGTTCCCGGCATGGATTACATCTCCTCGGTGTAGCTTCTGAGCGCTTCCGATAGTCGTATTGTTCAGCTGCGTGCCATTTGCGGAATTCAGGTCCTCTACGTACCAGCCACTACGCTGCTTCCGCAGGCAAAAATGACGGCGGGACAATGCGCTATCGTCAATAATGACATCCGCCTGGTCCGAACGACCCACAACAGTGGATGCATCCACCTCATAGGCGGTCCCACTGGCGGGACCGCGGCGCACAATCAACTTGAGGCTGGATGCCGATACAATGCGAGTACGAGACTCCGATGATGCCATGGACCGGAGCATGGTCTGGAGACACGCCACTGTCAACGCGATCTCGTCACTACATCGCTGCAGCCCCAGAGCGCGTTATTGAAGCGTAAACCATAAGAGGGTCAGTGCTACACCTAGCAATAAGACGACGAAGGCACGCTTAACTTTTGGCTGGTCTGAACCATGCTTCTGCATGTCAGAGCGTGTCGGTTTGCTCCTGATGACCGTAGCCTGAACACCGGCACCACTAGATTCGGAGATTGGCGCCACAGGTCCAGACTCTTTGGCGCCTAACACCCTCGAAACGGTTTTCCCAGCTTGCGACTCTAAATCAGTTTGGGTATCTGCGAATGGTTCCACTACGTCTTGTGTGACCTCGCGACCGACCTTCGCCCTTACGGTTGTAAGCATCGCTGCCTCATCGGTTGCTGCATGCGCCGCAGGTAGAGATATATTCGTATCAGTCGGTCGCATACCCGCCGCCACAGACACCAATTCCGTGTGAGCATTTGCTGGCACCACCAGAGATGCCAAGTCTTCCCGTGTGCTCGCTTTTTGAAGGTCCTCCTCGGTACATGCATCACGAAGATCATCCGCCTTGATGTGCTCTGAGGATTGCGTATCGAATGCATTCTGGTCGACATGATAAGAATCCGCGCTATCTGTCGGCCGGTCGGCCCCCGCGGAACTTAGACCTATGGCATCGCGAGCAGTGCTCCCTTTGCCGGACGCCAATCTCGACGGTGGAAGATGCTTTGCCACACTCGCCAGCTGTGCTCGGAACTCTTTGGCGGATGCAGGGCGGTCATCGCGCGGCTTCGCGAGTACACCGTCGACAATGTCGATAAGAGTCAGCGGACAATCATTCCGCGGACAATCCATCGGGGGTACCGGCGTATTTATCTGCTGAAGCAGCACATCCACGGGAGCCGTCGCATTAAACGGAGGATTCCCCGTGAGCATTTCAAATAAGATGATTCCAAGTGCATATAAATCACTGCGCGCGTCTACCGTTCGCCCTTTCGCCATTTCCGGGGAAATATATTGTGGCGTCCCTCCAATGGTCCCAGTCCTCGTCAATGGTCCGATGCTATCCTGCCCGTTGAGCAGCTTTACCATCCCAAAATCCAGCACTTTCAATCCACCGGTTCGCAGGAGATAAATGTTATCCGGCTTCAAATCTCGATGAATAACTCCCGCAGCATGTGCCTCCTCGAGTGCTTTCAATACCTCGATGGCAATGTGAACAGCGTCTTCTGCGGGTAGCGTGCCATGACGAGCTATCGATTGGCCCA
>PKDL01000385.1 GCA_002863065.1 Pseudomonadota bacterium
TTTTCGGCATAGACGGCGTCCGACCAAATATCCCGCACCCCTTCCCTGGGGCTATCATCCAACTCGGACTCGATAGCCACAATGTAGTCTAGTGCCCCACTGGCGTCGAGGCCGGCGGCCCTGAGCTATAATCCGACACGCAGTAAGTAAGTCACGCTGCCCGGATATCGCCTCACAGGCAGCTTGTGATAAGCGAGCACGTACCTGGTCTCTATCATTCATCATTGCAACAGTGGCTCGGATACACAGGCTTCGGCCAGTACCAGACACCAGGTGCCACTCCAGCTACGAAATACGGTTTGCTCTAGCCACCTGCTAAAGCTACTCCTCAACATCCCTAACCGCATCTCGGGCTGCCGACAGTATCGATTGATAGTCCGCCGCGAGCGTGGCCGCGAGTTGTTCTTCAAGCGAGCTCTCAAGGTCCCAAAGCACGCGCTCCTCGGCTTGGTCTTCGAAGTGCTCATCATCACGTTCATTAAACCGCACCAGCCAATCAAACAAGATGAGGGCTTGGTCTTCTGTTAGCTGTACGTTAACCGATCGTCCCATATTTGATCCGTTTCCTATAGGCCACCATGCCGGAGAATATTTTGTAGTTGGGCTGGGTTAAGTTTCCAGCCGCTGAGAAAATTACCACTAGCATCAACAATGACATTTAGCCCGGTTTGTGAGTCGACGTAGTGTGTAACAGGATTGCCTCGATACGTACCCGAGATCTTTTTTGTTCCCGGGCCAGACACATGCCGAGTAATAGCATCCGCGAACATCTCACCGTTGGCGCGATTGTAGTTGCCAACGACGCCAAAATCAGCCGCATGCTTGTACTTCCTCTGTAGCTGCTTCGTCGTCATGGGGAGTAGCGGCGTGGACCCAGCGGCCTTGGCAGCTTTTTTACCTGCACCCGCCGCACTCTTCGCACGCTTCAGCCCTTGTTCAATGCCCTCCTGGCCCATCTGCTCGACGCCTTCTTTCGTAACGCGTACCGCAGTGCGTTCGACCAACTCACCACCGACTTTGACTGTGTATTTTGTGGCCGTCGCCCCCTGTCCAAAAATGGGCACCATGGCAGCAGCCGAGAACCCTGCGCCAGCCACATCTCCTTCAGCAATATAAATCAGTGCATTGATGCCGTCGGGAATGATGCCGAGCGCCGGAACCATGCCTGCGGCATCAAGGGCACCGTGCAGCATGTCCATAAAGCCCATACTCGATTTTGTCGATGCGGCCTTTGGGCTTACCTGGCTGCTTTCGTAAGTACTTTCACTGCTTGATGCCGGCACAGCCCAAGTCGTTTGGTCCGCGGGAAGCCGTTGCACAACCGGGGCTGCTGTCGACGCACTACCCGTGCCGGACATTGTGTCGAGCAGCGCCTCCGCGCTCTTACCTTGGACCACCAAGTCCGCCACTGCATCTGCGTGACGCTCATAGCTGTCACCCGCACGACCCATCCCGCCCTGGAGCGATACACCGCCCCTCTGCTGGATAATATGCGCTGCCTCGTGAGCCGCTGTATGTAGGTCTGGCGCCTTTTGGAACGCAATGTGTTGTCCTGAGGCATATGCTTGCGCCCCAATATATTCGGCGGCAGTCGCCGCGCGATCGCCGACGTGCGCGCGAATCCCGGATATATTGTGCCTACCGAATAGCGGCTGGATAGTCTGCGAAAATGGGAGCCGGCTGCTCGATCCGCCCACTCCGTACGCCGCCGCCTTTAGGCTATCTTTCCGCCGCCGCGGCCGGCCTTTGGCTTGTACAGCATACACAGTGCGCATTCGATGCTTTTCTACATCCGCCCAAGGGTAAACGATATTTTCACCCTTATTGTAACCAGCATCACTCCGATCACGGCTCGCACTGTTTTTCTCTTTGGTGCGATACTGCCTATTCTTCGAGCCCTTATCCGGCTGACCGATTTGTGTTTTACCGAATGGGTCATCGACACGGAGTCCCGTATCCGTTACCGCTTCAAGGCGCACAATATGCCCCGCAAGGCTGATGATAACGCCCCAACCTTTTTGAAGGTACTCCCCTTGGACCGTGTCCACCCAGAA
The DNA here is from genome assembly GCA_002863065.1 of Pseudomonadota bacterium. GTDB lineage: Bacteria > Myxococcota_A > UBA9042. Next base: position 2,055 of record PKDL01000385.1, read on the forward strand.
CGCCTTCTTGTGAATTTGATCCTCCCAAGAGGTCTTGTTGGTGCCATCGTCCTGTGCCGTAACCACCTTCTTTTGCCCAGCGACCATTTTCGATTTGCCGCCAGAGCCCTTAACAACCGCATCCCAGGCGGTTCTCGAGGTAATGCTACCCATCACGCCGCGATCGAGGGCCATTGCAAGAAGCGCTTCTTCATATTGCATCGCGGGATCTGGATTGGGTATCCCACCTGCCTGCATCGCCATTGCCAGGGAGGTGAGATTGCACGTTCCTCCCCATGAGTCTTCGTAGTAAGCCGCATTATCCCGTTGATTGGAGTAGTACACTTTGGATTGGAGCGCCTCATACTGAGCCGGCTGTTTTGTCACCGGCTCTTCCTCAATCAGGGCGTAGGCTTCGGCTGTGAGATCGTGAGGAAGGCGCTCATACGTGAGCAACTCCTTGAGACGCGGGCTGTCGCAATCAATATCGGTCAGCCCCACTTGGATATCTTCATCCACATCGCTTGTGGCCTGTGTGGGGTCTTGCCCAGCGGTATAAATGGCATTCAGCGTACGCGGCACCACCTCTTCACAAATGACGTTCCAAGCACCGCCGTATCCGGCTTCTTTTTCCTTTCCTTTCGCGTCCGGAAACCCGGCAAAGAATGCGGTATCCCGCAACTTCATCAACCAATCAGCATGGTCCCCTCCCCCACTCTTAGTCGACGCTTGATAGGACCACTCTGGTAACGGGTCTAGTGTCCCCATGTGGTCGTGAATCGCCTGGACTGCGCGTTCTTCGACATCCTCCGTGACAATGAATTCGCCTGCCTCGCCACTCTTGCCCTGTGGAAGCATATCTACCGCGCGTTTCACCACGGCATGGAGGTCTACCCATTCATTCGCTAGGTCACTCCCTTTCTCCAGTGCTGTCCCGCGAGACTCCGGATGACGGGCATAAAAGAGTTCATCTGTCATCGGACTTAAATCTCGTCGCCCTGATTCAAGCCAACTAGCCAGCTTCTCTTGTTCCGCCGCGGTTAGCGGTCCTGCTACCGTCGGTGCCGTCTCTGATGTGACCGTCTCGGTGCTCTGTTCCGCATGCTCCGCGGATTCCTCCAAAGGTGCTGACCCCTCGATGTCTTCCGTATCGCTGCCTGTTGCATAGTCAACAACCTCAGATGTTACCCAAGCCACAGCTTGCATCACAGCCTGGAGTCCAATTGACCGCTGTACCACAGGTGCTGCGACGCTATTGGTTCGAGAGGACGCACCGGTGACTTGGTCCAAGAGACCCTCGACACTCTTGCCCTGCACCACCTGATCTGCGACCGCATCGGCGTGGTGCTCGTACCGGTCGCCGGCAGTACCGACGCCCCCTGTCAGTGACACTCCAGCACGCTGCTGGACTACATGAGCAGCTTCGTGTGCAGCCGTCCAGAGATCGGGCGCTCCACGAAAAACGACTTGGCTACCGTACGCGTAGGCGTTCGCCCCAAGAAACTCTGCCGCCTTTGTCGCCTGTGAACCACCGTGGGCGCTAATATCGCTAATATCATGGCGGCCGAAGAGCGGCTGAAGATCCTCGCGGTACGGATAATCCTTCGCGCCTGTAGCCACCCCTTCCCGAGCAATTTCTAATGCGGCTTCCGGATCAATCAGCTGAGACTGAAGCTGCTGCGTTAGTTCAGCAGCTACCGCATGTTCGGAGCGGCTATCTTGTCTCAACCGCCCTCGCGCACCCACAACGTCGCGCATTGCATCCTCGACGCGAGCCCGGCCCGCCGGGGGCAACGCGCCTCCTAGGTGCGCCTGAACAACGCGCCGTATACGCCTGTCTAGCGCATCTTGCTGTTGACGGCGGCGGTCCCTGGATTGGCGGTCTTTCATGGGCCCCCAGAGGATAGCAAGAATCATACCCGGATAAACAGTCCCTTCTGCGCCAAAAATGAGGTCCCGTGACCCACTTTTTACGCGAAAAGGCGGTGTCTGTTGTCATCATCCGGCACAATCGTCCCCAATAGATAGGCTTTTGACCCCCGAGACGATGCAACCTACCATCTAGCATCGGTCGGCACGACACGGGGGACTCTGGGTGAATGACACAACTGAGGTAGCCAACATCACCACAACCGAACCATTTGGCTCGAATCGAGAGAGCATTCTGGAAGGGGTCACTCTCATTGCAGACCTCCTCCCCATTCTTGAAGCGCGACGTGCTGGCGAGCCTCGGGACGCGCTCCATGGAACGCTCGCCGATTGGAATACCAAACGTGACATCTGGGGGGCACGCCTATCGGCTATGCGGTCCACTGATACTTGGTCGCCTTTGAATGACCTTATAGAGCGCTTCGAACTAAAGCGCAGTGAGGTAAACATTCTGCTGATGTGCCTTGCCCCGGAGGTAGACCCCGAGTTCTTGGAACATTTGGTGCGACTCCGCTCCGGCCTAACGTTCCGGGGATTGGATGTAGAACGCGTCTTGACGTTGCTATTCCACTCGCGTGAGGAGCGATTTTCGGGACGCGCATATCTCACTCCGGGCGCCCCGTTGGTATCTCGTGGACTGATCGATTTAAGGCCGATCGGTACCGAACTCAACCCGCACGATATCGAAGTTCGAGCCAGTGAGTCACTCGCCAATTACATCCTTGAGCGACCGCTGCTCTCAGGCCGGCTTGCCGAGTTCTGCGAACTCATCATTCCAGAGGCTCGTTGGGACCACGTCATTCTGCCCGATGAACAAAAACAGCTCATCTGGAACTTAGTCTCCGGCACGCAAGAGCTTCGTACCCGACTACGTGACTGGGGGTATGACCAAATCATGCCTCGGGGACGTGGAATCGTACTCATGTTTGCTGGCCCCCCTGGAACTGGAAAAACGGCTTTCGCCCACGCGATCACAAATCGGCTCCGCCAACGGCTTTTGTGCGTACGCACATCCCAATTGGTTGCCAGCCGCGATTCGATCGAACCTATACTGACCGAAGCCTTTCGCATTGCGGCCATCGCCAACGCGGTCGTCCTGCTCGATGATTGTGAAGCCCTCCTTAGCGAACGCGACATGCGTTTTCTCGCGATGTTGGAGGCACTCGACCGAAACGAAGGCACACTTATTCTCACCACCAACTTGGCACCAAAAGTAGATTTTGCGATGGCACGCCGCGTGATGTATCGCCTCGACTTTGAGCGACCGTCCCCACTGCTGCGAGAACAGATTTGGGAAGTACATCTACCTCCCGAGGCGCCCGTAAGCTCAGATATCAATATCACCTCACTAGCGCATACCTATGAGTTCTCCGGCGCCGCGATCCGGAACACAGTAATGATCGCTCTGGCCCAATTGGATCCCAGCGATAAGGAGGTCCAGCTCACTATGGATGGCCTGAGTCAGGCCGCGGAAACACAACTTGGTGCGCGATTCGACGACCTAGCGATCAAGGGTAGCGTCGATGTGACCATGGATCGCTTGGTCCTTCCGGAAAAAGAAAAGGACAGCTTGAACGAAGTACTCTCCGCCTGCCACAACCATCAAGATGTCCTAGACCGCTGGGGTTTTCGGAAGCGTCTCACGACCGGACGCGGAATTTGTGTGCTCTTCGACGGCCCCCCCGGCACCGGTAAAACCTTTTCTGCGGAGATTCTTGCTGCTGAACTCAAATTGCCGCTCTACCGAGTGCATATTCCAAATATCGTGAGTAAGTGGGTTGGTGAAACCGAGCGGAATATTGCCGAAATCTTCGTGCGCGCCCGTGCGAGCCGGGCCCTACTGCTATTCGATGAGGCAGACTCATTATTCGGTAAGCGCACTACTAACGCGCAGTCAGCCAACGACCGCTACGCGAATATGGAGACCAACCTCATTTTGCAAGAGATCGAGCGTTACGACGGCATTACGGTGCTTACAACCAATCTGTTCGGTAGCTTAGACGAGGCGCTTCAGCGACGGATACAGTTTCGCGTGACTTTCCCCTTCCCCACCGACCAAGAGCGAGGACATATCTGGTCGGTACTGGTGCCACCTGAGGCACCTATCCACCAAGACGTGGACTTCCAAGCGTTGGGTAAGCGGTTTGAACTCGCAGGTGGGCACATCAAAAACGCGATTCTCAGAGCGGCATATCGCGCCAAAGCCGAAGGGAATGAAATGCGAATGGAGCACTTTATTCAGGCCGGACTAGATGAATGCAAGGCGCAGGGTAAATTGGTGCGGGACAATGCCGCCGCCAAGAAAGGATCATCGCAGGCGAAAACAATCGGCTAGGCGACGTGTGCAGTCCCCTTGCGGACTGCCTACTGCCCACCGGCCGCAAGGCAGATCGTCAGCATGCTCTCAAGCACATTCCATGCCTCTGCGTCCCCTTCGTCGACAGTTTTACGTCCAAATGCTCCAAACCGGGGACTTTGGGGGTCGGTCACCCGATCGGTCATCAGCTGTTCATCGATCAGCCGGGTAGCAAATTCCGGTTCGTCGAGTAATAAGGCGAGACGCCCCATCAAGGCATAAATCCGCGCTTCGCCGTACCACAGGTTATCGAACCCTACCTGCAGACAATCAGCCGGCGCGTCGACACCGCCGCAGTCCGCAACATCTTGACCATCCATGGTGAGATATTCGGGCACACGGGCGTTGGCATCATAGAAGGCTCGGAAGAATGTAAGTGCGCGCCCCCCCGCATCCCGGGCCCGCGTACGTAACTCGCTGTCCATAAAGTCTAACCGGCTCGAACGAACCAGATGGAGCGCCGTCCATAACTCCTGAATCACTTTGAGGTGCTGCCCTTTCGCATTAGATGGATTTTCGAAATCGCCGATCCACTGCAATGTTTCGGTATTAAATCCATTGTAAAATAAACCAGTACTATCGATTTCAGCGGCTAACATCAGCTCGACCGCTTCCTCCACAACGCGCTGCCAGCGAGGGTCCCAGGTCGCGGCATATCCCATCGTCCAAGTATCCTGATAATCCACGGGAATAATATAGTCGTCGAGATACCCCTGACCTCGAGCTACCGCTGGTGGCTCACTGAACGGGTCGTCCGTTTCCTCGAAGTTGTAGGCATACCCAATCACTCCGTCAGGATATTTGGTGAGCGTCGCATCCGGAGCACCGTTTCGATCCGTAACACTGGTCCAGTACATGCCACGCATTAGTTGCTCAGCTAACGCTAACCCTTCTGGGCGCCCAGCCTGAGACGCACCGGCGATCAAACCTCGAATCGCCCGGAAGTCATCGAGCGGGGCGTTACCATTGCGCCATGGATCACCCAGCTCATCCTGCTGTAAGAAGGGAGTCTCCTGTACCGGATCCACCGTCCAATTGATGACCTGAAACAGTGGCGAAACCATGGTCTGCGAGACGAAATCATAGGCTTCACCAAAGGCTTGCTCGTCACCCAAACACGCGGTGGTGCGGAGCATCAGCCCCATATGTTCACTCGTTACCAGGTGCCCATGCGCATAGCGTGCGTCCTGAGTTTCCACCTCGACATAATTGGTATACACACCATATTTCCAGGGTGCTGCTAGGCTACTGTCGCGCATTTGCGTACGAATAAAAGCAAGGCCGTCCTCAATGGCCTCTGCATGCTCCGGGTTAGTAAATACCGGTCCGCTATAAGGAGCAGATGCTTCGGGTGCAATGGCATCGGACAACGTGAGCTCGAGTACTGAAAGCTGTGTCGTATCTAGGGTAACTTCATATAGCGAATCCCCGCGCTTCGTGATGGCAAGCTCCCCTTGCGTACTCTCACCATCCGGGGACACCACATAAGCTGCTGTCACCTCTTTACCATCCGGCGGTCGGTAGCCTAGCGTGATGGTTTGTGTTTCATAGCGGTACGGCTCTTTCAATCCGGTAAAGTCCACCAAAAACAGACGATGTAGAGTCTCACTTACCCGCTGTACTTCCACATGCACCCACGGATGGTCATCCATCACAATTTGCTCTTCCATCTGTATCCGAAGGAGCTGACCGATATAGTGCACATTCTCTTTCGCATCCTGGGTACCGACATTCTGAATGAAGACCTCCCGACCGAGTAGGTCTTTGCGATACGCGACTAAGCCCGCACCATATCGCCGAGTATGACTATCCTCTATCGACCCACCCTCATCGAGAAATAGTGGAGCCAGAATGCTCTGTTCTCGCTCATTACCCAACGGGTCAAGCTGCCCTGGAAATGCACCCGTCGCGAGGACAAAACCGCCCTGCTCCGCAAAATCGATAACTAACTGCGCTTCCGCATCAGAAAGTGCCACCACACTCGGCAGCCACAGCGTCTCCACATCTTGAATTTCGCGCTGTGGTTGACCTGGAGATAGCACAGGCTTGAACGGTATCTTCAACTGCGTGAGTGCATTAGCCGCTCCCCGCCATCCTCCCACATGCGGCTTATCGACCACACTATCGTCCGGACTGGTTGACCACCACGTTGGGTCTGAATCCTTCGGGTCGGTCGTGACATACATTCCATAGAGACCGTTATTGTCCTCGTTGTAATCCAGGTAATCGCGTGAAGCCGAGCTATACCAGACACCTACCCGTGCATAACGATCATCGTCAGCGAAGATATCACGCTGTTCTTCGAGCCAATTGAACCAGCGGGTTCGGAAATCACTGTCCACAGTACGTGTCATCTCTGGCGTCTGGCATTCGAATGGTCGCGCCCCTGATGCCACTGCAGCAGCCATGACTAGCCCCGCATCCTCTGGCTGAAAACCATAACTAAACACCCAGGTTGGAGCATCCCTGTCAGCGGCACGTGCGTACTTATTCATGGCAATTTTTGATGTAAAGTCTTCCGGTCTTGCCCACAGCATACCCTTAGTATTGGACACACTATCGACTTCCCAAACTCGCGTGAAACGCGGTCGTTCAGGTCCGAAGGCACCGTCTAATCCCTTATCGGTCGCATCCAAATAATCAAGCGGGAATGCCTCGACAATAACCCAGAAATCATCGCGCTCCTGCTCAACCGAATCCACGATCGCGTTTTGGAAGTCGGCCAGCGTCTCATGACGCCATCGGATCCATGCCCGAAACACCGGATCACTCATGTCGCTTGAAAGGGGCGGATCGTACCCACCCGCATTTCCAAGCCCTTCGGCTACTGACCATGACTTGAACGCAGCGTTCGATGCTGGATGAAAAGACGGCCAGACCGTACCCGTATCCATAAACAGCGGCACATCAACCCAGACACCATCTAGTTTCGTATTCGCTAAGCGACGTATACGCTTGAGGTATACATCACGATAGGGACCATTCGGGTCAATCCATGCACTCTCTTCGTCTGACTTAACCCAGACCTCTAGAGAACCAACGAACGCATTCAGCGTTCCATCGATACCTACTTGCAACCACTCGGGATGGTCCTCGGCCGCAGTACTAGATTTTTTCGCTTCCGTAAGAATTTCAAGCGATGGATAATACGCCACGGCGCGCATGCCGAGGCGATGCGCGATCTCAGCCGCCGTATCCATCAGGCGCGCCTCCTGCTCAAACTCTGCGTCGGTTAAGTACTGGGAGAACGCACTATCCAGTTCCACCACCGTGACCCCTTGCGCGCGACGTTCTTTCAGGAGCGCAATCAATTGGGCAGCTGTCATATAGCGATTGATATCCGTTCCACCAATACGCGCTTGGGCTACCCAATCGGGATCCGACGCCAATTCTGGCGCGGGACTCGGCCATTGAAAATCATCTAAATCTGGTATGCGAATGGTCTCAGTCGATTCGATTTCGTTCACGCCGACACAGCTTGCGACCAGCGATATGATGACCGAAAAAAATAGCGCACCAGGACGACAATCCTTCAGATTTTCAATAGCCATAAATGGTATCCTGACATCAACAGGTAAACTTCAGAAGGGTTTTGATGGTCGCAGTGTACCGATGTTGGCTCTGGATTGCCTTGATAACCGCAACGAGCGTGCTGGCAGGCTGCGTGACTGAGATCAATGATGATGAGTTCTTAAGCCCGCCATCAACTGAAGCGGATGCACGAGGCTATACCGACTTCGGACGGGTACTGGACCCACCAGACTGCCAAAATACGGAAGAGTGTGCGGAAGTCGGATGGTGCACTCCAGAAGGACAACAGTGTGTGGCGGGCTTCGATAAAGACTGTGCAGATGCCGCGATTTGCCTAAATCTCGGCCAATGCTCGGCCCAAGGCGGGTTGTGCATTGCACTATCAGATAACGATTGCGAGACAAGCACCCAATGTAGCCAAATTGGTGCGTGTACCGCCAAGGGTGATGGTACCTGCCATGCGGAAACGGATGCCAACTGCGTGGGCACTGACGCCTGCGCCACGATGGGGAAGTGCACGGCTGCCAATGGACTGTGTGTAGCCACTAAAGACGAACAATGTGCGAGCTCCGGAGAATGTGAATCACTCGGTAAATGCCATGCAGCCGGGGGGCTATGCGTGGTGCTCAACAATGCCGACTGCGCTGGTTCTGACCTCTGCAGCCTCGAAAATAAGTGCTACGCCCTCAACGGAGAATGTGTCGTCGGTACAAACTGTGCCGCGACCCCAGAGTGCGCCGCACAAGGTCTGTGTTCCTTCGTGAATGGCTTCTGCGCTGCGATTTCCGATGCCGATTGCCTGAGTTCGGAGGGATGTATCAACTATGGCGCCTGCTCCGCCCAGAGTGGCTATTGCCAAGCACTGACGAATACGGATTGTGCGGGTTCATTTGACTGCATCGAATATGGTGTATGCACGGCCCAAGATGGCGAGTGCGTTGTTGGCGGTGACGAAGATTGCGCCCAATCGGCCTTATGTGCGACCGACAGCCTCTGCGTCGCACTCGACGGTGGGTGCGTCGAGTCTTTGGACTGCTCACAAACCGAAGGATGTAAGACCGAAGGCGAATGTTCCCTGATAGATAGCAGCTGCTCCGCCGGTACCAATGCCGATTGCGCGCAATCGGACCTTTGCACCGACCTTGGCTTGTGCAGCGCCATAAATGGCGAATGCACGGCACAAACCGATGCACAGTGTGCCGCCTCGGCCGCCTGCGCGGCATATAATCAATGCGTGGTCCTCGATGGGGAATGCGTCGAAAGCCTTGACTGCAACGCGGAACCCGCATGCGCCCAATTCGGAGTGTGCACCCTCGTAGACGGCTCCTGTCAGGCGACGGATGACGCCGATTGTCTCGCATCGACAGTATGTCTGGACTTTGGCTTCTGCACCTTCGACCCGGTCCAAGGATTGTGTATTGTCGGGTCCGACACCGACTGTGCGCAAGCAAACGAATGTTTGCAGTATGGTGCATGCTCTCTAGTGGATGGTTCCTGCGCGCCACTGACTGATACCGATTGTACGGGGTCGCAGGCCTGTACCGATTTTGGTCAGTGCTTTGCAATGGACGGCCAATGTGTACCGGATTGTGCCGGCAGCAGCGACTGCCTGAATTACGGCGTATGCACACTACAAGACGGGGCATGCGTCGTGGGTTCTAACTCCGACTGTGCGGGCTCTATGAATTGCGCACAATTTGGCGAGTGCTCGCTGGTCGGAGATATCTGTAGCGTCGCATCAGATGCCGATTGCGCTCAAGCCACCATCTGCACCGTGGATGGTCTCTGCCTTGCATCGGAAGGACAATGTATTGAAGCGCTCGACTGTGCGTTAACTCAGGGATGCATTGATTTTGGAGCGTGCACTTTAGAAGACGGCGTCTGTATCGTGGGGTCAAGCCAAGACTGCGTGGCGTCGACGAATTGCATCCAGTTCGGGGAATGTACTCTGGTCGGTACCGACTGCACGGTCGCTAGCGATGCAGACTGCGAACAGTCCAGCATCTGCACAATCGACGGACTCTGTTTTGCTCTCGGCGACCAGTGTGTAGAGACCCTGGATTGCACTCTC
>PKDL01000288.1 GCA_002863065.1 Pseudomonadota bacterium
GAAAGCAGGTCGGAACATACCTGGATTTCGAGGGAGTTATTCAGGTGTTTGACAAGAGCGGTCAAATCATCTGGATGGATGAACTTCCAATTCAGAGCTCTATTGGTCCCCTTGACTTGATATTTGCTGTCCGTGGAATCGTGGCAGCCGCCGGAGTGGGCTTAAAGGCTGTCTCGAAGGAAGTTGAATCACACCAACGCACCGGGCGTGATGCGCCGATTGAAGAACGCATACCCGATGAAGTTTGGGCTGTACTGCGAGGGGATTCCGGTTAGAAGGAAGAATGCGGGGCATGTGCCATGCCCTATGCAATTGTATCGAGGCCAATGTACTCAGGACGAGAGGGATGTTGCCTACTCGTCGGTATCTTATGATACGCTCGCGCCCACGCGACGAGAATTCAGCTTGAGTTCGCGGAGGAATTTTCATGAGACACGCACTAACAGTCGCATCCTGCATTACCTTTTTCGCTGTCACTGGCTGTCATGAGACTGAAGCCAATGCTTTAGCGGCGTCCGATGAGGCTGCAGCAATCGATGAGGCAGATGTCTCGGATGGCCAAGGTGTTACAGACAGCTTAGCAACCGACGGAGGTGACGCAGTCGATGGTGTGGATACCGCCAATGCTACGGGCGCTGATGGCGCGGACGGAGCCTCAGGCGTTGAGATAGGACCAAACGGGGTCCCTCTTGTTCAGCTTGAGACTCCCGCGAGCGGATTCCAGGTGCGGTCTGTTGGTCGCTTCATCGAGCCAGGCACCGATGTAGAGTTTTGCGAAATCGTCACGCTGCCCGGTACGCCTGATAAAACATACTATGTCAATCGCATCGAGGTCGCTATGCATCCGTGGTCGCATCACGTGATTGTTGATGCAGTGGTGCCAGGTTCTGAAACGGAAGAGGGGCTAGAAGACGGCATGTCGAAGTCGTGCGTTAGCGCGGCCAGTGCGTACGGTGAAGACCTTGTTGATGTCATCGGCGCCCAGTCGCCGTACAGCGACCTCCAGCTTCCCGAAAATGTGGGGCGTATTTACCACGGTGGGCAGAAGATCATCGTCGACTACCATTACTTTAACCCCACACCCGAGAGAATACCGGCAGCCCATGCCATCAACTTTCATGAAGTAGAAGAAGCCAATGTACAGCATGTGGCTCAAACATTCGGGTTCTACAACCTCGGTATCATGACTATGCCAGGCGCGACGTCGAAATCAGCTGCGAGCTGCGTTTTCAATCAGGACGTGATGATATCGCTCCTTACGCGCCATACGCACCGCTGGGGTACAGACTTCCACATTTGGTATGAGGGCGGCGACCTGGATGACGAACACATTTGGACCAGCAATGACTGGGAGCTGGAAACCAACTACGTTTACGATGAGCCGATCTTGGTTCGGAAGGGTGAAGGATTTCGCTTCCAGTGTGAGTACGATAATACCACGGACCACCTTTTGAAGTTTGGAACGAAAGCCACCGACGAGATGTGTATTCTGTTCGGTATTGCGTGGTCCCCGGATAGCCTCAATCTCGTGCCGATGGAGACAACTATGCCTGGTGGTGGACTGACTTGTGCTGCCGAGTCTGCCCCGGTTACGGACATGGGTGATTAGGGTCTGAGCGCGACTCGCCGGCTATAGCAGGCTCACTTGTCGGAGGGCGGATTCCAGCTGATTCCACCGTTGCTCCACACTGCCAGTATATCCTATCGACATACGTATAAGGCCGGGCGCAATGCCTGCCGCTCGGAGGGCTTCGTCGCTGAGCTCACTTGAGGTAGAACTCGCGGAACAAGACATGAGTGTGTCGAAGTAGCCTAGGCTGACAGCCATGAATCCAAACCCCTCCTGATTTTGGAGGTAGTCCATGAGCGCTTCTGCACATTTCCTGGTTCCGGCATCAATTGTTAGCAGTCCACCAAAACCATATTCCGGCCGCCCGATATCGCGGAACAAATGATGGTCAGGGTGACTTTTCAGGCCAGGGTAGCTAACGGCAATTCCATGACTTTCCAGGCGCTCTGCGAAAATCTGTGCCCGCCGCGCATGCTCAGTCATACGAATAGGGAGGTGGGGAATCCGTAGGCTAATTGAATGAGCCACCTGCGGATCCATTGTAGGGCCTAGGATCATCAGTGGCCCGACGTGCAGATCCATAAGCGAGCTGATGTAGTCCGCGGTTCCGCAGATGGCCCCCGCGATGAAGTCGCTCGCTCCATTGACGAACTTGGTCAATGAATGCACTACGATATCGGCACCATGCTCCACCGGAGTGATAGCCAATGGAGTAAACGTATTATCAACCATGAGCTTCGCATCATGCGCATGCGCAATGTCCGCGATTGTTGGAAGGTTGGCTACTCGGAGGGTCGGATTCGAGAGTGCTTCCACATAGACTACTTTGGTCCGTGGTGTCATCGCGGCGGCGACTGCATTAGGATTTGAAATATCTACGAATGTCGTCTCAATGCCGCACTTTTGGGGCAAGAACTCGGCAAGCATCGCCCACGTGCCACCATATAAGGTGTCGGCAGCTACTACATGATCACCTTGGTTCAATGTTCCAAGCAGTGCACTGGATATTGCGCCGAGACCACTTCCGGTACAATAGCCGGCTTCAGCCCCTTCCATGGCGGCGAGTTGTCGGCCAAGGACATAGACCGTTGGATTGAAATGGCGTCCATAAAGAAAGCATCCACCATCATCGGGTCCGAGTCGTCCTTGAAAGATCTCCGGCATCGTCCCGGCTTCCATGACCGTGAAGGTTGTGGATGCCTCGATGGACATATTTACTCCTCCATGTTCACCAAATTCGTGGCGTAGGGCGGCGAGACGTTCTACCGGGTCGGTGAGGCTGACTTTTGCTTGACGTTCGGTCTCGTTCATAACGTGTCATCCTTTTTCGCGGGCTTATGGACACTCGCGGGTTGCAGTGTGGGAGGTTCGCTGTCGGAATGAGGGTATTCTGTAGGGGTATGATCGATGGGTGGTGGAGTGGTGGCTGTACTTGGGCGGTCAGGTAACGGTAGTTCCGGAAGGAATCGACCAAAAATAGATGGGGCGAATGTACCGATGCCTGCGCCGGCCATGGTGGCGAAGACAAGTTTTATCCAGATAGTCCACATGCTGTCTTCTGCCGTCAGACCATCTTTGCCCAGCCAGATGAATGCAGTAATACCCACAAGGATCACCGTCAAAAACGTTCGCTGCCATCCGTCGGGCGTTGCTCCTTCTAACGCAGCAGCAAGTAAAGTGAGGAATGCGAGGACGTACATTCCAAAGGTAAAGGGTATGCGCTCTGGGTGAAACGCCACATGCACTGCGATGACACCTGCCTTACTGAGACGTTCAAGTGTTACGTTGGCATCGCTGCCGACGCTATCCAGCCGTTCGCTTGCCGCCATGAGTGATTCTAGGGGGTTGTACATATCTGCCGTATTGTCACCGACTTGGAACATGTGACTCAGACTGACGTGGTTTGCACTACCTTGAACTCGCAGGCCGACATTGAGTCTTTTGCGGGTGGCATCAACACCGTCGAGTGTTTTGCATGTTATTCGCAACAATCCAGGAGCTTGACTGTCCAGGCTCAGGCGGTCTCCGACCGCCGAAAAAATACCCGATGCAGTTGGCTCTTGGGGCGAGAGAGCTTCGAACGTCATGGCTCCGCTCCCAATGGCGCCCACCAGGGTGAGAGCTAGAGTAAGTCGTCGAAGCCATAGAATGCCTATTAGCTTGGAAGCTCCGAGGCCACCCCATGCCACGAGAAACGCTGCAAAGGCACCAAAAACCAGTCCGATGATCATGATTGAAGTTCATATGCCGTTCTGAGACATAAGCCAAGACCCGAAGACCGCTATTATCCCTGTACCGATAGGAAAATGTAGGTGAGAGACACGCCAACGGACAGTGTTTCGTCTTGACCATTGCTTACCTTTTGAGGTCTATAGACGCGCCTAGGCCCCACGATTGTTGGTACATGACCGCATGGATGCGCGATGACGCATTGGGCTCGGTACGGAGGCATTCGCCGTGAAAGTTTCGCTGCTACTTTTTATTGCTGCGCTGCAGCAGGATGTTCTAGTCGTTCCAGGCGACCGAGAAGAGGTGCCTATAGCCTATCTTGAGTATGTACCTGAGCTCGATGGACATCATGTACCGCATGTACAAATGGAAGTAATGGATGCACTTGCGGAACTGGGGTACACCGTACGGTCAGTTGATTTGAAAGTGCGCACCGAAGGGCGTTGGCTGTCAGTACGCGATTTGCTCGAGCCTGAAGTTCCACCGGAGCCTAGGATGTATGAGGTAAAGACCTCCAGCGGTACTGCGCCCGTAACACACTTGGGTCCAGCGGGGGAGGTTGGTGGCGCATTATTCGGCAAGACGGTTTATGTCAGTGCCGGTCATGGCTGGTATTGGAGTAGCACATTAGGGCGTTGGGCTACTCAGCGGGGCACGACGAATGGCATTGTCGAGGACTTTGTTGGTACGGAGGCTATATCCCATTACTTTATACCGATGCTTCTCAATGCGGGTGCCACCGTATTTCCTGTCAAAGAGCCCGATATGAACTCCAATATGGTGGTAGTTGACGACGTAGACGCCATTTTGGAAGGCCAATGGTTGGCGGGTGACAGTACAGGATATGCCGATGGATGGGTGATGATTCCCTCTGGGACGAATCCGTTCGAATTAGGGGGGTACATCCTCACGGGGGCCAATGATGAGGTCACCGCCCGTGCTCGGTTCACGGCCGAACTCCCGGCCGCGGGGAGCTATGGTGTTCATATCAGCTGGAGTGCAGGCGTAGATCGAGCCGAAGATGTACTCGTGGAAGTGCACCATGCCGGTGGAGTCGACAAGATACTCGTAGATCAGAAAAACCATGGCGGCACGTGGGTGTATCTCGGCTCATTTGATTTCCAAATGACGGGTGGCGAGGTGGTTATTACCAACCAGAGTACATCCGTAGGGCAGATTGTAACTGCGGATGCAGTACGCTTCGGCGGAGGCGTCGGATTGATCGAACGTGGGACGGGTGATTATCCAGCGGCAGGTCAAACGACGGGGCGGCCGCGTTTTGAGTCGTGTGCTCGGTATCATGCACAATTCTGTGGAGCGCCCGCCACTGTGTATGACAACTCATCAGAAGACAGCAAAGACGATGTTGGTGCTCGTAGCCGCTACGCTGCCTGGCAACATCCAGATGGCGAAGATGCGGTCTTTGTTTCCTGGCATTCGAATGCGCCTAATCCCGGTACTGGCACCTCAACCTGGGTATACGGCCCCGACGGCCCCGGTTCGCCGTATGAATTCACTGGAACTGCGGGTAGCGAGCAGCTTGCTCAAGCGGTACATGCGCAATTCATTAATTCCATACGCGATGCGTGGGACGCGGATTGGAAAGATCGCGGCGTTCGCAGCGCGTGGTTTGGGGAACTTAGTCCCTACAGTAATCCCGAGATGCCTTCTGTGCTTGTGGAGACTGCGTTTCATGACACACCATCCGATGCTGCGTTGCTTCTAGAGCCGCACTTTCGGTTCACACTGGCGCGAGCATATCTCAAAGGGCTCATTGATTATTTTGCGGCCCGTGATGGAGTGGTAGCCATGTACCCGCCATTGGCGCCTGAGGATCTCGTAGTTCAGGGCTTGCCGGATGGCGATATACGCGTGCAATGGAGTCCTGTTGCGGATGCGACTTCATATCGCATATGGACGAGTGAGGACGGGGTTGGCTTCCGATTTGAGAAAGAAGTGAATACGTCTGACGCAGAATTGTCTGCAGAGCACCATGTTTCGCTCGCAGTACGAGTGACTGCAGTCTCGGAGGCTGGGGAGTCCTTCCCGTCTACAACACTGTCGGTGATGCCTGCATGCACTGAAGAACGCGCATTATTAGTCTCAGGTTTTGAGCGCCTGGATGGCTTCAGTGTGCCGAAAGAAGACATGTCGGCGTGGTATCTGAACACTCCCTATCGGTTCGACCAAAAGCGAATGAACACTTACGATTATTCGATCCGGCACGGCGACGCGTTATCCGCGCTTGGGATACCGTATGACTCTATTGAGGCAAGTGCGCTGATTCAAGGTACATTCGACCTTTCAAAATACACGTTTATTGATTGGATTCTTGGTGAGGAATCTACGGTGGATGAGACGTTGTCTACGGTGGAACAGACTCTGGTTACGGAATATATCGCGCAGGGAGGGAAGGCTTTTTTTAGTGGGTCTGAGATAGCCTGGGATCTACATTTCAAAGGGAGTGATACGGATCGTCAGTTTTGTGAGCAAGTTCTCGGTATTGCCTTTGCAGCTGATGATGCTCAAACGTATACGTTATCCTCCGGGGCGTCATTCACTGCGTTATACGATGTGGAATACGCCGACACGTTCAATGTCGTCTCTGGAGAGGCAGTCTGGTTTTATGACACGGGAGCCGTTGCGGGAGTAGTGAATAATTCAGTGTTTATTGCCGGGTTTCCTTGGGAAACGGTCGCTGATACGGCCGATCGCGTATCTCTATATGCTGAAGTCATAGACAGACTAGATGTGCCGTCCATTCCAGGCGTAGATACATGTGATGAAGCGTCTCAGCCGGCGGACGATACAACAGCATGTCGAGCTGGAGATGCCGAATGTGACATATCGGTCGGTTCAGATGTTCACGTTGAAGGCATCGATACGGATGAACGCGATGCTCACTTCGTTGCCCAAGATACCGGCAAGTTCGCAGACGCGAGTGTACGAAGCAACCCAAGAGTTCCCAACCCAGATCCTAGCTGTACCCATTTAGGTGGAATCACGCGTTCTTCGACGACACTTTTGATGCTTTTGTGTGCGTTGGGCCTGCTGCTATTAGGCCGCACTACGCGCCGGGGACCGGGATAACCGCATTGTTTATAGCCGTTTAGGCGGATGCGAGCTTTGGTTGAATGCGACGTAGACCTGCGTTTAGCACTAACTTTATACGTTGTACTTTTTACAAAAATTTGCTTAAAGCTGCACCGCCCCCGAAAATTGAGAGAAGGGCGCTTTTGTTTGCTTTGAGGAACCCCATGCGTTTGGCCAAAAAATATATACGACGGAGCCTAGTCATCATGGCATTGATGACTCTGGTAGCGAGTTTTTACTATTACGGCTGGGGTCCATGCGGGAAAACACTAGTTCGTAAGGCCGCGAAGCAGTACTCGCGAGTGCTCTCGGATTGGCAAGCGGCTGTAGATGAGGTGCCGCAGATTCGACGCCAAAACATGGACAGCCACATCGCGGAAATGCAGGTTTTACGCTCCACGATGGATACGATTGAAACACCGGAATGTATGCGTGTTTGGAGAGATCAGCTCCTAGAACAGATGGACCAGCGATTGAAAGACTTGGTTGGATTTTCGAGCGGTGGAAATGGGATCAGTATCGATACCCAGCGTGTGAAGTCGATGCGAGTCAGACTTACAAGCTTTATGAATTGCGCGCCGAAATGCTCCACCAAGGTTGTGAGTGGTGATCCAGACAGTTTGAATCGCATTGTGCACCTCAAAACCCGTGGAGGGGGCGGCCGCTAAGCCCTCAGTATGAGTTAGGCATCCATAGGTTCATTGCGGCAGGATCTCCGGTTCCTATTGACGTTTAGCCCGAACATATTTACGCTTACACTGTCCTGTTTACTTGGAAACTTACCACATGCCCCTAGTGCAGCCCGATTGTACTAGGGGCTTTTTATTGCCCGGTGCTGTTACTTGCGACCGCCCAGCGGGTAATATTTTGACCACCGCACAGGCTTTCCGTAGTGGGTGGTTTGAGCGCTGCGTAAGCGTCTGCGACTCACAGAATAACCCGCAGTCCGCAGTCATACCCCTGCCTCCCGCCGGGTGTACTACGCTGGCGTGAGCCTACCGCTCAGTCGGTGGCGGTGCTGACTTGTCCCTCGTCAAAAGCCAGGCTTATCCGTCCTTCCGGAGATTCTCCTGGATGAAGTAAGTCAAATGCCTCGCGTCGTACTTCTGCGGGTGCGAGTTCATGGAGTGTAATTCGTTTTAGGGCATGACGGGGGATCGGTGATTCCATCTTGGCAAGTGCCAGTATTACGGAAGGGTTAGTTTCGCTGTCAATTCGTGGTTCAGTTGGTTTTGGTTGAGTATTCAGAAGGGATGCAGCTGACACTACCTCCGCGAGCTGTTTTAGGACGGTTGAATGCTCATTGTAATTTATGTGCGCTGTTATCGTATTGTTCTCCAACACCGCTCCGAGGTCTGCCATGGCGCGCAGCACCGCGTTTCTTGCATTCGGTGTGAGTACGCGAAGAGCATAGCAGTATGCGTCGTACGTAGTCGTGATGAGCTGAACACGTTCGTCAAAGTCGTCGTCGCCAGTGGGAGTGGGTGGCGATTTGTGAAAGCCTCGTGGCCCAAGCGCTATCTCTGCGGGGCACGACGGGACGTCAGCTTCAAAGTCAACAGTGTGGGAAGATAGCTTCCAGCGTACTGTTCTATGTCCCCATCGTCCTTCGTTTTGTTCGATACCAAATTTATTATTCCGAACCGTTCGTGCAGCAATTGCCGACGCGAGCCGTTGCTCATAACGTAGCTCTTTCCGAATCAGTACGATGAAGCCAGTTAGTGCGCTTATCGAGATAAGACCACGTAATAAAGGAGGGAGTGCGCCCAAAGCAGGGGTAAGAATAGCTACAGCCAGGCATCCGTATTGGATTGCATTGAGTGCGCTCCAGCGAGCACCTTTCGGTCGTTCTTTACGGCGGAAAGACAGACAAAGCAGCGCGAGGGAGAAGAGCGCCAGGCAGGCGGCCGATTGGATTTGCCACCCGGTACCAAGCTGTGGAACCGACCCAAGTTGACTGTATATGGTGTTGGGTTCGTCAGCTGCATACCAGCACTGGACAGTGTTTCCGTATCTATAGGTTGACGCAGTCGCTAAAGACTGGTGGTCGGCGAATACATTCCACCGCATAGATTGTTTTAGCCGGTATTGCGTGCCTTCTGCGGTCCATGCAACACGCAACCACACCTCAGGGATGTTGTCGTTTCCGGTACGGATATCGGTTTCGAGGATGCTGCATGTGGCAGGGCGTGGCGGGTCACTGCGTAGGTGGACAAAGCTGGCTAGTATGGCTGAGATAATAAGGCCGGTTATGCCGAGCTGGCCGTAGGTAAGTCCGAGAGTCATCCGTAGGAGTGCCGTAAGTAGCCACAGAAACAGGAGTGCAATGCCACCTAGGACAATGAATATTGCTGGTTGAGCCATGGATATACCGCCGATTGTCTTTTGTAAGCCTAACCCTGCAAGAGCCAATTAGGAATGAACGTGGAGTGGAGAGCTGGAGACGTTGTGAGTCAATCCTGCGGAGATGGTCCAATCCGTTAATTCGGGGGATGAACGGGAGGGGAAAAGACACGGTGGAGCTTCCGTTTTGTGGTTCCTTGATATAGAGCAGATGCGGTTAATGTGAGTAGCGACGGTGAGGTTGAGTGAGATGAAAATCAGCCCTGCAACGGACAAGGTTGGAGACTGGTGGAAGACCGCAGTTCTTTATCAAATCTATCCGCGTTCGTTCCAAGATTCGAATGGAGATGGGGTGGGTGACCTTAGGGGTATATTTGACCGCTTACCCTACATTGCTGACCTTGGCTTCACGGCCATTTGGATTTCTCCGTTTTTCGAGTCTCCAATGCAGGACTTTGGCTACGATGTGTCTAATCATCGTGCCATAGATCCCTTATTTGGCTCGCTAGATGATTTTGATGCATTGGTGGAGCGGGCACATGACGTCGGTCTGAAGGTGCTAATAGACCTCGTACTCAGTCATGTATCAGACCAGCATGCATGGTTTTCAGCGTCGCGGAAGGCTCGTGGCGCGGCCTACGAGGAGTGTTTTGTGTGGGCTGACCCAGCGCCAGATGGTGGTCCGCCGAACAACTGGCTATCAGTCTTTGGTGGACCGGCATGGACCTTTGAACCTGCACGAAACCAGTATTACTTACATAACTTCTTATCCAGCCAGCCAGACCTCAACTACCACCATGAAGTGGTACAGACGGAGGCTCTCGATATCGCGAGGTTTTGGTTGGACAGGGGAGTCGATGGATTCAGAATAGACACGGTCAATTTCCTATTCCATGACCTGCAATTCCGTGACAATCCAAAGGCCTCAAAGGTGGATACAGAGTCCGTGACTGCGGACAACCCGTATGGCCATTATGAGCACGTTTATGACAAGAATCGTCCAGAAGTACCGCTATTTTTGGAACGCTTCCGGGACGTTTTAGATCGATACGGCCATAAAATGGCGCTGGGTGAAGTGGGTGAAGGGGCAGAAAAAGCGGTCAAGATAATGAAGTCGTATCAAGCGCCAGGGCGGCTGCATTTGTCCTATACTTTTGATCTCTTATCGGACGTTTTCACCGCAGCGCATTTTCGGGATTTTATAATCAACGATGTGACGGTCGGTGGGGACCTGTGGCGCTGCCTCGCTTTTTCTAATCACGATGTGATGCGTTCAGCTAGTCGCTTTTTAGGTGCGTCGTCTACGCGAGTACAAATCGCGAAGCTGAGCACTGCGCTACTTTTGAGTCTCCGCGGTACACCCTGTGTATATCAAGGTGAAGAACTCGGACTTACGGAAGCGGATATACCGTATGAACGCCTACAGGATCCGTACGGAAAACATTTTTGGCCGGAGTTCAAGGGTCGAGATGGGTGCCGTACGCCAATGCCGTGGAATACTGATGCCGAAGCTGGGTTTACTGATGAGGCAGTGGTGCCATGGTTACCGATACCGGCGGAGCATGTGGCAACATCTGTTACTGCGCAATGTGACGACCCTGATTCTCCCTTGGCGCATGTACGGCACTTTCTGCATGTGCGCCGAGAATGCGAAGCGTTTACAAGTGAAGGGATGCATCTGCTTGATGGACCCGATGGACTTCTGGTGTTTGAACGCGGTTCTAGTGCGTCAAGTATCCTCTGCGTATTCAATCTCAGCGCAGAGGCGCTCGCCTATGTCCTTCCAACACAGTGGGTAGACTCCATCATTCTACTGTCGGCCGGTTCAGTCATGTGGGATGGAACCCACGAACAGTCTACTTTTGCGCCATGGTCGTATGCGATCTGGTCTAAGGGTGATAGGCCGGGAGCAGTGGCGTCCTAATACGATCCTGCTGCCGTACTGATTTGCTACTCGAACCGGTACCCCACTATGCTTATGCCTTCTTCGGGCGAGGTGTGTGGAGGGGTAATGGTTCGAGTATTAGCCAGCTTTTTCGCGGTACTTAGCGTGGGCTTTGGCTGCAGCGATGCCGACTCTGTAGAGAGGAGTACCGCTGATACATCTGGTTCAACCGACATTATCGATATGGCAACTGACGCAGTGGACGGGACTGATCACGCCAGTGCTGGGGACGGGAACATCGAATCGGATGACATTGGTACTGCCGAACAAACGGGTTCAGATCTCAGCATAGATGGGGCAGATACATCCGATGCGGTGGACGGATTGAATGCAACAGACTCCGTGGATACTGCTGATGCACTCGATGGCGCAGATGGGACTGATATAGCAGACTCCAGAGATGAAACCGACGCCGCGGATACGGTGGATGGGAGAGATAGCCCAGAGCCCGGTAATAGAACTACGCCATGCCCAATCGCGAGTATAGATACTCCACTAGATTTTGTCGCCGGAGTCACGACCGTGACGGTGACCTATGATAGTGATGGCGTGCAGTCACAGCGGGATATTGCCTTGGTGGCTCCGCAGAACTTCAACCCTACGAAAGACCACGCGGTATATTTCCTATTTCACG
>PKDL01000541.1 GCA_002863065.1 Pseudomonadota bacterium
TGGAAATAACCATCGCATCAATCTCACCTCCGGTTTGTTCCCAGATTTCGGGTCCGGTGGTCAGTACATGAGATTTTGGGTTCGACGGATTATGGTATTGGTTTGCCAACACCGCATTGGGCGTTTCTTCTACCATTCGTCGCGCTACGCAGTAGTAGCTTCTGGGGTCATCCGGTTCCACGTTCGTGGGTGTCACCATGACTTTTGCGCCGAATGCGCGCAGAGCTAGAATTTTTTCCTGCGACATCTTATCAGGCATGACAAAGATGCACTTGTATCCTTTGACCGCTGCAGCCATTGCGAGCCCCATACCGGTATTTCCGCTTGTTGCTTCGACAATTGTTCCACCGGGCGTGAGTCGCCCCTCGGCTTCGTAATCTTCAATAATTTGTAACGCTGGTCGGTCCTTGACTGACCCACCTGGATTCATAAATTCACACTTCACGTGGAGCGTACTGCTTACGTGCGAGCCGACGGCATTCAATCTGACGATGGGGGTTTTACCCACTGCCGCAAGGATATTGTCGTACGCTCCCTTCATTGGTTCATCTCCAGGTGGTGTTTGTCGTTGGCCGAATGTAGCCCGAAACAAAATTTGGGCAAGTCTTCGCCTGTCAGCATGAGATTTTTATGTCTGACCTTTAGCACAGTAGTTCAGAGGTACAATGAGGAAGTACAGCGATGCGTGTTCCCCTAGGGCTGCATCCGCAATGCGGTGCACTTTGCTAGTGAGGTATTGTGTTGCCCGTATCTGCATATTTGTATCTCCTTAGTCCGTTGGCGATACAAAGGTGCATACATACGACTAACCCCAATCGGAGTGAGAGTTCGATGCGTCCCGGATATGCACGAATTAGTCCTACCGCGCACTATACTGGTTATGTCTGGTATCGGAATGGTCTTAGCTACCGTGGCCTTACGACACTGCGAGGCCTTTTTGCCTATCGCTCCATGTCTGGATTTGATCGCATGCACAATGTGATATTCCGGACAGGTCTTGAGGCCTTGTTATTAGCGCGCCATACCTGGATAGACGCTCGTGTGGTAGATTTCTTGTCCGAGTATCCAAATGGTCAAGTGGTGGAACTGGCTGCTGGGCTAACCCCGCGGGGAACGCGTCTAATGCAGTCATATCCCTTGGCCAGCTGGTGGGAAACTGATCTCCCGGATATGGTGCGGCTCAAAAAGAACAAGCTGTATCGAGCTGGGTTAACCTCTGACCGTCTGCAGACAGCTCCTATCGATGTTTTTGCTACCTCGGGAATGTATTCGCTGAATCATTTGGGTTCCAAATTACACAAGAACATACCAGTTCTGATGATCACTGAAGGGCTAGTAAACTACTTTCCAACCGCAACGATAGAAGTGCTTTGGCATAGGCTGTCTGCATTTTTGAAATCCTTCCCGTCTGGACGTTATCTGAGTGGCGTCGTGGGCGAGGAGTGCACACGCTTGCCAGCAGTCCCACTATTCAGAGGCGGGTTGATGTTGGCAGCCCGAGGCGCGAATGCACTCCACTACCACGATGCAACCGAATGTCGCGATGCACTACTGCGTTGTGGGTTTCGGGGGGTGAAGATCGCATATCCAGATAGTTTGCAGCTGTACCGCATGGTTCAAGCAGACGTCTGATTCGTTTAGGAAGCTGATTTTAGGTCTTGCGTCCGGGCGGTGTCCGGGAGGGGCGCGGTGACTTCTGTTTCTTCCGTTTCTTTGCTGGCCTAGGGAGCGCTTTACTTGGTCGGCTTTGTTTCTTAATGGCCATCCTTTGAAGCGTATCAACCAGCTGGCTGAGACAATTTATTGTATCTCTTTCGAGGCATCGTTGAACATTGCTCGGAAACGACCTTGAGACCCTGCCTCCTGGCAAGATAAGGCTGCGCCTCAGATAGGCTCCTCGGTCCAGCAGCTGCAGGGCGCGTCCACGCACTTGATTGGAGAACTTCATGTCGAGTGCATGCTGCACTAGCAGTACTGCCATCACTAAGATCGCTGGTCGCCTAGCGGGCTGCGTGGCCCATTCGCCACGCAGTGCAGTTTCTATCCGTCTCAGAGCGCGTCCCGAACGTGGAGAAGATAGTTTTTTTCCTTCGAGCCAATGCGTGACCACGAAGTCTCTCACTGGTTCACAGAATGCATGCAAAACCGCTGGTGTCGCTTTGCCTTTCGGGGGAGCTAATTCGAGATGGCGTGAGAGTAGTTCGTAGGTGCGTCGAGCGTCAGATGTGGGCCCTGCAGACAACCGTAAGAGTGCTTCATTAACCCGTTTATTGACGGTCACCCAGCTGGCGTGGATTTGCTCTATCCGGGTGGTACCCGAGCCGCTTCCCAATGATAATAGCCACTGCACAGGAGCCGCATCTAGGTCGATGGGTTCATCGAGTAGTACGCTGATCGCTTCTGCGAGCTTTGCATTCGGGATTTTCGGTTGTTGGAGTGATAGTCGATGGCCAGTTGAAGCATTAGCCATGCGTTATCTGCTAGTCCATGAACCTGCGATCGGGTCGCGAGTGATTGTATGTCGCGTATTCGTTGGGGGGCGACTCGGAAATCGGTTGAATATCGCCAGCCAGCTTCAAGGTTCAGGAAGAGTCGTCCAGTGGTTGCAAGTGCGCGAGAGACAGGATCCGAAGATGCTTCCAATAAAGAAATACGTGCATTGAGAAGTCGTTTGACCGTTATACCGCGCACCCCACCGGGACCAGGACCGACCAAGTCTGCTATGAAGTGTAGCTCTTTCGGAGCGGGGCCTGGTGGACGTTTTCGTGATCTGCTTTTCGCGGGTGGCTCGTCACCATTGGCGAGATATAATTCGTCGCGCAGCGTATTGTACACTCTGTTATGGCCAGGCAGGGTACGTAGTAGGTCATGGGATATATGCGCCAGTTGGTACCATTCCAGATGCGTACGTAGCAGAAGCCTCGCTGCTGCTTCCGCGTCCTCGGGTTCATCCGAGGATTCTATTACCGTTCGTAGCTGCTCGGAGATCACTTGAACTGAGCCATGCTGCTGGATCAGTTCCCGCGCTTTTTGCAGGCCTCCGTCGACCGAGGCAGCTGGTCTAACGTGCGCCTCGGGTCGTAGTGGCTCGCACGCATTTAGAAACCATAATGCTACCAATAGTAGGTTTGCTGAGCATAGAAATCGCAAGTGCATTCTCGCCATACCACGGGAAATAACCGCACTTCAGGGGAACTGTCACGCATACTGCAGCGAATCGTTGCACAAGCCCACAGAATTGCCACGACCGTAAAGGCTAGAACCGATCTCCAAGGTCTTTGCAGGGCGCGCAGAGTAAATCCGAAGAGTCGGGGTTATCTCCTCAGAATTTTGTGGAAATAGTGTTGGTCGTCTGCGGGTTGAAAGGGACCGAGAACCATGCTAAATCGTGCGCCCTCGCACGAACATGGTCTGTAATCATTGCGTTTTATTGATTACGGTCTGAACGTTTGAGTTGCGCCCGCTGACTTGTGGTGGGGCGGAAATACGCGAGAAAACGGTGTCAAAGTGACCTGTGACCTACGTGAGGAGAAGACATGGAACAGGGGATTTCCGCGATAAACGACGAAGTACGACAGCATAGTGCCTTTATCGATGATGTTATCCGAGAGGTCTCCCGGGTCATCGTAGGTCAGCGCTTGATGGTGGAGCGAATGCTGATGGGAATGCTCACCGGCGGCCATATCCTATTGGAGGGTGTACCTGGTCTCGCTAAGACACTGACTGTCAATAGCCTGGCCCAAACCATCGATGCCGACTTTCACCGGATACAGTTCACTCCTGACTTGTTACCTGCCGATATACTCGGGACCATGATTTACAATGCAAAGACGGCTGAATTCTCGGTAAAGAAGGGCCCAATCTTTGCGCATCTAATCTTGGCTGATGAAATCAATCGTGCGCCCGCAAAAGTACAATCCGCACTGCTAGAGGCGATGCAAGAGCGTCAGGTTACGATTGGTCCGGACACATACCAACTGCCGGACCCTTTTATCTGCATGGCAACGCAAAACCCCATTGAGCAGGAAGGGACCTACCAGTTGCCGGAAGCGCAAGTGGACCGTTTCATGTTTAAGGTAAAAGTTGGATATCCTACGCGTGACGAAGAGCTTGAAATCATGAACCGACAGACGGAGGGGCAAAAGCAAGTACCGACGGCGGTTGTCGACCCGACCCGGATTACCGCTGCGCGAGACGTTGTGCGGAAGGTCTATATTGATGAGAAGCTCAAGCAGTATATCGTCAATTTGGTCTTTGCTACTCGCGACCCTCAATCGTTTGGTCTTGGTCGGTTGAGCGATCTTATCGGCTTTGGAGCATCTCCGCGTGCGTCGATCGCATTGAATATGGCCGCACGCGCACACGCCTTTATGCAGCACCGCGGCTATGTGATTCCTGAGGATATCAAGGCAGTCGGTATGGATGTATTACGCCATCGCGTACTTTTGACCTACGAAGCCGAAGCCGAAGAGCTCACTAGTGAGCAGCTGGTACAGCAGATCTTTGACGCGGTTGATATTCCCTAACGTCTGGGGCTGGATACTTCGCCATGATGAGCAGGCACCGGTTGCTTAGCGTAGCCCATGGCACGGGTTGGTTCATGTATCGAGGGTATAACAACATTCGATGACCGAACGAGATACTAAAGAAATCCTGAAACGCATTCGCAAGATCGAAATCGTTACGAACCGATTGGTGAATGAGCAGCTGGCTGGTTCGTATCACTCTGTTTTCAAGGGGCAGGGTATGGATTTTGATGATGTACGGTTATATCAGCCCGGAGACGACGTACGTAATATCGACTGGAACGTCTCCGCCCGAGCGAATGAAGCGTATATCAAAACCTATGTAGAAGAACGCGAGATGACCGTGATGCTCATGGTGGACGTGAGCGGTGATGGAAAGTTTGGCTCGCGCTCACAGGTGAAGGCAGATGTAGCGGCGGAAGTCGGCGCACTATTGGCATTCTCCGCCATCAAAAATAATGACCGAGTTGGCTTGGTCCTGTTCACAGATACGGTTGAACACTTCGTGCCGCCTAAAAAAGGCAAAAGCCACGTGCTCCGCGTCATACGAGATATCCTCACCTACGACCCCATGAGCTCCGGTAAGCGTATCGAAGCGGGCGTAGAATTTATGGGTCGGGTAACCCGGCGAAAGTCCGTCGGTTTCTTGCTGAGCGATTTTTACGCTGACGGATATGAGGCCTCATTGCGAGTAGCACGCCGTCGGCACGATATTATTCCGGTGGTGGTTACGGACCCTCTTGAGAGCGAGCTTGCATCAGCCGGATTAGTCGCATTTGAAGATCCGAAAACAGGCGAGGTCATCTGGCGCAACACGAATAGAGGCTTTCTCAGCAGATTCCGTGACCAAACAAAAAAACGACGCGAAGAGCGAGAACGAGCCTTTCGTCGTATGAATCTCGACTTTATCAATTTACAGACTGGTGAGCCGTATACCACCGCATTGATGAAGTACTTTAGACTACGGGCGAGGAGGCACTGATGATGTATTCTCGCAGGCTTCTACTCATAGCCATGAGTGTGCTTCTCAGTCACGCTGCTGCGCAAGCACAGGATACGTCGCCTGAGGACCCTGTTCCGCCCGCGGCCGGTGGAGCAAATGGCCCTGGTACAGCACCGAACAGTGCAGATATTGAGCGTATACCGCTGGAGCTATCTGTAGAGATTACGGCCGAACCCGAGTCTGTGCGGCTCGGGCAAGAGATACAGCTAAAGGTTACAGTGATTCATCCGACTGCCGTTCGCATTTTGTTTCCCGCGCAGCCACCAGTCGAGCCATTCCGAGTGATAGCGCCTGCGCGCGCACCAACTACGGAGGGTGTTGGGGATTCGGTGACAGAGACCTGGACGTTCACCGTTGTACCCATGCGGCTTGGGCGGAGGCGGCTACCACCATTTGAAATCGACTACGAATTGGCCTCTGGTCAGCTGAGTTCAGTATCCACTAAGCCTGTGGCAGTGACAGTGGAAGCATCGATTGATTCTGAATCACTGAAGTCGACCACTCCTACTGTTGGGACCCCATTTCAGCTTTTTGATACCAACTGGCTCCTCATTGTAGCGCTTGTCCTGTTGGGTGTTGTCGTGGTCACGGCTTTGGTTACAACAGTAGCTGTTCGCTATATCGCACGGCTGCCAAAACGCGGTCCACCACCGCCACCCCCCAGACCAGCGCATGAGGTCGCTGAAGCGCGCCTAGCCGCTTTGATCAGCGAACAATTGGTCGCGAAAGGCGAGCGTAAGGCGTACGTGTTTCGGGTTAGTGAGATCCTGCGGGAATATCTGGGACTACGCTATGCGATGAATACATTGGAGCAGACATCGAGTGAATTACTCGCTGATATGCGGGCGTTAGCTCCAGCTGGGCTCTCGGTGTATGAGCTTGAAGGGTTTCTCGGTTCGACTGACCTCATAAAGTTTGCAGGGCAATCGCCGACCGATAGTGATTGCTCAAAAGCTACTGAGACGACGACCACTATGATTCAGAAGACGCGCCGATCCGATGAGGAGCTAGATTCTCTTCGCGCTCGAGAGGAAATGCGACGTCGTCTTGAAAAGCCGGCTCATCCCTTCAAGCGGATATATGCCATTTTGCTCGACCTTGTATTCTATTCCGTGGTCTCCAGTGGTCTGGTCATCGCGGCTTCAACGTTTGATCTGGGATGGTTGCATTGGATAAACGGGGCACTCTTTCTGTTATTTCTGCTGTTTAGAGATATTGCTGGTAACGGTAGCCCTGGCAAGATGCTTTCTGGTCTTGCACTTACGCCACCGCAAAGCACGCAGTCTGAGTTGTTACCCGCTACCGCTCGTTTGGGGCGAAACCTGACGCTATTGCTTCCTGTTGTCGGGCACACGATGGAACTGGTCGTCATGATCTACGCTGCCGACGGTAGACGTGTCGGTGACCGCTGGGCTGGCAGTCGGGTGCTTGACCGCAAGCCAGAATCATCTGAGGCGCCCTACTTATTGGGCGCCTTGGCTCTGTTAGTCACACTTTTACTGATTGGGTATGTTGTACCCTTTGTTTTGGTGGGAGGCTGAACGTGTTTGGCTGGGATACGCATTCCTCCTGGGCATGGTACTTGTTGCTTGTCCTACCACTATCGATTTGGGGACAATTCTGGCTTCAACGGTCGCGAGTCGGCACCCTCCTATTTGGCAATACACTTGCCCTGCGCAAGCTCAAACCCGGCTTAGTCTCAAGAATCTGGTGGCTTCCAGGCGTTCTAAGAACCCTCGCTTTGATCTGCTTAGTGGTGGCTATCAGCCGGCCACAGAAACCGAATCTGCGCGTCATATCGACTGAAGGTGTCGATGTCATGATTGCTCTAGATATGTCGGGCTCCATGAATGCAGTGGACCAATCACAGTCAGAAATAGCCGCATACCAAACGAGTACTGGCGAAAACCCGAAGAATCGTTTCGACGTGGCGAGAGAATTGCTGATCGAGTTCATCAAAAAGCGCGCGGAAGGTGGTGATAGGGTTGGATTGATCGTGTTTGGTCGCGGAGCATATCTAAAGTCCCCGCTGACTAATGACTATCGACGCCTGATTCGAACTATACGCGATTTGGAACTCGATGATGGGCGTCGCCGTACCGAGGAAGATGTGTGCCTAAACCGTTGCACTATCTCCGGTTCCGGGACCGCACTTGGGGATGCGCTCCGACGCGGGTTTTTGCGGTTGCGCGACTCAAAGAGTAGCGACCGCAGCATGATCCTCATTACCGACGGCGATGACGTAGGCTCAAAGTTTCCGCCGCTACAAGTCTCACAGTACATGTCTGAGTGGGCCGGGCAGCTCGACCCTGCGACGAAAGAAGCACGCCGTCCAATGCCTGTGTACACCTTCCTAGTGGGTGATGAGCAGGCTGCTAGCCTGCCATCAGTTAATCGATTTACCCTGGATTATGTACGCGACAGGAATGGCCTCCTTGCCTACGACCGAGTACCTAGGGGGCAATTTAAGACCAACCCAAAGTTACTTCAGTCGATTGCGAGTCAGACCGGTGGTACTGCCTTTCAGTCATACGACGAAGAGGCCTTTCGAGAGCAATTTGAAAAGCTGGAAAAGACGGTTTTCAAACGCACAATTACTAACTTTCCGGAAGAACGGTTCATGGGAGTGGCCTGGCTTGCTTTCGCGCTGCTTGTATTGGAGCTGTTATTGCGGACGACGCTGTTACGGAAGTTTCCATGACGGGACAGGAACTAGGTTGGGCGGCTTCAGAGCATGCCTGGGTGTTTGCGGTTATCGCGGGATTAGTAGGCGTGTCGCTCTACCGATTCTACTGGCGCGGCCAGGTCATGCAGCGGCTGGGTGACTTGCCTCTTATTCGCCAGATGACAGCGAACACGTCGTTATCGATGCAGTGGCTCAAGTGGGTTTTGACTGTATTCGCAATTACTTTGGTGGGAGTGTCATTACTGAGGCCTCAATATGGAACGAGAGAGGCTGAGATTCGTAACCGGGGTATCGATGTTGCGATTGTACTAGACCTGTCGAAATCAATGCTAGTGCGCGATGTGGCGCCAAATAGACTGAAAGCAG
Source organism: Pseudomonadota bacterium (assembly GCA_002863065.1). Classification (GTDB taxonomy): domain Bacteria; phylum Myxococcota_A; class UBA9042. Next base: position 8,582 of record PKDL01000541.1, read on the forward strand.
CAATCGTTGAGTTGCATGATATTTTGGACAATCTCAGCGGAGGACGTGCCGCACTGGTGCCCTTTGCTGGCACTGCATTTACACAGACAGCGTTGACCACCGATTTGGACGCTGTCCGTGAATACCTAGATGCGCTGAAAGTCGAAGACATGCCGCTAGGGGGAACCCGTATCGGGCTGGCTTTAGACCACGCCATATCACTCTTTTCCGCTGAATCTGAGGACGAAGATGACCCCGCATTCGAAGGGCTAGCTCAGCCAGATTCTTCGCACTTTAAGGCGATCATTCTGGTGACTGACGGTGACAACCACGATGAAGAAGCCGTGCGTGCTGCAGAGAAGGCGGCGCAAAATAATATCCGTATTTATACCGTGGGGATTGGTAGTCAGAACTCCTCCGCGCGGATACCTCAAGTCACCGACGAAGGCGAACAGGTCGGATGGGCTGCAGACCAAGAGAATAAGCCTATTTTCAGTGATCTGAATGTCGCCCTGCTCGATACGGTGTCAGGTTCTACGGGAGGACTCTCCGTAGTGTATGGGCGGGATGATGTAGCGGGGTCCCTCATGCAAGCGCTCGATGCCTTGGAGAAGCGTGAGTACGAACATCATTATGACAACCTGAAGGAAGATAGATTTCAGCTGTTACTGATTCCAGCTCTGCTTTTTTTATTAATCGAAGCGTTACTGAGTGATCGACGATGGAGACGCCGTAGTGAGGTAGTGGCATGAACCAACGCATTCTGAGTCCATGGGTTACATGGATGGTCATTCTGACGGCGGTTGCATGCGGGGAAGATGCTTTCATTACGAGCGTGAGTGATGTTGATAGCGCTAACGCATTGTTAGCCTCTGGTGATTACGCGGGAGCACTGGCCGCATACGATGCACTGCAATCTAAGAATCCACGCATCGCATTCAACCGAGGCTTGGCCTTATATCACCTCGAGCGCTGGGAAGAGGCAGTGGGTGCATTCGATGAGGCCCGAGGCGCGAAAGATCGAGTCATGAAGGCTGAATGTTATGTACACGTGGGAAAAGTTCACGCGGCGCACGCAACAAAGGTGACTGCCGCTGGGGAGTCAGAAGGAGCGCTCGATATCTGGAAGCAGGCGGTCGAGGCGTATGAGAATGCTCTGCTGTTGGAGCCAAAGCACCCGGAAGCTCTGGAGTTGCTTGAGATCGCTCTATTTTACGTTGATCCGCCCTGCCGACTACGCAATGACACGTCCGAGCCGAATGATTCTGCACAGCAGTCTACGAATCTGGAGTTGACTCCTTCCCAGGAGAAAGGCGCGACGCCAGGTGAAAAGCGAATCGTGAAAGACAGCTGGCTCTGTCCCGATGACTCAGATTGGTATTCAGTTCAACTAGAACCCGGTGACCGCCTGTCCGCTAGCGTCAAACGAACTGCTGGACCTGAGCATAGCGAGGCCGCCATCGTTCTATGGTCAGAGGATGGTACGCAACGTCTAGCACCTGACGAGTCTGACACTGGGAGTGAGCTAAAGTATACTGAAAGTGCTTCTGGTGGGTCCTATAGACTTCATGCTGCCAATCCAGCTGGTGATGATTTTGGGTACGACCTAGAAGTTTCAATTCGTCCAGCCTGCCTCCGCACTGAAGACCCGAACGAGCCGAATGATACGCTTTCTGCCGCGACCGTTGCTGAAGCAGCACCGATGGGTCAGGCCGGACAAGCGCCACAGCAGGAAGGGCAACTACCACCAGGAACTGTGGTCGGGAGAATGTGCGCTGATGGACATGATTGGTATGTCGTTGATTTGGAGGAGTCGGAGTCCTTACGAGTTGGGGTTCAACTGGAAGCGACGTCGGGTACCGTTGAACTAACACTGCATGATGCAACGGGTGAAGTCATAGCAAGTGGCACGCAAGGGGAAAAAGGAGCCTTAGGTGCGGTGGCTTACAGTCGCCCAAAGGGTAAAGTCTATATCTACCTCTCTGGAGACGAAACCGCAGAAGCCGTGTACCAAATGACCCTTGAGCGCATTCCCCCGTGCGCAGAACGGGAAGATGCCGCAGAGGATAATGATACGCTAGCCACTGCCACTGACTCCTCACCTGGCGATTTGGACGGTCAGCTGTGTCCGGGTGACCCCGATATTTACGCTGTGGACGTGCAGGACGAAGAGTCTGTGGTCGCACACTTGAGCGGAAAATTCATTTATGGGGGGGCGAGTCTCTCCATTTTGGCGTCGGATGGTCGAGTCTTAGGAACCGGAATTCCACTGGACGATGGATTGATGGCACTGGGTCCCGAATTGTCCCAGGGAATGTATTTTATCAAGGTGGAAGGGGAGGGAGATGGTACCTACGACCTGAAAGTACAGGTTCTCCCTCCTTGCCCAGAGGGTAACGATACTGATGAGACAAATAATGTCCCCGATGATGCTGTTACATTAGAACTTCCACCGCCTCCGCAAGGCGAAGAGCAGCCGAAGCCGACTAGGCGATTGAACCGAATTTGTCCGCAAGATATCGACTGGTTTAGGATTCCCGTGACACCTGAAACTCCGCTCATGGTGGCCGGGATCTCCTTCGTACACGACAAGAGCGACTTGCAGCTGGCCGAATATGAGGCAGACGGCGAGACCGTGGCGATGGAGTCGGACAAGAGTAGTAGTGAGAAAAACGGCGAAGGAGTCGTTGTTCCCCCACCAGATGCCCGTATTCCGGATCCGACGGATTACTTACTGCGCATTCGAGGGGCGACAGATACGACGCAAGGCTTCTACATTCTGTCTCTCCAGCAGCTACCGCCATCTGGGGAGGACCAGCAGAACCAGCAGAACCAGCAGGAACAGCAGGAACAGCAGGACCAGCAGGATCAGCAGGATCAGAACCAACAGCAAGATCCCTCGCAAACCGAGGAGCAAAAGATGGACCGAGCCACTTTTGAAAAAGAGATGGAGCGGAACGACGATCAGGAACAGCGCAATTTGGAAGCTGAAAAAGCTGCGCTTGAGGCTCAACATCTTCGCGCTCCCGAAAAAGACTGGTAGGTGAGACGTATGAACAACTACCGTCGGCAGTGGCTATGTGGTGTTGCCATCTATTTTTGCGTAGGCGCAGCTTATGCCGCTTCGGTGCGAGTTGAGCTAAGTAGTCGTTCGATAACCGACGATGATGACGATGA
>PKDL01000389.1 GCA_002863065.1 Pseudomonadota bacterium
TTGGCCCGATCGCTCCGCAACACACTTTCCGTAGGTCCCAGTAACGTTTCGAGGACCATACAAATAAATCGAAGGGACTCCATCAGTGGCAAGATCAAGCGCCACCGTCAGGGTTACGCCACCAGATGGGGCGATTGCAATAGGATGCGCACCATATAGCGTGGAATTCGTTATGGATGACGTCTGAAACTCGGCGGTCACCGGCCCCGCATTCGGTACCAACTCAGCTCCCGTGGCATAGAGTACGCCTGTTCCGTAGCTCACTGCAGGGCAACGCTGAATCTCGAAGGGTTCCCCCTGACAAGCCGAAATCATGCCCAGTATCGGAATAATCGACCATCTTGCTAGAGTATTCGCTTGCATCGCCAACCCTTCCGATGATGACGCGAAGAAGAACGGACCGAAGCTATCCTGACCCGCGTGTCTGGTCCTAGCCTTCGAATGCCGTATCTAATCTTTCATTGACATTTTTCTCGATTCGCCCCTTCAACGGTATCGCTACCAATCCGAGGTCTAGATCAATTTCCACTGTGGAGGAGGTCACGCGGAAATCCCCCTTGAAGCCTTTGCCTTTGGCTTTCATTGACGCGCCATCGTTTGACCAATCTACCGACTTCACAAGGTGGCCATATTTATCAACAAACTCCTCTACAAGACCTTTGAGCCGAGATGATGCATCAGGAAGTGGCAGTGCATGGGTCCTGCGGAAATTTAACTTAGGCATAGTGTGGTAGTTCCTCGTTTTGTGCCCAAGCACGCATGGAATAACCAAACGCGCCGTGCCGATGGTAAAGTTCTGAGTTTGGGTGCAATACGCCCCATCGCATTTCAACGCCCGGGATAGCAGCCTCTACGGCTAGGCGCAACGGACCAGCCAACACTTCTCGAAAACCAGACGGGTTGCCATCGTGCGATATCTCACGATTTTTTTGCAGTCTGCATGCAATAGCGGACAAGGCGAACACAAATTTAATACCGTGCATTCATTCAGTTCACGTAGCACACCGACAAAATGCACACTGAAATCTAGACGCGTATCTTGGGACCCAACCCAAGTTTATTGACTCTCAGAAGCAGATTCTCCTCTGCACCCTTGACGACGGCGCTACACGGATGGATAACCGGAGCTCTTTTGAGGCTGCTTGAACGAAGCCGAGGCAGCTACCGCGAAACTGGAGACCGACAATGGCGCGATTCATCGATGAACTCAAACGATCACACCGGTGTGGAGAGCTACGCCTCGACCATGTAGGACAGGAAGTGGTGTTGTTTGGATGGGTCCACACGTACCGAGACCTCGGAGGATGCGTATTTATCGACCTACGGGATAGAGAAGGAATCACCCAGGTGGTGTTCGAACCGCAGGTTAATGCTGATACGCACAAAGTGGCAGATACCCTACGTAAGGAATGGGTCATCGGCGTGCGAGGAAAGGTCCGAGACCGCGGCACAATGCGGAATCCCAAAATGGATACGGGCGATATCGAAGTGACTGGCGTCGAGCTGATGATTTTCAACCAGTCGCCCACTCCGCCATTCGAAATCGAAGACGACCCGCGAACGAACGAGGAATTACGACTTCAGTATCGCTTTCTCGACCTTAGACGTCCTCGAGTACAGAAGCTTTTCAAGCTACGACACAACGTCGCGCAGGCAACACGTCGCTATTTTGATGAACATGGCTTTCTCGAAATCGAAACGCCCATGATCGTGAAATATACCCCTGGCGGAGCACGCAACTTCATCGTCCCATCGCGACTTCACGCCGGACAGTTTTATGCGCTCGCCGAAAGCCCCCAGCTCTATAAGCAGATGCTTATGGTGTCCGGCTTTGACCGCTACTTTCAAATTGTGAAGTGCTTCCGTGACGAGGACCTTCGGATCGACCGTCAACCTGAATTTACACAGATCGACGTGGAGATGTCCTTTATTAACCAGGATGATCTTTTCGGAATGATCGAAGGCCTGATGGTCAACATCTTCAAAGCTGGGCTTGGCGTCGACCTAACAGAGCGCTACCCGGGCGGTAAATTTCCAAGACTTGATTTCTATGAGGCGATGGAGAAATACGGCAGCGACAAACCTGACCTCCGCTTTGCCCTAGAACATACGGACTTGACGGCAATTACTGTGGAACACGAGGGTGGAGGTATTCCGTTCTTCGGGGATGTCGCTCAGAAGTTTAAGAATGGTGAATACAGGCTGGACCTGCCCGAAGCCATAATCAAGGCCTTGGTCATTCCTGCCTCGGCGGGATTCTCGCGAGCAGATGTCGATGCATTCGAAACCGTGGTGAAGCAAAACGGCGGAAAAGGGTTAGCCCGGGCAAAAGTGGCTCCGGATGGTACGTGGACGCAATCGCCCTTCAAAAAATGGGCAACAGATGCGTATCGTGAAGCAGTCAATGCACAGACGGGCGCCCAACCCGGAGACACCATACTTTTCCAGGTGGGACCTGAGGCGCGGGTCCACGTCATCATGGCGAATCTACGCGTACATATCGCCAAAAAAATGGGCCTCATTCCAGAGACTGGCAGTGGTGGGGACTGGAACCTATCCTGGGTAGTTGCGCCTCCTATCTTTGAACGAGAAGAGGACGGAGGCTGGGCGGCCGCGCACCATGCCTTTACCCGTCCATATGATGAAGACTTAGACCTAATTGAGAACGATCCAGGCAAGGTACGGTGCTACCGATACGACCTAGTACTCAACGGATTTGAGATCGGAGGCGGGTCGATTCGACTCCATGATCCAGAGGTCCAAGCCCGTGTATTCAACACACTTGGCCTAGATGGTGAAGAAGCAGAGCGTCTGTTCGGCTTCTTGCTGAAAGCCCTAAGATACGGCGCACCGCCACACGGTGGCATCGCTCTGGGTCTGGACCGTATAGCCATGCTTCTGGGAGAAACAAACTCAATACGTGACGTGGTCAGCTTCCCCAAAACACAAAAGGCCACCGATCTCCTCACTGACTGTCCTGACCCGGTAAGCGACGATCAATTAGCAGATGTCCATATCCGTACGGTAATACCGAAGAAGGATTAGGTCACCCAGCACCACTGATTTTCACGGTAAATCACATGATGATGCACCTCGATGTTCAAGTCGTTGCATCACCAGACATGAGCGGCAATTCCACAGTGTAAGAGAAGTTGCAGCACTCGCTGCCCACGTAGGGTAGACTGGGGCTAGTTAGCGGCTCAGGGAAGGCCGCTTGCACAGCGTTTCGGTACACGAACACCTGTGCTGATGATGTTTGGGAGATTGCGCACGTTGCAGGAGACCCTCCAGGGCAAGTACCGCGTACTGCATGAAATTGGGCAGGGCGGCATGGCCGTGGTCTACAAAGGCCTCGACATCGCACTGGAGCGCGAGGTCGCGATCAAGGTACTTCACCCTCACCTATCCAACCGAGAAGACAGCCGCGTACGGTTACAACGAGAAGCGAAAGCGGTTGCGAGGCTTCATCACCCAAACATCTTGGAGATCTACGATTTTTCTGGTCTCGATAGCGATAAGGCCTACATCGTTACGGAATATATTCGAGGCGAGACGCTAAAGGATTTTACCGACCGCAACACGCCATCACTCCCGGAAGTAGGAGCCATGGTCGTGCACGAGCTCGCATTGGCTCTTGCTCACGCGCACGACGAAGGCATTATTCATCGGGACATCAAACCGGAAAACATCATGATCCGCGACGACGGGGCTCTGAAGCTGATGGACTTCGGAATAGCCCAGATCGTAGAAATGCAAAATATGACAGTTACCGGTGCTCTGGTGGGCTCTCCTGCCCACATGTCTCCTGAGCATGTGGAAGGAAAAACGCTGGACTTCCGAGCCGATGTATTCAGCCTCGGAACCCTGCTGTACTTCCTGTGCGCCGGTCGACTTCCATTCGATTCTCCTTCACCACACGCATTGCTCCGTCAAATTTTAGAGGCGCAATACGAAGATCCTCGCATGTCCAATCCGGCAGTCAGCCGGCGCCTCTATCGAATCATCGCGAAGTGCCTTCAACGAGAACCAAATGACCGCTACGCCACGGTGCTCGACCTCAGAGACGACCTCGGTGCATATCTCCGAGACTTGCACCTGGACGAACCGACGATAGAGTTGCAGGACTACTTTGAATCTCCCGCAATCGCCGAAGCACATCTCACCCGCCGGGTGGTTGAGCGTCTCATTGACCTCGCAAAGACCGCAGCTTCAGAAGGGAAAAAAGCGCTTGCCCTCGAATACTATAACCAAGTCCTAGCACTACAAGGCGACCAAGAAGATGCACTAGCCCAAGTTCGGCGCCTATCGAGCCAGGCTTCCCGCAATGCGTCACTGAAGCGACTTGCTCTGGCGATTTCTGCAGCCTTGGTTGCTGTTGGAACGGCATCCTACTTGGCTATGGCACCATCGCCGATTGGCCCCGCCCCCAGGACATCGCTCTCCGCACTGGACGACACTACCCTCACCAGCCGCAGCGACAGCAACACGTCTGATGCTAAACGAGGCCTAGCCCCCCCTCCTTTCTTGGAATTACGACGTAACCAGGAACCCATGACTTCGGTTCGCTACGCTCGTCGACGAGCACCTGCGGTCGCCGCCCGCCCTCGCATGGCAACCGCCTTGCAAGGGCGCCGTCCGCTAGAAACCGCGTTCGAACGCAACCGAAAAGTAAAGATAGTATCCCGCTTTGATAGAAAGCGCGGAATCAACCTGCCTGCCGCCCCTGCTCCACGCCAGCCATCCAACGGAGTCATCCCTTTCCAGCTCCGTGCAGTCACGGGATACATCCTCTTTGATGGAAAGACATACAAGAATGGGTTTACTCCAACTCTTTCGAAGAAACCTGGTAACTACAGCGCGACGGTCGTCCCCTTTGATGACACAGAATGCTGTCGAAAACGCACTGTAACGTTTCGGGTACGAGACAAAGCTCTCGGACGTCCAATTATGCTCGCGCCAACGTACCGTGATGCTTCACTGACAGTGCGAGCACCCGCATCAGCCGTGGTACAGGCAGGAGGAAAATCGGGTGTTGCAAACGCCCCGATTAATATCCGTATGCATCAACCTACGAGCTCTGCGGTCGTACGCGTGTCCAAACCTGGATATAAGTCACGTAGCGTGCGTGCTCGGCTGCGTGCTGGTCAGAAATCTGTGATCACCGTACAATTAGAGGGCGAAGGTGTGCCGTAACCATCGAGAATCTCGTAACGATCCTTGACCCACACTGGCGCGTGACAAATACTTTAAGGTATGAGCCGTGGTGCATCAGTTGGATTGGTCTTGTTGCTGCTGGCGTCGTCCGGCGCCAGGGCACAGTCTTCGCCGAATGCCCGCACGCGCACACTAGAGCCGAACAAAACACCTAGTGCTCGTCTTATTTTGGACCAGGCAGAGTCAGCACTGCAACAGCTACAATTCCGTCAGGCGATAAAGCTTCTTACACCGCTTGTTGAAGATCGAGCTATCCCTTTCGATGGAGTTGAAGATGAGCACCATGCATACGAACTCCTCGGTGCTGCACATTGGTATTTAGACGAATTTGGCGCAGCGCGACTGCACTGGACATCACTGCTTATCAAACGACCGGCATTCGAATTAGACAAGCTTGTATACCCGAAGCCTATGCGCGCGACGTTTCAAACGATACGACAACAACTTCTCCGGCAAGGGATAATTCAAGAAGTTCAGGATATCGATCCCAATCCTGCACAACCTCCCACGATTCTTCGTATTACGGAGTACAAGCAAGTCAACAGTCGGGCTATGACTCTCATGCCCTTCGGCCTTGCACAATTTGATCAGGGAGCCGAAGGTTGGGGAACATTTTTTGCGACCTCTCAAGGGGCTGCCGCACTCACACACATCGCTAGTGGCATCACGATGTGGACAATGAGCTATAACGGAAAACTAACGGAACAAAACTACGATATCCTGCTGGGCACGGTCGTTGGCAGCCTCGCCACTTGGACTGTACTCACTGTGTGGGGCATCATCGACGCGAACGTGCGGCACCAGCCTGAGCGCATCGTTAAAATCGAACGAACGATCCAAACGCAAGAAGCGGCCGACCTCCGGACCCCACAACCGCAGCGAGCTAAGCCCGCACCAGCGGCCGGTGGCAGTCGCTGACCAACCGAGATTCGTCGTTTGAGAAACTAATTGAATGACAGCGCTAGCCATACGCCCTAGTTCCGCTACGCTTGCTTAGAATACGTGGAGGAGTACCGACAGTCCTGATGCCTCAGCTCATCCTTACACCCGCGAAAGGCGGGCGCCGACAGATTTTCCCCCTGTTTAAAAAAATTACAACAGTGGGTAGTGGCCCCGACAACGATGTCGTCATCAAAATGCCCGGCGTAGAGCAATGCCACGCGCACCTACTGTATGACGGTAAGCATTTTGTGCTCTCCGAGGCCGGTAAGGCATGTGAAGTACTCGTCAACGGCCGTCGGCGTAAATCACATAAGCTGAGTGATTCCGACAGCCTGCGATTGGGACCAGCTAACCTAACATTCTCGCTTTTTGATGAAGTCAGCGAAGAAGAAGTGCCCGATAGTACGACTGCGGCGAACCAAGCGCTGGAAGCAATGGAGAAACTTGAAACCTTCAGCCACAAGCTGCATGGGATCAACGACATTGCAGCACTGCTAGAGCAGCTCATGGATGACATTATCGAGCTCTCGAGAGCCGATAAAGGGTTTCTCATTCTGATGGATGGTGACACCCCCGTGGTACGAGTCGCGCGAAACATCGCGCGAGAGGCACTCGATGATAGTGCTGTAGCCTTCAGCGATTCTATTGTTCAGAAGGTGCTATCCACACGGCGAGCTATTATCGTGTCCGATGCACTGCACGACCGAGAATTCTCAGGTTCGACCTCCATTATCAACCTCCGCCTCTGCTCCGTGATGGCCGTCCCCATGCTGACACGAGGTAATTTGCTGGGGCTCATCTACGTCGGAAACGACAACATCGTAAACCTGTTCCGCCCGTATCAGCTCGACACGTTACGAGTATTTTCGTCCCAAGCATCGCTGATTGTTGCAAATGCATTACTCGTCAACGAGCTGAAGATGCACAACGAGCGCCTCCAAAAGGACCTCGATGATCTCAGATATGGCGAGATCATCGGAGCCTGTACGTCCATGCGGGATATCTACAATAAGATTGATAAGCTCGCTACGACCGACATCAGCGTACTGATCTCCGGCGAAACCGGAACGGGGAAGGAGCTGATAGCCAAGGAAATACATAAACGATCGTATCGCAGCAAAGGCCCATTCATTACGATAAACTGCGGAGCAATCCCCGAGAACCTACTCGAGTCGGAACTCTTCGGCCATGTAAGAGGCGCGTTTACCGGCGCGATCTCGAACGCGATTGGCAAATTTGAAGCTGCCGATGGTGGGACGTTGTTCCTTGACGAACTAGGCGAGATGCCGTCAACGCTCCAAGTCAAATTGCTCAGAGCCATACAGGAGAAACAGATCACCAGAGTCGGTGAAACCAAGACACGACAAGTCAATATCCGAATCCTTGCGGCGACAAATCGTAACTTAGCACTTGAAGTCAAAGAGGGCAGATTCCGCGAGGATTTGTTTTACCGCCTCAACGTCGTAAACCTCTTGCTACCACCTCTACGCGACAGAGAGGAAGATGTAGTACTCATCGCAAAATACCTACTGCAACGGTATGCAAGAGAGTTCGGCAGCCGAGTAAAGGGCTTCAATCAAGGTGCAGTTCAACAAATTAAACGCTATGCGTGGCCTGGGAATATCCGCGAGCTCGAAAATCGAATTAAAAAGGCAATTGTCTTCACTGATGGTGCACTGATCAACGCATCAAGTCTGGACCTCGAGACGGATGGACTGAAAGAAGTCGTGCCACTCAACGAAGCGAAAGAGCAGTTCCAAAAGGAATATATCAACGAAGTTTTACGACTGAATGATGGCAACCGAACAAAAACGGCCCGTGAACTCGGTGTAGACCCGAGAACGATATTCCGGCATTTGGAAAAAGAGCGAGATGAGTGATCATTCCGCTCCTTCATTGTCTCCGAAGATACTCCCTACTGTGCGACTGGCTCTTCGCCACCACGCCCAAGCTTACGAAACGACCCAGGACGATACGGTACCGATGAATCGGGAGTAGCCCTCCCGATCCGCCTGCATCCCAAAGCCCCATCATGCAGTTCTGGATGTACACCGTTCTGGCGTCAGAGCATGAACTCAAAGCCCTTGTCGACTGCCCTGAGCCCACACCCGAGATTTAGTTGGATAAGGTCTACAGGCATACCAACGCTACATTCCAGAAACTCCGACACCACAAGATTGGCAGTCTGTCCGAAGCGCCGGTATCCTGACACCCGTGTCACGGTTTTATGCACATCTGCGAGCGAAATACGCGAACATCCAAAGAACATGCAATGGTTTCATATGCTTACGTGAAATCTCGCAAGTGGCACAGCGATTGCTTCTGTGGGGACTCGCAATGTTGAGCATCACACAGTGCGTCTTACCGCCCCCGCGACCTGAGGTAGTCGACCCCAATGACAATCTCGTAGTGGATCAAGCACAGCTTCAACCAACAACCGCGGCTGTCGTCACACTGTTTCGAAGCAACCCGGACGTCCCGCAGACATTTGACCTTGGCCCTTCTCTACTCGGCGTTGAGCCTACGCCGAACGTATTCTGGTACGTCAACTTTAACTTCGACTCACCGAAACAGTTCGGAATAGGAAACAGCATCAGCATCTCTGGGTGTACCCCGCAAATCACAGACTTCACCAATCTGGTGGACAAAGACACCATTATTGTTGAAGCGATTGTGACCTACGGATCAATCGTCTTCGACCCCAACGCCGAGGCAGGCACAGACCCCCGCACTACGCTCGCGGGAGAACCCACGCAGTCCATTGTATGGAGCGCAAGGATCGATGGTGAATTACAAGATTGCCAATAGACGCCGGCTACTTTGCCTTGTATCCAGTGCTGTTCTGGTACTCGGCTGCGATGCGGACGTACCCACGGTGCAAGACTCCGTCGGACTGACAGCAGCCTGCAGTTCGAATGCCCATTGCGCCAACACCAGATTTTGCGACCCAACGTACCGAATCTGTGTATCGAACACCCAAGACAGCCATGAGCTTATGCTGGTCGCCACACCACCAGCGCAATCAGATGCGGTCCCCGCCCACGATCCCAACGTAACGTTTACTCCCGGTGAAGCGCTTACGGTTGACCTTCCCCGGATGGTGAAAATAACCGGTTCCATTGCCGTTGATGGCAATCTATTGGACCCCTCTTCAATACCGGCAACGCTGCTCGCCGTGGCGGTGGAGCAACTCGTCCCGGGCCACTACCGCTCCTCAAGCGCGATAGCCGATGCGAACGGGTTCGAGCTCAAGTTAGAAGCGGGCATCGAGTACCGGCTAAGCGTGCGCGCGGACGACCGCAGCAGACCCACTTTTATCACCACCATCATAGCCCATGATGACCAGACACTCGCTCTGACGCTGCCATCCAAAGACGAGCTTCCACAACTTAGCGGCCGGATTATGCAGGCGGAAGAGTCGATGAATAGACCATTGGAAGGCGTCGCTGTTACCGCAGTGGAAACCACATCGAATGCCCGCTGCTCGAGTGTGGTTACCAACGCTTTAGGCACGTACCGGCTGGTCTGTCCCGCGCCGGGTACGTATGTCGTTCGTGTCAGCCCTGCACCTGATGGTCCCTCCGTACCCCGATTTGACGCAGTGTTTGACGGTGAATCTGAACTTAGACTGGATACGGACATCACACTGGAACCGCTCATACTCCCACTCAAATCCAGAACGACCTCGGTGAATATCGAAGTCAACGGCGACGCGGTAGACGCCTCACCTGGCCTTGAAGCAGTTGATGTATGCCTGACCTCATTTCTTGAGGATACGGCAGTGTGGACCAACGCAGTATTCACTGTGCATGGCACGACGGATCAGGGAGGTGACATCGACCTGGACGTGATGCCCGGAGAGTATCTACTAGAAGTCCTGCCTTCTACTCTAACCAGCTACAACGCCACGAGCGAGCAGCTGCTAGTAACGAACAACCCCGTGAGCCGAAAAGTTCAACTCTCAAGAAAACCAATTTTGACAGGCACCATTCGATCGCAAGAGGGCAATGCAGTGCCCAGGGCACAGGTTGAGGCTCTGATGAAGATTACAGACCCTTCTACCGGTGCAGTGGGGACGCGAGCATATAGTGTGCATGCCGATGACTCGGGAGCCTATGAGCTCCCTGTTGATACAGGGATTGTGACCCTATATGTGTTGCCTCCTGAAGGTAGCGCATTACCTCGCTGGCAAGAGTCAGACTACGAAGTGGCTGAAGACACAGAACGAGATATCGTCCTCCCCGGAGCTCAAGTCGTGACAGGCTTAGTCACCAGTACAGACACGACACACCTAGAAGGAATAGCCATCGAACTCTACCGTCGGGTAGACGACACAACAACGCTTGTCGCACGCGGCTACTCCAACGAAGGTGGAGCATTCCTTTTGATCCTGCCCGATACATAATTTTACCCAACGGATCCGAGAATTCTGGGACAGTGCCAGTCTAAATATCCAGGGACGGTGGCCCAGAAGCGTAAGTGGGTGCCGAAACTTCTGTTGCCCCCGATGACAGTCTAGGGGACGGGCCCTATGCTTACGCCGTGCGCTACACGCTACTCATCTTTGCCGCAGCCCTCGTGCTCGTATTGACCTATATCTCGCCGTCTATGGGTGCAACACTAGGCTTCGTGGCCTGTGCGGCCCTCCTATTTCGTCGCATGTCTGCGCCAGACGCTGAGACACCCAGTCCAGAATCATCTTTTGTCGACGACCCCATTAGTACAGACCTTGCTGGCCCCGCTCTGGATTGGGCACGCCGTGAACTTGGGCTACCAGAAACTGGCGACGAGGCTCCTCTAGTATTGAATACCCCGCATGGACGCATTGAATTGGCCACAGGACACCGCAACCATGCACCATTCGTGAGCGTCAAATGGCTAGTGGGGGACGAAACCGAGATGACCTGGATTATGCGCCGCAAGCAATCTCTACTGGGCCTAGCTCGTATTGTAGACAACACTCCCGTGCACGGAAGCCGTATCGAATACCGCCTACGGAAAATGGCCCTCTCGTCACCGTCTGATACTGCATTTGATGCGGGGACGTCACGCCCGCGACTATTTAATGAATTATTAGATCGCGGGCTCGCCGACCTAATCCGACAACACCATTTTGATCTTCAGTACCGGTTAGAAGAACTCGTCTTTACGGGTACGTCACTTACGGCAGTCTACGTTCCCGCCGGAGAGCCCTCAAACAGTCCCTGGGCGACCGAGTCAATCAAGCGTACACTGCCGGTCATACAACTCATGGCGCGCTTTCTCGCTGAATCACATATTCCCAGTGCGCAGAGCTAACTAGAGTTGATACACGTTCGGTAGGAAACGCACGGTCTCATCGTCGTCCACTACCACACGTACATATTCAAAGTGCACCGGCACCGCATTCTGTAAGCGTAACACCTTGGTTCTTCCGTCTCGTATCGCAGCTTCAAACTCGCCTCGCTGGAGCGTCCCCGATATCAGAAGAATGTCATGGGCAATAGCTTCAGCTTGTTCCACGCGTACGCATCCGTTGGACTGAGCACGATTAGCGAGGTCGAACT
>PKDL01000122.1 GCA_002863065.1 Pseudomonadota bacterium
TTCGGTCGCCAGCTAGCTACCCGAGGCATTCAAGTGTCGTATCGTCACACCGTCCCTGATACCATCACCGCCATTGTCGACGCCATGACACAGGCCTCTATGCGGGCTGACCTCGTAGTCACGAGTGGCGGATTAGGTCCTACGGTGGATGACCTCACTGCACAAGCAGCGGCGCAATTCCTCCAGGAGCCTGTCATTACCCACGTAGATGCACTTCGCTCCATCGAGGCACGGCGCTCCGCCATCGGCCGCACACTCACGGATGCAGACAAGAAACAAGCCGAACTACCGAAGAGTGCGCAAATACTTGCCAATCCGGTGGGCACAGCTCCCGGGTTTTCCATCACATCCAATAACGTGCAGTACTTTCACCTGCCGGGCGTACCCCATGAATTCAGAGAACTTAGTTCGATGTATGTGCTGCCTGCTGTGGACGCAAAACAGCCCTCGGCCTTCAAGTCTCATACCTGGAAATGCTTTGGCGTAACTGAGTCCGGGCTAGCCACGATGGTAGAATCGCTCGATAGTGCAGATATCGAGCTGCACTATCGAGCACACTTTCCAGAAATTCATCTCACGGCCATTTCAAATAATCCAACACGCCTGAAACACTTCAGACAAGCATTTGAGTCTGTCGCAGGCCGGCGAATATTCGGTGGCGCAGACGACCACTTCCCCCGTGTCGTCGTGCGAGGTCTGCAACGCTTAGGCTGGAGCGTAGGCGTCGCGGAATCATGCACCGGAGGACTGGTCGCTAAGCTGATTACAGATAGTCCAGGAGCAAGCACGGTTTTCGGCGCCGGATTCATCACGTACGCCAACCAAGCAAAAACTAAATGGCTCGGTGTTTCAGATGAAACGCTGATACAACACGGAGCAGTTAGTAAGGAGACCGTCACTGCTATGGCGACTGGCGTCCGAAAAGTCACCGGTGCAACGCTCGGAATAGCAACCAGTGGTATTGCAGGACCAGGTGGTGGTACGACCGAAAAGAAAGTAGGAAGCATTCATATCGCGCTCGCTAGCGAAGAGCGAATTCGACACCGCTTTCTTCAACTTCCGTTCGACCGAGAACGAAACCGTATAGCGACCGCTTACGGTGCATTGGAGTTGATACGAAAGCACTGCCTCGAGGCTACAACCTCGAACGTGGAGACCAACGTTGGCTAGAAAATCTCTCAGTTCACAAATTGACCTCAACGGTAACCTAGATCTTGCACTTGCCGGTATCGAAAAACAGTTCGGCAAAGGCGCCATCATGCGCCTGGGCGATGTAAATATTGCCGAAGGGCTGAAAGTCATTAAATCAGGCTCTGTCGGTCTCAACCTTGCCTTAGGGGTTGGTGGCTACCCGTACGGACGCATCGTCGAAATTTACGGCCCAGAGGCATCCGGTAAAACGACCCTTGCGCTTCATGCGATCGCCGAATGCCAGCGCAATGGAGGTGTAGCTGCATTCATCGATGCTGAGCATGCGCTCGACGTCAGCTATGCACGTAATCTGGGGATTAAGGTGGAGGAGCTACTATTCAGCCAGCCAACGACTGGTGAGGAAGCCCTAGAAATAGCCGACATGCTGGTTCGGTCCGCCTCAGTCGACCTGATCATTATTGACTCTGTCGCCGCTCTCGTTCCCAAAGCGGAACTTGAAGGAGAGATGGGAGACTCCCACGTTGGCCTACAGGCTCGGTTGATGTCGCAAGCACTGCGTAAACTGACCGGCTCCCTGAGTAAAGGCAACACCTGTATGGTGTTTATCAACCAGATCCGCATGAAAATTGGCGTCATGTTTGGCAGCCCAGAGACCACTACTGGCGGGAATGCGCTCAAATTTTACGCCAGTCAGCGACTCGACGTGCGGCGAATCGCCTCAATCAAAGATAAGGACACTCTGCTCGGTAACCGAACCCGGGTCCGAGTAGTGAAGAATAAAGTTGCGCCACCATACCGAACCGTTGAATTCGATATCATGTACGGCAAAGGTATCAGCTATGAAGGTGACTTGCTCGACCTCGCAGTCGACCGCAACATCGTGCAAAAATCCGGTTCCTGGTACAGCTATAACGGCAATCGCATTGGGCAAGGACGCGAGAATACGAAGGGCTGGCTGGTAGAAAACCAAGCAACCTGCACTGAAATCGAGCGAGCAATCCTAGAGATGGAAGGCTTTCTGCCCGGCGACGCTCAACCACCAGCTGAGTAGCTAGTCGCACCACCCCACACGAAATCTTCTTCTGAGTAACAAAAAACGCTTGTTCGAGTTTCCTGTATCCTCCTACACTTCAGCCCCTCAAGCTGGATGTGTCGCTACATCAGGGTGTTGACGTCGTCTATGAAAGGTCAGGTAGCACTGCAATCACCAGCAGATAGCATCTGAGCCTACTCTCGATGAAGGTGAGCCTGTTGGTAGAGCGGACTGTGGAGCACAAGTTGATACGAAACAAGAATCTTAGCCTCGTCACGAGCTTCACCCAAATACACACTATGCACTGTGCCCTCTTGTTTGTTCTCGCCACCGCCCTCGGATGTGGTAGCGGTGGCGATGATTCCCAATCCCTTGGGGAACAATTCGGCATAACAGGCGGATTCGAGGGTAATACATCCGGTAATACCGCAAATGACCAAAGCGACTCCGGCGACGCAACGGATGAAAGCACTGGCGCCGATGGCGAGAGTGGGGCCGATGGCGCTACCGGCACAGACAGCGAGGCCGGAGGCGCTTCCAGCGACGACGGTGGCTCAAGCTTTGACGGCATACTTGGATTTCCATCAGACGAACTATTCATCCAAATTATCGGCCCATCCGCCGATAGTATTGTGACGTCGGGTGGTGGAATTACGTATCTCGCTGGGATCTTATTCGGAACCGCGGATACCATCTCTTGGACTTCCACGACAGGCAGCAGTGGCGTAGCCGAAGGAAACCGATTCTGGTCCACAGGACCGGTGACCTTATCGCCGGGAAACAATACGATAACCGTGACTGCAGAGCGAGATGGTGAAGTCTCTACAGATACCATCACGGTGACCTACAACCCCGGTTTTTACTTCGATGCGAAACCAGTGGCTCGCCCCGGTAGCTTCTTTACGGGACCAGATGTCGATATTGCTGTGACATTGGATGTACCCAACGGCTCTGTCAGCCTCGTAACACTCTTCGAAGTGGATGAAGACGGGAACACTTTGGGTCAGATTGGGCAGATGTTAGACAACGGCAACACCGTGCTCAACTGCGACGAAATCCAGAATGATGGTGTCTACTCATACTGCCTAAGCCTTGGAAGCCCAACACCCACGACGCGCTACCTCCGCGCACAACTGCAGGTTACGTTGGTGGATAACACCATTACTGTCTTCTCTGCGCCCACACCCATTGAGATCGACGACCCACTGACAGCCGCCGAATGCGAGCAGATGCTGCAAGTCAACCAAGATGCGCACACACAATTCATTACGTCGAACGATACGACTGGCACGGTAGCAAACCTAAAAGCAAACCCACTTGTCGCAGATGCCGGAGCAAACAACGACGGGTACGGTATTTGGATCCAATACCAAAATGGGGTGCTCGGGGCGCTCAATCTGAGTCCACCAGGAATGCGCGGTGGTGAAAGCAACGACGCCGGACACTCCGCATTCGGCTCCGCAGCGGGCGCTCTGACCGGAAATGTCGTAGACATTGAATCGAAACGAGTGACGGCGCTTGCACCATTCAATTCGGAATTCGGGCCACTAGATGAAGTGCCGCAGATTGCTGCGGCACTCTCCGGAGTGTCCTGCCCAGAGTTCGATATGAATGGCCCCCTACTGAACGGAGCTGCCACGGTTGCGCAATTCCGTCGTGCATACGATTCAGGCGTATTCGCATATTCCGGTCATGCGGACACCTACTTCACCACCATGGCCACCGAGACCAAAGCAGGCTACGGATGGGAACATGATGGTAGCCAAGAAATCCTCTGGTCAGGACAAGCGGTAAACTGTCAAGACCTGACTCAGACTAATAGCGTGTGTACGAGCTCGGCGGAGTGTGGCGGAACCGCAGAATGCGCTCTAACCAGTACATCCGGTGGTTCAGCCGTCGGGGTCTGTGTCGACCGGCTACAACACGACTTACGACGAGGCCGAGTGGTGTTAGGAGACGCCACCTGGGGCGTACATCCAGAACTCTTTGTCCGACACTCTGCTCGGACGTGGCCCTCCTCCCTCGTATATCTCGGAGCCTGCCGAACTCTCAGCACCGGGACACTCGCCGGTGCACTGTTCGCAGTAGGCGCGAAAGCGATCGCTGGATACACAAACTATATCTCGTCAGATTTCGCTGCCGAGCAGGGTCGTATGTGGTTCGAAAATATGATGACCAACAATGCGCTCAGCGGCGAGGCAACACTCTTTCCGGTGCCTGACCCTGCAAACGTCGGCGCCTTTTTCGGCCTCTTCGGCGGCAGCAATATCTCGATTAGTGATGCAACGATACTCAACGCAGACTTTGAAAAAGGTGAAACAACCGGCTGGACCGTAGATGGTGACGGCCGCGTCATCTCACAACTGGGTATCACGATACCAGTTACCGGTAAGTTCATGGGCATCCTTTCAACTGGGTTGGGTTACACGCAGCAAACAGGTGAACTCAATCAATCATTCTGCATTCCGCCTACTGCGACCGACATCGCATTCTACTGGAAGTTTTTCAGTGAAGAATTTTTGGAGTGGTGCGGCTCGGAGTACCAAGATACGTTTCAGGCAACCCTTGAGACGCCCACTGGACAACTAACCCTCGTAGATGTGAAGGTCGACGACTTATGTCCAGCAACCGAATGCGTAGGCTGCGGTGCTCAAGCTGTCAGTCTCATTCCCTCGGACGTAAGCTTCGATCAGGGTGGCGTCTACAACACCCAGTGGCAGCGATTTACAACCAATGTCTCCAACCTCGCCGGAGCAGGTCCCGTAACTCTGCGGCTCTTTGCCACAGACCAAGGCGACTCGGTCTATGACACAGTGATTCTGGTAGACTCCATAACGTTTGAGTAGTCTGCTGACCATGCAGGTCCGTGCTCTAATCATCACCCTACTGTTCATTCCGAACATCAACCGAGCTGATACCCCGCATGCCGCTAGCCTTTACCAAGCAGGATTCACCTACAAGCTGACCGGCGCAGACTCCGCGCTCGATATTCGCGATGCGGCTGGCCTCGGTAGCATGGTGATTATGCAACTGGGTGCAAAGCATATATCCGCTGTGAACGTAGAGACTGGCTTGGAGCGTTGGAGATTCACGTCGAAGACGGGATCCATCCGCAGGATGGACTTGAGGGGAGCGAACCTGCTGGTAGAAGCTGAGCAATTGTACGCACTTAACACCGCCACTGGTGCCGAGCAATGGCAATTCCCACTTAACTGCTTCTCGAAGACTAGCTGTAATTCGCGCGTTCGCCATTGGGGTAGGCAAGTCATTGTGTTGTCCGGCTTTGATGGTAAGGACGACAAACTCATGCTCGTAAATGCAAAGACTGGGGCGCGCTTATGGCCTAATTGGGTAGAAGTACCTTCAGCGAGTGAAATTGCATATACCCCTAGTACTATCGCGGTAGTTACTTCCCAGGCACCTTACTCCGTCGTGGGCCTAAATCGATTTACTGGGAGAGAACGATGGCGGTTTCGGCCAGAGGGAACCGAAAGCCCAGCGGCAGGTCTGGAAGCGGATGGAAAAATTTTAACGACGTGGTGGTCTTCTAGATCAGCGGATTCAGTGTACTCGATCGGTCTAGATGATGGCTCGCAACGAGGCGAATGGATGGTTGCCCGCAGGCCTCGGCTGAATGAGATTCGTGGCGGTGGACCTGGTTTCTTTTTCGCGTATCAACCGTCTGTTCTGGGCGGAGGTGGGTCCATACGCGCTTGGAATAATAGCACTGGCGAAAAGTTGTGGCGGCAGTCAATTCGAACTCCTCGCACACCTTCATTGCTGGGCGAACACATCCAGTACTGGACACAAGGAAAACGAAAAGTCGTGCTCACATCGCTACATGGACGTACAGGTGAAGAACTATGGAGCTACGAGCGACGCAATGTTCAAACCTATGAAGCGAGCGTAGAACCTGGGCATCTCGTGCTTCGGATGGCAGGTGAACATGTTGCGGTCGTGGTGCTGGATATCTCATCAGGACGGGTCATTGGCATTGGCGCGCTCGAGGGAACAACACTGACGTTAGGCCGGCTGCGACTTTCTGGTCGTTACCTGTTTGCGGCCAATGGACCAAACCTCGTCCGACTGGAGCCCAAACCGTCACTAGACCTAGTTGCCGAGTTCGATCAGCTCGTCAATACGGGAGATATGAAAGCGGCAGCCAGACTTCATCGGCGTATACTGCCATTTGTCGACGACTTAAGTGCAGCTGCGGACATTCATCGCAAGGTGAGAAGCCAGGCCTTTCGCCGTGAGAGTGCGCGCATGGAAAGAGGAGGACTACCGGCACTATTGCCCTTTATTATCACCTCGTCGAGCGATGCAAAAATGCTGTTTTACGAAGACTTTAAGACGTTCCTAAGCAGTGTCGTTGCCTTCTTAAAGCCGATACAGATGCCTGCGAAAGTATCAGGTACTGAATTGCAGCGCCTTGTAAGTGCCACCAAGCGTATCATTGAATTGGTTGAACGATTCGAGCGTAAGCTGAACAAAGCTGAAGACAAGCAGATGTACGGACTCATTCGAGATGCAGTCGTCCCGTTATCTGTCCTCATGAGTAGATCAGGGGCATCGAAGGAAGCGTCCGCTTGTTTACAGGCTATATTTCAACGAAGCTGGATGGTCCGCACGTCGAGACTCAAGGCGGCCATTAAAACCGTAACGATAGAAGAGTGCCGTAGACTGGAGCCTGAAGTGCTAGCGGCTGCCAAGGGCAATGGAAAGGGACCTCAAGTGATTGAAGCACTAAAACAAATACCCGGATTCGAGCTACTTGAACTGCCGCTACCAACACCCGAGAAAGCAAAGACCCGAACGGGGATGGCCGAACTCTTACGAGCCCTCCGAGAACGTTTCCCTTGATACATTGTGGAGCAAGTGGAAGGACTGACATACCACCAGTGAAACTACTGCGCACCATACACATGATATGAGCGTATCTCACATCGTATGCAGCCACGGACCGACATAGAATTAGGGCTATTCCTCACGGGGATATAGTACACCGCGATCGGATGCGATGGCGACGAAACCACCGACAAGGAACGAATCGCAAAGGCAACACCGGCCGAACTGATGTGTATCGCCACCAAGAGTAATGACAAATTCAATGCACTTCGTCTGTAGGCCAAAATACTACATCGAATCCATATCTCACCCAGTTGAGTCGAAAAGCTGCCTTCTACCCGTTAAGCTCATGAGTAAGACGGCGAGTATGAGCTCACGTCACATCATTCGCAGTTGACAGCACACAGTTCCCCCCAAGGACCAGGGTTAGTACACTCGCCATCATGCTATTGAACATCGCCATAGGCCTGCTAACCACTGCATTGATGCTTATACCTGGCATCGCAGTGGCTTTGACATGGCGACCGGAGCCATCAAATGATGATACGCCACTGCATCACATCTTGATGGCGCTTGGCTGGTCCTTTGGCATGGTGCCGTTTCTGGCATTCACCATCGTGCTCTTCACCGAAGTACCACTAGAACCCATTATCACCCTTGGTGTCGCAGCTGCCGTGACCACCTTCGCTGGCTCCACGTGGTGGAACACTCACCAAAAAACACTGCCAACGCAACTTACACAGGGGTGGACAAGCGCTCGTTGGGTGCTTCTTGCCAGCCTTACCATCGGACTCGTGTACTTTTTGAAATACGACCGGTCAGTATTCTTTCTAGAATCATGCATCCACCGTGTCGTCATGCAGACCTTGCAGTTAACGGACAACCCTATCGACATCCTCGCCAGCAATGCGGACGACCAACGGTTGGGAAATACCGCAGTGATCTCAAGCTTTGTCACTCTCTTTCGTGGGCTTGGGTTTCGGGTTCTGTACGGGTTTGTCGGCTTTATTATCGCATTGGGCGGATATCTACTGGGCCGTCGATGTACTGGAAGCAATCTGTGGGGTTGGTTTGTGTTGGTCAGCCTCCCACTGAATCCCTACGTGGCCAAAATCCCCCTCCTCGATGAAAATCTACTGACCCTCGGCTTCGCCTCTTTGTGCCTACCTTTCTTTCTTCGAGGACGAACACCTTGGTGGCACGTCGGGGCAATGTTTGGACTGGTCGTCATGATGCGCCACGTCGCTATCTTGTCTGGTCCAGCCATACTGTGGGCTGTTTGGCGCTCTAAGGGAAACAGACTCAAGAACTTCGGAGCTTCTTTCGCCGCGTTCAACCTAGTCACGATTGTCGGCCATATCCACCACATCGTGGCGCTGGGATCACCGCTAAAATTCGAAAGCTTTGGCCAGATACCAACCTTCCCTCACCGCCTGTTGGGTGAATATTCCGGATTATTGCAATGGCCCTTGGGTCCGGAGTTAGTCAGAACGCCCTGGAATCCCTTACCAACGTTTCTTATGTGGCCAGTTTACCTAGCTGATCACCTGGGACTAGTGCTCTTCGCAGCGATGCTCATAGGAGCAGTCGCCGCCCTACGGAGCCGAAAAGATGAAGGTGTGTTCTGGCTCCTATGGTGGGTCTTGCCCTACATCGCACTAAGTCTTCAGGAAAACTGGGATGTCCCAAATAAAATGGGGGTCATCTACATTCTATTCCATACATTCATCATCTGGGCTGCTATGGGATTACACCACGCAGCTCAATATCGGCGTACATGGGGTACTGGGCTCGTTGTAATGGCATTTTTATCTGGCATTGCCATACAGACGCTATCGGAGCACCAGATTCCCGACGACAAACGCTACTATGCGGCGTGGACTGGCGAACGTGAGGAAGACCCCGACTACGTCCGTTCTGAACTGACCCGAGTCCTGGATATCGCACCGTGGCCCGATTTTGGACGAATGGGCACGGCCTCCCGTGTATTCCACCCCCAAAAACTAAGCGGCCTTGCGCGAGACCTACGCGCTCCGGAAATTGATCAGAAAGGCACACCTTACGGATGGTTTCCAGGAGAAGCTACCGATCCCAATGCGGGGTCAATCGTGCTGGAGATCGACTTCTCAAGGCGTTTATTCGATCGCGAATCGCCCTTTATTCAACCAGTGGATGCAGCACCGGATATTGATTTAAGTGTCCCCGGCCCAGCACGCGTAGTGCCTAATCTCACAGTGGACTGGTCACCGCGCCCTATGACGGTTTTACTGTCGAAAGGACAAGCGCAAGTCACCGGCATAAGTTTAATTTTCGAAAGCTGGGGAGACGACAAGGAACGGCGCGATTACTTACATGAGCGGTACCATCGAGGCCTTCAAATGGTTTTGGGATGGCCTGCTAATGAATTACGCCATGCTGAACCCATTAGCTTGAACTCAAACCGACTGAGAATACGCGTCCCGGCCGGACCCTTCAGTCTGATAGAAAGTGTGAATAATGCGGGGCAGAACTATCTATACTGGCATATGTCGGTCGAACCAACAGGTTCATTCAGCCTAGAAGGCCCGCAACGCGTTTTTCATAACTGAGGCGAAAACAGCCTGGAACCAAACCGCAGTAAATCGCTAGAGGCTGGACACCACAATCTTCCATCCGCTCGAATGTTGTTTGAGGCGTACCGGTACCGGCATCCGATTCTTGTTCTTCTGGTCGCGTATGAAGACTACCACCCTACTCGGCTTCGAACCTTCCTCTCTACGGCTTACAACTGCGTAGGTAATTGGATTCTCCGCCTTCAGGTACCAACGGCATTGCTTCTGAAACCGCTGCCATTCATATTTTTGGCGTTCATTTTTCTGTCGCGCCGTTTGTTTGTGCTCTGGATGAACCGCATCCAAGTACTTGGAGAAGTCATTCCCTAGCGCCGCGGCAAAGGCTGTGGAAATAGCTGCTTCAGGCGTTCCACTCGCCGGATTTGTCACCACCTCATCCGCTTCAGCCACACCGGCTATAAGGAGCGCTACGAATAACATAGCCAACGGCATTCGATATTGTTTGTCCACAAGTACTCCCTATTGACTGACGACATGATTCCCAGTCGTTCGTTTTTAGGCACACAGCTGTGTCCAACCTAAACGAAGAGTGTTGCGCGTGCACTATGACCATTCCCATCAGTGATAAATCGTGCAAAAACGGCATTCACACCGAACAATACACACCAACGACTCGAAACCAACGTACGAAGATGAGTACACTATTCCTAACACGACACGGGTAAGTAACGAATCGAGTCAGCGAATACCGCATGGCACGAACGGGAGTACGTATGGGTAAGTGGCTTACGTGGATAATGTGTTTACTTTGGCTGACTGCCCTCGGGTGCAGCAGTGCAGAGGATTCAACGCCAGGGCTCTCATTTACCAGTACCTCAACCGGTTCGGGGGGAACTAGCGGTACAGCATCCAACGACGGTGACAACTCGCAAGATGCGTCAACCTCCACCACTAATGCGGATGACGGAGCCGACGGCGCGGATGATGGAGTCGATACGACTGACGGTGTGGATGCCTCGGACCGCGGTGAAGGAGATGATGCGTCTGACACCACTGAAAGCTCAGATGAAACTGACGGCACCGACTCCTCCGATACCTCGGATGGAACCGACAGCACGGACACACCCGACCCATGTGGCGACGGGGTCTGCGCTGATAATGAGACGGATGAAACCTGTCCCATTGACTGCGGAGAGTCGACCGTAACGACATGCCTTGAGGAGCAGTGTAGCGTTGAACTAAATGCCTGCCTCGACGTCAACGAATGTGTGTCGATATATGCATGCTTACTAGGCTGTACTGAGCAACCCTGTGCGCAAGAATGTTTTGTGAATGGAACCGCTGAAGGCACAGAGCTCATGAATACAGCCCTACAATGCGGTCAACTCAAGGGATGCTTCGGCGGGCCGGCATGTGGCGACGGTACCTGCGAAGATACCGAAACCGAAGATAGCTGCCCCGAAGACTGCTCAGACCCCAGCTGTCTCGAACTCTCATGCGGTCCGGAGATTACCGCCTGCGTGGAGGACGAAGACTGCAGTGCCTTGTACGCATGTTACACGGCATGCGATACCAGCTCATGTCAGGACACCTGCTTCATAACAGCAACACCAGCCGCAATCGCTCTAATGCAATCGATTATCGAGTGCGGTGATATCGCGGAGTGCATCACGCCCTCGGAACCAGTCTGCGGCGATAGCGCGTGTGAAAGTGGAGAAAACGAAGAGAACTGCCCAGAAGACTGTGCCAGCAGCCCTATCTGCGGGGATGGAACCTGTGACGACGATGAGACAGCAGACAACTGCCCAGAAGACTGCGACGCACCCGCAGATAGCTGCATGGGTACATGCTTATCACCATACGACGATGATCTACCGTGCCAGTGTGACGAGCTTTGCCTAGCCTATGGTGACTGCTGCAGCGACTTCGTCGGACAATGCGCCATCGGTAACGCATTTTTATGCATACTCGACCAGTGTGATGTCTCTGGTGATTGTGCTGGAGATGACGAATGCAATACTGGAGTCAAATGCGTAGCAAACTGCACCAGTGGTACAAGCAAGCAAAA
>PKDL01000549.1 GCA_002863065.1 Pseudomonadota bacterium
GGCGCGAACGTCATCAATATCAATGTAATTTTCGACGGTATTACGAGCTTCACGCGTGACATTAATATGGGTGGTGCGCTTCTTACAGAGGAAATTCAGAAACAGTTCAATGTGTCCTTTGAAGAGGCTGAACACTATAAAACGGGCGGAGACGGCAGCTTTTCTAACTCATCGATTGCTCGGGAAGTTTCAAAGTTATCCGAGCGGGTCGCCGAAACTCTTGTGACAGAGATACAGCGGTCATTAGATTTCTTTGCCGCGACAACAATCAACGCGGATATTACCCGAATATATCTCTCTGGTGGCGCTAGCCAGCTGCCTCATTTGGTACGGTCCCTCGAGCGCCGTCTTGAGGTCCAAGTAGAGTACGCGAATCCGTTCAAAAATATCGCCATCGATCAGGCGCAGTTCGACATAGAGCTGCTTCAAAAAATGGCCCCCATGGCAGCAGTTGCTGCCGGTTTGGCGTTACGGAGGCGTAACGACAAATGATAAAAATAAACTTACTGCCACCCGAGAAAAAGCGATTCGGCTCCCGGTTACGCCGTTCCAACGCGGCCGCGCCAAGTCAGACCGCCCTACTCGCAGTCTTTGGACTGGCACTCCTGCTGGAAGTAGGCGGCATGCTGTATTGGCAGACAGTCATCGAGGAGACGCTTGCTGGTATGGGTGGTGAGGAGATCCAACTCAATGAGGAGAGGGATCGTCTTGGTAAGCAATCCAGCAAGCTAAAGAAGCTGAAAAAGCTAAGTAAAGAAGTTGAATCTCAGCGCGTCGTTTTCAAGGTACTCGAGAACGGTAAGGTAGGTCCCTTACACATGCTGATGTTCATGTCGTATGCCCTGCAAAAAGTCGATCCAAACCTTCCTGAGGACGAATATCGAGCGCTCAATTCCGCTTGGGCCAAGGATGATACGGCTGCGGGCGGCTCGGATACCGAGTGGAATCCAGCGTCAGTTTGGCTGACTGCCTACAAGGAAAAGGACGGCCGAGTCACGATTCAGGGGGCCGCAATAAATCACGAAGATGTCATGCAGTTTTTGCGACGTTTGAAGACGTCGATTTACTTCGAAGGCCTGGATTTGGTGAAACAAAAGCAGGCAATGAATGGCGACTTTGATTTTCCCTATGTCACCTTCGAGTTCGAAGGACTTCTCAATTACGACCCGACTGGGTACGCATCACTGGAGTAGAGCATGGAGGAATTTGGAAAGCTCTCATTTGTCCAGAAGGTTGCAGTGCTCGTCGTGGTGCTTAGCCTGCTTGCGTTCCTTTTATGGTTCGGTCTGATCTCCCCGGTGGAAGATGAGATTGGACAGAAGGAGCAGAACGCTCAGAGAGCGAGGGCTGATCTGGATGCAGAAAAAAAGAATTATGAAGAGGCTCTGGCTGCCTTGGGCGGTGACGCAAACATCGATGTAGCAGTGGAACAGCGGAAGCTAGAAGACGAAAAAAATACGTTTGAAGCGCTACTGCCACGGTCAGAGGAACTGGTGGATTTCATCACCGGAATCAGCGACGTAGCTCGTGCTTCTGGACTGACTTTGCTGGAGTTCGAAAAAGGCAAAGTTGAGCAGATGAACTACTATAATCAGGTCGCGATAAAAATGAGTGTGGAAGGGAGCTACCGAGCGTTCGTTGGGTTTGTCCGACAGGTAGCTGAAAAAGATCGGCGGGTGGTCAACATTCGAGATCTTGAAATAGATATCAACCCACTCGTTACGGATCCATTGATGGTGAAGTACGTCAATCAGCGCACTGCCAAAATGCGTCCGGACGACCCAAGAAAAGGTAAAGCACCCGATGCGCTGCAAATCCGCCACGATCGAGTGCGTGCCTACGAAGAGGCGAGTGAAAAAGGGGCGTCTATGTCCGCTACGTTTACCGCCTTTGTTTTTGTGTACACCGGTAATCAGCTCGAAGGAGCTGCGGCCGAAGCGTTGGCTCAAAAAGATGCTCAGAAGCTGGCGCGCCGCCGCGCATACTTCGGGCTCATGAAGCAGTAGGGGGGATGGTGAAACTAAGATACATCATGTCCATGCTAGCCTCGGCCTTGCTCTTATTGGGAGCAGTGGCCTGCGGAGACGAAGAAGCCCCTGCTGGAGGCCTCGCTCGAGGTGGCGGAGATGGCGGCGGTAGCAGTTCTGCGAAGTCGCAAGACGATGCACCTCCCGCGACCAAGATAGCGAACTCCGAATGGGACAAAGTCAAACCATATTTTCTTGGCATGAAGAACGACCCGAACGTTCGGCCTTACGCCCAGGCACCCTTACAGTCTGTCCCTGACCCATTTCAGGATCGGATTGTGAAATTCGTACCGAAGCCCGACCCGCTACCCGAGGAGCCGATCCCCACCGAGGCCCCAGAGGGACAGGAAGGGGACGAGGAGCCAATCATCGACCCGGGTACCACGGTGGACGTGAAGGGTGAACTTGAGCGTTTTGCGGTGCGGGACTATACGCTCAGTCTCATCCGTTGGGGTACGACTCTCAACAAAGCGATTGTGACTGATCCCAATGGACAGGCTTT
Organism: Pseudomonadota bacterium; assembly: GCA_002863065.1. Taxonomy (GTDB): domain Bacteria; phylum Myxococcota_A; class UBA9042. The sequence continues at coordinate 2,530 of PKDL01000549.1, forward strand.
CATTGTCGTGAAGGATATGAAGCTTGGAAGTAACAATGGCCGTATTACCGACATTACGGAATACCGCGTGATCGTTGAAGAGGACGATAGAGATGAGCCCATCGAGCTATCGCTTATGCCACCGTTACTCCGGATTGACTCTCAAACTCAAAGCGAGAACGACCGACTGTTCACGTCTCAGGTCTCCATAGACTAGCTTCTATTTGTACGCTGATTTTCTGACAGATTTACTCGCTTCGGTCCCTTGAAAGGAATTATCTGTCTACACCGGAAAGCTAAATACAGCGATTTTCTGGACCGAATGCTCGACCGCATCTAGTTATTTGCCTCTGTGGGGGAAGAATCCTCTATATGATTATAGGAGGCTGCCGCAATGCGCTTGCTTAGCCGGACGACAGGTCTATTCCTGTGCGCCGTACTCTTGTCGCCATTCACTGCAATGGGCAAGAACGCGATAAAGGCTATCGAGGTCGAAGAAGGCCCGAACAATACGGTCATTTCAATCAAGGGGAGCACTGCTCCGACCTTTACCGTGTTTAAGCTGTTAGACCCCGTGCGTCTGCTTGTCGACGTATCTGGCAGTGAACTCAGTCCACGAGCCAATCCCAATGTACGGATTCGTAACGGTGTGCTGCATGACATTCAAACGGTGCAGTTTGAGTCCAGAGGACGAGTTGTCACCCGTGTAGTTATCGGATTCGATTTAGAGTCCATTTATACGGTCAAGGCAGATGGGAATACGATTCGGGTTGTGGTCGATGGGGCCGAGCGGCGCTTGCCCCAAATGTCGAATACAAAAGCCAAGGAAGCGCAAAAACGCGCTCAAGACGCGATAGCCGCGGAAAAAACGCTGCGTGAGCAGCTGCAGCAAGCACGCCTTCGTGAACAGAAACTGATTCAGGGGCAAAAGAGCGCGCTCGCGGAACAAGAACGCCTCGCCCAGGTATTGCAGCAAGTCCGAGCTGAGGCAATTCGATTGCGAGCACAGTTGAGCAATTCGTCGTCTGCAGATGCCCGTCGTGATGCACTTGCTGCTGCTGCAGCCGAGAAAGCCGAACAACGAGCTACCGCGGCTTCCAAAGCAGAGAAGGCAGCACGGCAGAAGATCCAGACCTCGAAGGCTGAGCAACGTATTCTGCGAAAAGAACAGGCCGCATTAGAAGAGGCTGTGAAGGCGGCCGCAGCCAGAAAAGAAGCACTGTCCCGAGCGCTGGCCGCAGAGGATGCGAGACGTCGAGCATCCCAAAGGGCGCGTGAAGAAGAGGAGGCACTCCTTCGAGTCGCGCGGAAGATTCGTAAAAGCGAAGAGGCAAAAGCCGCGACCCTCCGAGAACAAATCCGCCAGGCGTCTTCACGAGAGGCCGCTCTACAAGAGCTGCGTACCGCCGCAGATACGCTGAGAACGCAGTCAGAGCAATCCAAACAGGAGATAACGGACCTTCGACAGCAGCTGGCTGACGCGAAGCGTAAGGATCATACGGGGCGAGTTCAGGCACTCCAAAATGCTGTCAAACGTGCGGAGGCGCAGGGTGCAAAACAGCGCAAAGTGCTTGAGATGGCGGTGACGGCCGCCCAGACGAAAGCCGCTACGGCCACAATGGCGCTTGAATCGGCAAAAGCCAAGCATGCGAAGAGCCAACGCAGCCTTACGTCGCAACTCGCTGCAAAAGACCAGGTCCTGAAGCGCCAAGCGCGCGCTGAAAAACAGCTGAAAGCGCAACTGAAAACAAGGGACAAGGCGATAGCGGATCTTCGCAAGAAGGATAAGAAGAGACTGCAGGCTGAGAAAGAACTCGATGCCTTACGTCGTGAGCGCATTGCAACTCAGCAGAGACTGGTTGACCTCGACAAGGCGCAAGCTCGACTCAAAAAGCAGCTAGCGGCTTTATCATTGGAGCGTGACACCTTCCGCGAGGCCGCAAAAGCGGGAACCGACCTAGGGCGCGTCGACGCCCTACTCCGTACGAAGCAGGCAGAGGTCGCTACGGCTGAGGCAGCGCTCACTGAGGCACAGCAAAAGAATGCGGCCGCCATAGAGCGACTCGACGAGCAACGGGACGCCGTCGTATCGGTACAAAAGAAGCTCGCGGTAGAAAAAGCGGATCTTGCCGCAGTCTTACGGCAGAAAGTGCTGTTTTCTAAGGAGGTCGCCTCGCTACAGCAGCAGAGAACCCAGCTGTCAGAAGAGGTTTCAGCAGCGCAGTCAAAGCTAACGAATACACGAAAAACGCTTGTCTCTTTGCAAAACACACTAAAAACCACGGAGACGTCGCTCTCTGCCATCGAGATGAAACGTAATACTGAGCGACAACGTGTTGCCGATCTGCGCGCTGAGGTGCGTAGGTTAGAGCAACAGCGGACAGTATCGGGCGACAAAGCGGCTTTGGAGTCACTTCTCAATCAGCGGCAGGCAGCCGTATTACGTCTGGAGAAAGAAGTCGCCGCGTCCCGGAAGCTCACGAAAGCTCAAGATAAAAAGCTGAGTGCGTTAGACAAGCAACTAGAGGAAGCCCTCAAAAAGGCCCGCGCAGAAGCCAAGAAGTCTGAAGAGGGGAGGAAAAGGCTGAAACAGCTAGAGAAGTTTGTTTCTGCTCAGCGAGGCCAGATAGATACCCTGAATAAAAATGATAAAAGCGCCGCTCTGGAGACAGCAAAAGAAGAAATTGCGTCCCTAAAAGCTGAGTTGCGACGTATGCGTCGTGTTGGAGCCGAATCGGCGAAAGAGACTCGACTCGCAACTCGAGAATTGCGGTCACAGCTTAAGTCTTCTCGAAAAAAGCAGGCGGTACTCACTAGCAAAAAGAACCTCACGTCCAAAGAATTGGCGGCAAGAGAGGCTCGCTTGAGCAGCCTCGAGGATGCGCTTGCCTCTGAAAAGAAAGCGCGTCGTAAAGCGGATCGGCAACTATCGGCTACCACAAGGCAGCTCAACAGTCTGTTGCGGAAACAGGAGAATTCGGAAGCGGAGGTCGCGAGGTTGGAAGATGCTCTCCGGAGCAGTAAGTCGACTGGTAAAAAAGCAAGAGCACTTCGTTTGCAGCTGTCATCAGCCGTTAGAGCTCATGAGGCCGCCAAGCGCAGGTTTACCGCTGAGAAAGATCGGAGGATAGCCGCGAGTAAGAAAGCAGACCGTCGCGTGAAGCAGATTGCTGCGGAGCGAGATGCGTTGGAACGTCGGCTGAACGCCAACTTGAAGATGCTAAAGGTCGAAGGGCGGAAAGGTAAGGCATTGGTAAAGCTTCAAGGGAAGCTTGCGGCTGCTGAAAAGAAAATCGCGTCACTCGATCGGCAGTTGGCGAGTGCTAGCGCGAAGGCAGGTGCTGCCGGACGGTTGGCAATTGCTTTGAAAGAGTTGGCAAGTGCACAAACTCAGCTAGAGGAACAGCGGGATGCAGCCCGCACGGCGACCAAGCGTGCTAAGTCAGCAGAGCGGTCTTTGGCTGCAGCGCAGCATAAATTACAAGCAGCCGAAAGCGAGGTATCTGCGCTCGAAGAGCAGTTGGCTGCGACGGACAAAGTCGGTTCCAAGGCGGCTAAACTTCGTAAACAGCTGGTGAAGGCCAAGGCGGACTTAGAGTCAGTTCGTAAATCATACAAGTCCCAGCGCGCCCGTAGCGTCGAATTAGCTGAACAGTTGAAGGCTGAGCGTCGAGAGTCGCGTAGCTATCGCACTGCTGTTGGTAGCGCAAAAGCGCGCGCCTCTCGGGCAGAAAAACAGCTTTCACTCACTGAAAGCGAGCTGTCGGACGCCAAGAAAGACGTGGCGAATCTGGAAAGCCAGTTGAAGGCACTCAAAGTTGGTGGCTCAAAAGTTTCGAAGATTCGTAAGCAGCTCGGGCTTGCACGTGGGAGGGTGACTACGCTGCAGAAGGAAGTCAGAGCTCAACGTAAACGAAGCGTTGAACTGGCTCAAGAATTGAAAGCGGAGCGCGAAGCCTCTCGTACTTATCGTACAGCGGCCAGGACCGCGACAGGTCGGGCTGCCGCTGCGGAGCGCAAGTTGGCAATGGTTCGCAGTGAGCTATCTGACGCAGAGAAAGAGGTGGCCGTTCTCGAACGTCAACTGAAAATTAGCAATGGTAAAGGCGTACGAGGAGAACGTGCGAAGAAGCAGCTGGATCTGGCACGAGGCCGGGTCAGCAATCTTCAGCAGGCGCTGAAGGCACAACGCAATCGCAGTGTTGAGCTCGCACAGGAATTGAAATCTGAACGCGAAGAATCGCGCACCTATCGAACTGCCGCCAAATCCGCCAAAGGTCGTGCAGCGGCCGCAGAGCGCAAGCTAGAAATGGTCCGTAACGATTTGTCCGATGCGGAGAAAGATGTTGCTGACCTAGAGCGCCAACTGAAGATTAGTAACGGCAAAGGTATAAAGGGTGATCGGGCGAGAAAGCAACTCGATTTGGCGCGTGCTCGAGTGGTATCCCTGCAACAGACACTAAAGGCACAGCGAAATCGCAGTGTTGAGCTCGCACAGGAATTGAAATCCGAACGGGAAGAATCGCGCACCTATCGAACTGCCGCCAAATCGGCAAAGGTGCGAGCAATGGCTGCAGAGAAGAAGCTAGCAGTGGTACGCAGTGAACTCACAGAAGCTGAGAAAGACGTTGTTGCTCTGGAAAAGAAGCTAAAACGTAGTGGCAATACAGCCGGCCGGACGAAGAAGCAACTTGAACTAGCTCGTGGCCGTGTCAGCCTGCTCCAAGACGCCTTGAAGGCGCAACGTAACCGTAGTGTGGAGCTGGCCGAAAAACTCGCCACAGAGCGGAAAGCATCTGGCGAGCTTTCGCGCGCGCTGCGCTCGCTAAAAATAGCGCAGGCAAATGCCGACAAACGCGTGTTGCGTCTGGAAGAGGCTTTAGCTGCAGCCCAGGCCGACGGTAAGGGCTCTCGGCAGCTCGCAAAGGTCCTCAAAGAAGCACGCTTGGAGTCTCAGTCGTTAGCGACTGATGCTGAGACGCTCCGCGCCACGAATCAGGTATTAAAACAAGAGCACACGGGTTTGAAGGCTAAGAATAAGAGCTTAGATCGAGCGCTCAAGGCCATGACTCGGGCACGTGATGTGGCCCGGGCGCGCGTCCAGCGGCTTGAATCCACCGTTAATCGAGGTCAGAAGAACGCGGGTAAAATTGCTGAGTTACGGAAAGAAGCGAGAGATGCTGCGGCCTTAGCCAAGCAGCTGGACCGCACACGCGATGCACTTTCCGACGCACGATCAGCGCGCGCACAGCTCAAGCGAGACTTGGTTCAAGAGAGATCGAGCCGAAAGCGATTAGAGAGCAGCTTGAAAACAGTGACTGGGGCACGTGATGCCGCTCGAGCTAGAGTGTCACGTTTAGAAGAAGCTCTGACGCGTGCAACGAAGAGTGGCTCTGGGACCAGTGGCTTGAAGAAGAAGCTGCGAACCGCTCAAGCGCAAACGGACAAGCTCAACAGCGAATTGGCGGGTCTACGTAGAAAACTACAGGCAGCCGAAGCCGTACAAAGCGAGCTGGTGGAAGCCAAGAAACGAGTCGTTGCACTGGTGAAAGACAAGGAATCGACCAATGCGCGTATGACTCGGCTTGAGAAAGAGCTCGCTATCGCTAAGCAGAGCCGTGGGTCGACTGATACGCAGGTGGCGGCCACTACACCTGCCGAAAAGGCAGTCCGTGTCAAAGACGTAACGTTTGGTGAGCATGAGAACGTGTCTAAAGTACGCATTGAGCTCGATGGAGAGGCGGATTTTGACATCGTGGAGAGGACTAATGAGCGGTTAGTACTCCACATCAATCGTGCTCGTATCCCGCGTGCGCTGGAGCGTCGCTTGGATACGAGTGATTTTTATGGGCCGGTGCGCATGGTCAGTACCTTTGCCGACCCAGACGACCCATCGAAAGTTCGAGTGGTTGTGGATCTGAATGATGTCGTCCGCAACGAATTGGCTCACCGTGGTAACCACCTTGAGTGGTCGTTTTTCAACGGGCAACGACTCGATAACGGAGACAGAATGACTGCACAGCAGGAGCCTACTGGCGCTGACGTGCGCTATGAGCCAACGGCAGTGGGTGGTGACCGAGTATATGCTCCCCCAACTGGCGGTACAGGTGGTGGCGCGACGGGAGCCGGTGTGGCCGTCCCAGGGGGCGGAGTGGACTTTGGTGTACTGAACCCATTCCCACGCAAGAAGAAGAGTCGTCGTCGCTACAAAGGCCAGAAGATTAATCTCACCATCAAGGACGCCGATATTCAGCAAGTGCTCACGTTCCTCGCGAGGGAAGGTGGAGTAAATATCGTAGCCAGCGACGGAGTACAGGGACTTGTGACGGTGCACTTGAAAGACGTTCCCTGGGATCTCGCCCTGGACGTCATTCTGAAATCGCGGGGCTTGGATTATGTGGTGGAAGATGGCGTTTACCGTGTCGCGCCTGTCGATGTAATCGCTGCCGAATTTGAGAAAGAGGTCAATAAGCGCAAGCAGCTCAATGAGTTGAAGCAGTTGCAGGTGCAGTTAGTGGCGGTCAACTATGCCAATGCAGAAATATTGTCCGAACGCATTCAAGGCATATTGAGCGAGAAGGGAACTGTTACGACGGACCCTCGGACCAACACGCTCATTATCAAAGATATTGAAGAACATGTGATCGCCGCCGAGGATCTTGTTCGTCGACTGGATACGCAGACACCCCAGGTGCTTATTGAAGCCCGCATTGTCGAGGCATCCAGCAACTTCAGCGAAGACATCGGTATTCAGTGGGGTGGTAATTACACGGCTTCGCCTGCATTCGGTAATGACACCGGACTCGTGTTTCCTGCAATTCTTGGAATCGCTGGTGCTGCGGATGATGCGACAGCGCCTACTACTGGCCTGCTCTCAAACGCGCCTAAGTTTGCGGTCAATCTGCCCGCTGCAATCGGTGCAGGAGCTGGTGGTGGTATCGGACTAACGCTCGGAACGCTTTCCGGCGCCGGAAGTCTATCTGTGAGATTGGGGGCAGCGGAAGAACGTGGCTCTGTAAAGATTATTTCGAGTCCACGGGTGGCAACATTGGACAACAATGAGGCGACGATTAGTCAGGGTATTTCAATCCCGATTTCGGTGGTGAGTTCGCTCGGAGTCAATACCCAGTTTTTCAATGCCAACTTATCGCTGCGCGTGACGCCGCAAGTGACTCAGGACGGTAACGTCAACTTGACCGTCAACATCTCAAAGAATGAGCCGAACTTTGGTCAGACAGGTGCCAACGGTAATCCGACCATTGAGCGAAAAGAGGCGCAGACGCGTCTGCTGGTGCGAGATGGAGATACCGCGGTGATTGGCGGAATTTACACTCGGAACACGTCGCAGTCGTATAAGAAAATCCCGGGTCTCGGCGACATTCCATTCTTAGGCTGGCTATTCAAGTCGAGAACCCAATCTGATTCTCGTACCGAGATGATCCTCTTTATAACGCCGAGAATAATCAATCGGTCCGCTTCGCGAGTGCGTGTAGACTAAAGGGCCGGACGGCCGTTATGGCTCCGGACTAGTGGAGTATACTTACGCGGGATGGAGCACCACCATCTAGTATTGACCGGACTATCCGGCGCAGGAAAGTCCACTGTCGGCCAGCTTTTAGCAAGTACATCAGGCCGACGTTTTTGCGACTTGGACCGCCAACTCGAAGTCGCATTCGAGCTTAGTATTTCTGAGATGTTTGATACTTGGGGCGAAGATGGCTTCCGTCGCCGAGAATTTGCTCTCCTTAAAAGTATACTTGACGGAGAGCCCACAGTAATTGCCGCAGGCGGTGGTGCATTGGTTACGGATATCTCCCGGCAAATAGTTCGCACAAACGGACTCTTAGTTTGGCTTCGCGTGACTCCAGCCATAGCCGCACAACGCGTGTCTCGTTCGGAGTCTAGGCCGTTGCTGCAGGGGAATATCCAGAACGCACTGGAACAGCTGCTTGCACTACGCAGAACGTCTTATGCGGACTGTGATTTTTCGATCGACACTGACGAGCGAACCCCTGAAGAGGCCGTTGGGTGCATTCTCGATTGGCTGGCAGGGAGGTCTTAGCATGAGGGTTGTCGATGTACCGCTTGGGTCTCGCAGCTACTCAATTCGAGTCATGCAGACCGGGTTAGCACCACTTGGCTCAGAACTGAGGGACGCCTTGGGGCTGTGCCGGACGGTCGTAATATCGGACGACACCGTCGCAGAGCTGTACCTGGACGACGCTCTTGAATCGCTCAAGGGAGCCGGGCATACCGCCGTTGGATTGACCATGACACCGGGCGAGGAGTCTAAGACCATTACATCAGTTACTGCATTGTGGGAACGGCTCATGGAGCTTGAGGCCGATAGGAAAACCACGGTCCTTGCTCTCGGCGGTGGTATCGTAGGTGATGTGGCGGGGTTTGTGGCTGCAACGTTCAATCGCGGCCTACAACTTGTGCAGGTCCCGACCACATTGTTATCGCAAGTGGATAGCAGCGTCGGGGGGAAAACGGGTTTTAATCTTGAAGGCATCAAGAATGTAATCGGGGCGTTTCACCAGCCGAACTTGGTTTTGACCTTCGTGGATACGCTTCACACGCTTGCTGATAGTCATTTCGTAGCTGGCCTTGGTGAGGTGATAAAACATGGGGCGTTAGGTCGCATCGACATTCTCGATACCGTGCGGACTCATTCTCGTCCTATCCTAGAACGCCACACAGATATGCTCTCCCAGCTAATTGCTGATTGTTGCGAAGTGAAGCGCGATATTGTGGTGGCTGATGAGCGCGAGGCAGGGCAACGCAAACTTCTGAACTTTGGCCATACTTTTGGACACGCAATAGAGGCCGTTACGAAGCACGCAATACTGCACGGAGAAGCGGTATCTATCGGTATGGTCGCCGCTTGTCGCTTATCTGAGAAGCTCGGAATATGTGATTCTGTGCCAAGGCATACTATAATCGATACATTACAGAGTGTTGGGTTACCAACAAATGATGCTCCGTTCTGGACACCACAGGTTGCAGAGGCGATGGTGCTAGACAAGAAGCGGCGAGGAAGCGACATTGACCTCGTTCTGCTAAAAAAAATAGGTGACCCAGTCATTCACCGAGTACCCCTGACGTCACTGATTTCCATA
>PKDL01000486.1 GCA_002863065.1 Pseudomonadota bacterium
ATCCGCCCGGATACCCTCTCTATACGATTGTGGCCTGGATTTTTACATGGCTACCAGTAGAACCCGCGTATGCAGTCAACATTATGAGCGCGTGTTTCGGTGCTCTCGCAGTAGGTACCTACTATCTCTTGTCTCGTACCCAACCGCTGGGACGTATGGCCAGCGCAGTTGGCGCTTTGACCTTAGGGTTTTCACCGCTAGTTTGGTCTAACTCGACAGTAGCTGAAGTGTATATGCCAGGACTCGTCACTCTCAACGGCGTGCTATACCTGCTTCTGCGTAGCATTCGGGAAGGCAGACCGCAGCTCTCAATTGCGGCAGCATTTATCGCGGGTCTCGGACTCGGCTTCCATATGTCGATTGCGGTCTGTGGACTCGGCCTCGCTTGGCTAGCATGGCTCCCCACACATCAACCAGCGAGCCTCACATCCCTCAGTAGCGCATGGGACCACTCACACCGGTCCACACGATTACGGCGGTTACTACCACTTACGGGCGCCACTCTGCTGGGTGCATGCATATTCCTTTGGCTCCCGATCAGAAGTGCAATGCAACCTGAATTTATGTACACCACGGTGGATACGCCGCGCGATTTCTATTTCCTCGTGACCTCGAAGACGTATCAGAGCTTCTTTAAGGAAGGGATCGCAGCTGGAGCAGTAGCCAGTTATCTCGGCGATAAACTCATCACGAATCTCACTTGGCCAGGATTAGGACTCCTACTCACCGGTGCCGTGGTGACCACAAAACGGGCGCCGAAGCTCGCGGCCTTTTGGATGCTGAGTGCCATCACGAACTTCGCTATTTTCTACAATTATGATGTCCATGACCTAGAAGTATTCTTCATCCCAACCTTCCTCATGTGTGTGTGGGCATTTAGTAACGGCATCGATGCAATCATCCGTTTCCTAGAAGGGACGACGCAACGAAAGGCCAGTTTGTGTCTAGCTGCTGGAATCATTTTGACCCTGCTTCCGCTCACACAGCTCACTCGACATTTTACCGAACAAGACCGTGCAGAGGACACCAGTGCGCGCAAATGGGGAGAAACGTTCATGGACACTTTGCCCCCAGATGCACTGCTGATCTCGTTCGATTCCCGACCTGAATGGCACCTTGCGAGCGTAGCGCGCTACTTCCGCTTCGCCTTAGGAGCACGGCCAGATATCGAGGAATGGACGCGAGCAACTCCCGAATCCGTGGTGGCGGAACTACGTAAAGGCCGCCCAGTCTACACGTATATTGGACAGGGATTACCGCAACAACGCTTCAGATTACAGCAAGAAGGGCTACTCTGGCGGGTGTTAGGAATCGAAATGCAAGGGCTTCGGCCTCCTACAAGCTAGGCCATTTAGAACCACTGAAGCAAAGCCCTGTGAAAGAAGTAATAACGCCGATGCTAATGGAGCCACTGACGATCTAAATTGACTGCGTCTCCCATCCCCAAGCACACCTAGTGACAGAGCCAGTACCGACTCACACTCCGAGAGAGCAGCTGCGATGCTTGCCCGTGCGGCGAGGCAGCTCTTCTGCTCAGTGGTCCTCGCTACGCGTGACGACGATTCGATCCTGATTGAACTCCGCATACCAGGCCACAATCCCACCATCGAGCGACGATACATTACTGAAGCCACCTTTACCCTGAAGCCATGCCGCCACATCCGCACTGCGCAGGCCGTGCAAGCAGTAGACTACTGTCGGTGCGTCCGGAGCGAGTTCATCGATCCGATCGGGCAGGTCATTCATTGGGATATGAGTGCAAGGCGATATGTAGCCGGCCTCCCACTCATGTAGTTCGCGACAATCGAGTAGAACAGGCGGGGTCTCGCTATCCATCATCTCGCTGAGCTGGTGCACATCGACCACCTCAACAGGCGCAAATTCCTCCTCTACGCTGGTTGACTCCGGATTTGCCGGCATAGGCGCATTCGGTTGGCTTCGTGATTTATCGCGCCGTTCAGACACTTCATTCACAGCCAGTTTTGCAATAGCAACCCCGGTCTTAACCCCACGCTTTATAAGCTTTCCAATCATCTTTTTTGCGGCCCCTGATAGCACCTAGATACTTTCTCGATGCTTCGAGAACGCGCAACGCACCGAATAAACTTTTTTCCGCGCGCATTACAGTCCGCCATGCACTGCCGTTTCACGCCGTCACGCATCTTTTCCCAGGCGGCTTTCCCCTCCTCAGTTTTCCGGCGTTTATACGGCCAACGCTTTGCGGTCAGCTTTACAACTCGGTCACATGCTTCATCACAGGTATTAATCTTTGCGCAGTCAGTCACTGGTGTAACGAGCACAAAGCTCGCCAAAAGTGTGAGTAGCATCATCCCCTCCGATGCAAGGTAGTCACTTTCTTTCTATCACCTTCATAGTATACGCGCCCAATTTGGACCAATAGTAGCCTCACGAAAGTCTCAAGACGCCCCCATCACGATTCCCTCGCCTGCCAAGTACTTCTATTCTTACTTGTATCAGCCTAGGTGGTCCCCTATTGTCCGCGCCGTGGCATAGGAGAGAGCACGTGGATATGACTCAGAAAAACAGCATACTAGTCGCATGTAGTGTCTTCTTTTTTGGCTTCTCTGCAGCGTCAACCGCTCAAACGAATGCGACCGCTCCGGTCAAAGATGCAGCACAAACACCACCGCCAGTTGGAGAATGCGCGTCGCCTCATAATGCCATCTTCACCCTTGTAAAATACCTCCAGGACGATTCAGAGCGCGATCCTGGTCACGCTGCAGTCTGTATTTCACGCGATGGACTGGAGAAGCCCGCGCAAGATACGCCAAGACTTGCAATCAAGTTCAAACAGGTCCTTGACGCGCGGGGTTTGTACGTCATCTGGGATTCACTCCCGAATGTGGCCGACTACGTAAATGCTAGCGGTCAGCACATATACACCTTATTCCCCGACTCACTTCCCCAAATGAACTACAGGCTTGAGGATGGCAGGTGGCTACTAACACCCGAGTCCCGGGACAAGATCAACACACTTTACGGTCAGACGTTTCCTCTAAACCTTGAAGATTTTGTGGCGAATTTACCGGACACATTTCAGAAGCGCATTCTTCGGGTCCAAATTTGGCAATACGCGGGGATCTTACTGGTACTACTTACCGGCCTCGCCCTTCGCTACCTCGCCATCCTACTCTTCCGCCGTGTTGGACTGCGAGCTATCCAACGATTTACGGAACCTGGATGGCTCCATACTGCAGTGATGCGAGCCGATCGACCAATCGGTCTGTTGGCATTCGCGGCGGCGATCAGCGGCCTCTTCCCGCAACTACTGCTACCAGCCGCTATCACTACTGCGGTGGCGGTAGGCATGCGCGTAGTCAGCGCTTCCAGCCTGGTGTGGCTTGGCTTCCGATTCGCAGATGCACTCTGCGACTTCTTTGCTATGAAAGCGGAACGAACGGATAGCAAACTCGACGATCAGCTCGTGCCATTAGCGCGTAAGTCCTTGAAGGCGTTTCTGACAATTGTCGGCGGTATTTTCATACTGCAGAACTTGAATGTCGACGTTGACTCATTATTGGCCGGGCTGGGAATCGGCGGCCTTGCCGTTGCTTTAGCTGCGAAAGATACCGCCGCAAATCTTTTCGGTTCGGTCATGATCTTTCTCGATAAACCATTCCAAATCGGAGATTTCATTAAGATTGGAAGTCATGTCGAAGGGACCGTGGAGGAGGTCGGATTCCGGTCCACGCGAGTTCGGACAGGCTATAATTCACTCGTTTCGTTCCCGAACTCCATCGTAACAAACTCGACCGTCGACAACCTCGGAGAACGACGGTACCGGCGCTATAAAACCACTCTTGGCTTGACCTACGATACATCGCCAGAGCAGGTCCAGGCATTTTGCGAGGGTGTGAGAGCGGTCATCGACTCCCAACCAGGCATGCGTAAAGACTTCTACATGGTAGAGTTTCAGGAGTTCGGCCCGCATTCGCTAGACGTCATGGTGTATTGCTTCATGGATGTCCCCGATTGGACCACGGAGCTACGCGTACGCACTAATCTCAATTTGGCTATCATGCGCCTCGCGCGCGAACTGGGAGTTGGATTTGCTTTCCCAACCCAAACCCTCCATGTCCGCCAAGAGGCGGAGGCGGATGCGTCCTCAGCTACCACCGCCGAACTTGCGGCTATCATTAGCGAGTTCTCAACTGGTGGAACCTTCTTTTTGCCCAATGGCATAGAAATTAGTCCAGGATACGATCCTAAACCGCCAGAGGAGAACAATGAGACCTAACCGGACACGTTGAAGGCTGCATTACTAGAGCAGTGAAGTAATCCACGCCCTGGATGGAACCAGAGGTCATTCTCACCGTTTCAAACGACCATGTTCAATTCTCAGCCAGCAACATACCGCCTGGATAGGCGTAGCTCACATCACAATCATAGCCATATGCCGTCACCCCAAATGGCTCATCGCCATCAATGATATGAACGCCATCTGCTACGGGTACTTGAACCAGCTCAAACCCAGTGCTACCTACCGCCACACCTGAGCCAACTGCAGAACCATCGAGAGTCACAGCGACGCCGACGGGCTTCACAATATTCAACCAGTCATCGCTGTATCCTGGAGGAGTAAGGACAACATAGCTATCGATATACTGGGTGGTCGCCACACCAATGGTAAATGCAGGGTCACCAATGCCTGTCTTCACCGTGTCACCACACGCCTCATCAAATCCAGGAAAGTTGGAACCGATCATGAAGTGCCCCATTTGAATTGGTCCGTTAGCGCTGACGATATGACTCTGTGACGCCTTATACTCGACCCATTCACCTGCATTGAGCACACGCCCACTCAACTCAGGTATGGCAGGCTCGGAATTGAGGACGGTTCCGTCATTCGCTGCCATCACTCGCCACATGTCATAACCACCTTCACCGCGAGACTTAAATACGTCAGCCACATACTCTTTACCCCAGGTATTTACCGGTGCGAGCTGATGTTCCAGATGATCGCAGAACGGTACGTCAACCGCGGGTATGAAAGCACAGTTATGGGCGAAGAAAGCCGCTACAGGCTGTGACGCCTGGATTCGTGTCCCAGTGAGATCGGCGAGCCCTACGGTCGGCAGTGTCGTCAAATTGAGTACATCGCCGTTTTGCAGAGAAAATATCCTCTGTTCACCTGCCGATATCACATCTATTGGGCTGCCATCGGCATTAGTGCCGGCTTGGATGCTTGCAGTGGGGGTCACTGTAACGGTGGTGGAAGAAGACGATGTCGCTACGACAGTCAAGTAACTCTCGAACCCATAATTGGGATATCCGCTTTCATCGCGTCCTTGTGCCAGTGTCCAAAAGCTTTTCCACCCCATGATGCGATAATCATTCCCAAGTGCATCGGTGGGAAACAACAGCGTGGCGTCATTGCTTTTAACATCCAAGCCATTTTCGGGATTGATCAAGTGGACGGTAATGGGCTGGTCAGACGTAAGGACCCATGAATCACGGTTTATGGACGTGACAAGCTGCGACCGTCCATTCGGTAACGCGAATGTCTTTAAATCACGTCCTGGCACGCGTTTCTGTGCGGCACCAATATCAAGTGGTAGTCCCGTATCCGACGATGTTATCTCTATATTCGCTTCCACTTCCGAAGTATTCGAAACCACCACAATAACGGGCTTATCGTCGTTGATGCTCTGCGCCGCTTCTGATTCGAAATTGCCCAGATCAACCAGAGAGTACGTACAACCGACATTGCTCTTGGCCTTACCGGTATCCAATATGCATGACGATACACATTCGCCAGTCTCGACCTGACAAACCAGACCGATCCCACAATCACCCAGCACCTCGAACCCGGAGCCATCTGCACTGCACACCGATTGCGTAGCCAAACCCGAGCAGGCTTTTGTGCCAGGAACACAGGTAGCGGCCCGGCACTCACCTGCCCCGAAACACAATTGTCCAGTCGGACATGATTCCTCGATAAATGCGTTACCTGCCTCGTTGCAGTATTTGAAGCTATATGGAGTCACGCAACCCAGTAACGCACTCGGCGGACAGCCACCAGGTACGATCGTGATGTCTGCTTGCTGCGGCATGCCGATGACTTCCGAGGTATCGCCACCCAGCATGATGGTCTTCACTTCATTACACCCAACACCGACTAGGCAAATATTCAGTACAACGACCAACGCCATAGCATACCGCAACGGCCAATCGTCAAACCGTTTGAATGGACAACCCACGCTATCGCACTCCACTCGAAATGAGCTTCTGGGCGATACCTGCAATCCGGGCTGGGCTTTGTGTCTTTACCGTCCAATTCATGGTTTCCATGGCATCTATCGCGTATTGAATCCGTCTCATCCCGACGAGCACGGCGTCCACGCCCGGTAGATCGCGCACGGCAGCAACACTAAGCTGCGCTAATCGCGCTTCAGATTCACCGCTATCCACCAGTGGTCTTAGTTTCCGAGCGATTCGTCTGCTTCTTCGCTGCGATGAACGGGCGCATCGAAGGCTCAGACCATCCACCAGCTGTGACACCGCATGGATGTATCTTTCGAGCCAAAAAGTCCATGCCACTTTGAGCGGACCGTTCAGTCCGGCATCGATTTGTCCAATGAGGCCCGATAGCTCCATTTCAAGAACGTCTTCTACGAATTCTCGCCATAAAACATAATCATCTAGCGACGCAGCAACGTCCTTGAGCCGCACCGCATTATCGAATAACCGCGTGCTACCTTCTAGTCCCTCGACCTCGAATGCCTTTCCAAGCCCAATCGCAAACTCGTTCTCCAACGAAGCGGTAGCTTTCATCAAACGGCGAAGCCGGACCACCCCAGCAGTATCGAAGTCCGTTAATCGCACGATGCGTCCATTGACTACTGGACGAAGAGGACGTCCCACCATCACGCCCAATCCAAGCCGACTCGCAAATTGTTGCAGGCTGTATTCGCTGTCCTCTTCATGCGCGGTGACATCAAAAATACTGAGAGGCATCTGCACAACGCCAAAGTGATGATTTGTTCCACCAGCCGCTTCAGCAGTTTCGACCAAAAGTGGAAGCGGTAAGCTCAGCTGCTCCCCAAGCTTCAAACTGAGTGCGTTTGAGGTAACGCCGTACCATCCTGTTAGTCCTTCATGGACCAATTCCTCTAAACATTCGAATGCGCGGAGTAGAGCCTGAGCTACGAATTGAACATGCTCTTCTTCACTTGCATTAGGGCGCGCCGCTATCGAGACGTCATAAAGAAACTCAGGAGACTCCAGTAGTACAATATCGACCTTCTCAAGGGATAGACGGGCCAGACTGCGCTTCAGCTGACCTCGGAGGTAGTCGGCCGCAAAGGAGTACCAAACCTGTGGATCATCGGACAACCGCGTGTCGTCTATCCCCCCTTGTGAACGTAACCATGCAAGGTCAGAACCGCTGAATGCCCCAAGTTTCGTTACTATGACAAGACGGTCTCGAGACAGACCATCTGATTGCGCCAGTACCTGACCTACCAGTTCATCCGCATCACCGGCACCGTAATGCGCCGCACTGTCTATCAAGTTGCACCCGGAGTACAACGCCTCTCGTAAGGCCGCCTGATGCCGAATGTCGGAGATACGAACCCCTTGGCACCCGAAGCCAATTGCGCTTACCGTGAGTCCGGTCCTCCCCAGACAACGGTACGTGCCAGACGCGTGGCCGCGCGCGCAATACGACTCACCATGACTGGCGGTGGCCTCCGCTGTAGCTGCTCCCAAAATCATAACGCTGTGAACACTACACTCCGGAGACCGCCGCGTCATCTGGAGCAGAGTACAATGTTCACCAAGACGAAGTATTACTGGACTAATCCGTACGGCAGAGGGCTTGAGGTTACTAGAGTGAGCTGTTAGGGAGACCAACGAGACGGCGTAAGTGGAGACTGACTTGTGACATGTCCGAAGCGTACACATTGGGGATTCCTGGCACTCATTATGTCCCTGACCATAGGGACTGGCTGTGCCAAAGACGACCAGGCAACGTCCGATCTCGGTGTGGTTCTGAGTACCGCCCAATCCGTAATGACCGCGGCAACGCAAGGCGAAAACAAACTCACGGCATTAGCAAATGCTAAACGTCTGCTGGATCAGAAATACGCCGAGCTGACCGCAAGCGTGGAACGCTTGAAGGCGATAAAAAGTTACCAGCTATCAGAAGACACCCTGAAAGCGATGAGGTCATCTCTTGTCGACGCAGGTGAAACAATAAGCCGCCTACGCGTCGTTCTTGCCGCAGAAATGGCTCGGAGTGCAGAAATCGATGAAGCGGTGGAGCACATCATCCGTAAGTTCACATCGGCCATTACAAATCCCTAGCCGCAATAATACCGATCGCTAATAGTCGAAAGCCTCAATCAAGTAATGCGTTGAAGATGATCGAAGGGAGTCTCAACCAAAGAGTGCGTTGAAGATGATCGCAGGGAGCTTCAACGGCGAGGGGCGGTATTCAAAGCTTGTAAGGTGCTCCGCGACTTTGTGCGCGCGCTTATGCGTTACGAACCAAGGTGGCTTCGGAAACACTCGAAATGGTCCACGAATCACCGTTTTTTGCGGCCTCGCAAACATACACGTATTGTGCACAATTCCACGTCCAGACTGGATGTCCTCAAGAGAATGGCCTGGGTATGCTCCCCACGGAGTGACAGTCAATCCATAGCCAACAGCCGGCCAATGATTCACCGATACGGTCCCGTACTGCAATTCGGCAATCGCATCGTCAAATGCGCTGGCAGTATCCGGTTCCTTCAGTGTCTTCGGGTGTACGACCAGACATACATTGAGTGTCCCCCATACCCTGTCATTGCAAAATGCGCTGGCAGCACGCAAAAACGATGCGGTATCCGGCGCAGATAGCGACGTTTCGCTAAGCACGGAACAAAACGGCTCGGTACTAAATATGGGTTCTTGCGGATTATCCGAGTCCACATTGAGGATCAATGTCCACGGGAGATGGTCCTCGCTCTGTGGTGTACCGAGTGTTTCGATGTCATGGCGCCCAGATACCAATGCTTCATATCGCTGATGTGCCCCTGGATAATACGCCAGCCGGGACGGTATCTTTGCTAGCACTTGACGCAAGTGATCCAAAAACTCAGCTTTCTGTGGCCACTCAGCATGCATCACCAAAAGCTTGGCTGCATTGCAATTGAACGAGCCATTATTCACAATCATCGTGGCAAGGTTTTCAGCCTGAAACGCTAGATCAGCCGCACTCCATTGACCGGGAATAATGACCACCGGACTGACGTTGCCCAATTCGCTCGTAATGGGCTTCTCATTGTAACGGTCACCAAGCCGCTTTCTTTCAGCCTGATCTTTTGCAGGCCCCCACACGATGGCGTCATGTGTTCGGTCCGAACCAGTAATGTGGATACGGTCGATGCACGAATGCTGACATAAGAACTCCCCTACATCTGCGCCGCCGTAACATATCTCCATCACACCAGACTCAATCCACGCTGCAAACGCTTCTTCCAATACGGGGCCCACATATGCATTCACGGGATTGAGTTTTAGAAGGCATACAGAACCGATGACGAACATCTCATGCATTACATCCATAGGACCGATACTGGCGACATTACCAGCCCCCAAGACCAACGTAAGCTGCGGCTCTGCAGTGCCCCCCTGGTATAACTCAGCCATCGTATCTACTGCAGATGACTGCGTGACATCATCTTGCATCCAAACATCGGCGGTGAACCCCCCATAGAGAGTCCGATCGTAGATGTCCCGAGGAAATACGCGAGCTACTACGCGACCGTCCGGGCGTGTCGATAACGAACCCTTTAGAACTCGAGGCCGACCAGAAAGAGAAATATCGAGAAGCGCTTCCCGCAGCATGCGGAGATTTCGCATCGTGGTCATAGGACCGCCAAGCCACTCCTCTGCACTCTCTGGTTCTCCATACGCTAGTCCCTTCGCAGCACAGGCCAACTTGACCCAACGTTCGGCAACATCCTTTACCCCCTTTAGCGCCTGGTCCAACAACTGAATCCGTTCAAGTACGGACATAGACACGAAGGCCTGGGCTCCGTCTTGCAGCCGTTGAATCTTTTGCTCCAACTCCTGAGTCGTACTTGCGTCCGGAGTAAATGGTATTTCTGATAGGGACACGAATGACTCCTCGCTATCTCGGGGGTAAATCACAATGTACGAACGCCCATTCGGTTGTATACCAGTCCCGTATACTCGCATATCTCTTCCTGGGGACCACAGTACCCTGTTGCGAAGGGATCGTCAGGCCCTCGAATGGGGCCAGAACCCCCCGGTAGCAAAAAAGCACAACCATTTCATTGACATACACTCCTGGCACAATCTTCGCTTATATGGGGCGCGAGTGCCGGTTGGGCGCTTGGCTTGGCTTTGTGGGAGAGAGAAATGAAGAACTTGAATTGGGCGTTGAAAACGGCAGCCGGTGTAGCACTGGTACTATTTCCTCTCCAAGCGGCGTTTGCCAATCCTGATGATGGCAGCAGCTCCAGCTCTGAAGACCCCGGCCTCAATGATCCAGCGGCACTCGTAGAAGTTATTGGGTACGAAGAGGCCGAAGGTAACGTGGATTATCAGCCAAAGTCAGATTCAGAAGGTGCGACCTGGACCTTCGACCCTGCGAAAGTACAGCTCACGACCGGTGATTCGGATACGGGAACGAACTTCAAGGGTGCGCGGATTCTAAAGGGCGGCGAGGATGTCGTCGTTCAGGGCAGCGTCGATGTTGGACAATACGAAGATGCCGAAACTCAGAGCCGTTACGGCTACTGGCAAGGTTCTACCTACTACTTCGGTGTCGATGATTCCGATTCAGATAACGCGGTTGCAGGCATCGCCGAGTTCTTCTGGTTCGAGTCGTCCATTCCTCGTGGGTCCGACTTCTACGTGATGCACCTCAAGGTGAAAAGTAGCCCTAATCCTTGGGACAAATGGGTCCTCGCTAAAGAGCCTAACTTCGTTGACGACTACCTTATTTTCTGGACGGACGTACAGCCCAGCCAGCACGTAGACGTAGTGATGGAGCCCGGTGGAGCACACGGCGCACTGCGCTGGGACTTCTGCGTCCCGTTTGAGACCTATAAGTGGGAACCCGTCAAAACCATGCAAATCAGCGAGTCTTACGGTGCTGGCTACAGCCTGAATGGAAACGCAAATGCACAAGGTAAGGCAAGCCAACAGTTCAAAGAGGGTGGTATGGTCGCTGACCTGACTGGGGATGCACAAATCCAATCGAAAGGTTATATAAACAGCGATTTCAAGGTGCAGAGCCAGTACACAGTCACACTGTATAAGTGGCAAATGTTGGTAGCCTCTGGTGGCGAGGATATCCACTACAAGCTGGTCGTTCTTCCTCACGACGAGGAGAATGAACAAGAGAGCGGCTATTACGAATACTACATCGTGATACAAGCCGGCCGCGGTACCCCAGTACACATCGAGGACATCGAAATTGGCGGCATGTTCCGTCATACGGTCCCACTGTGGTTCGATAGCTACGAAGGGCTAGCCGTCAACGTCGGAGATATCTGGATCACCCCACCACGCGGAACATGCCTGCCAGGCGATATTCCACCTGCCGGAACCTGCATGCAAAAAGGAGTTTGCGGACTGGCCGAGCCAC
>PKDL01000048.1 GCA_002863065.1 Pseudomonadota bacterium
ATCGGCTTGTCCGGTCTCATACAAACTGCGACTACTGCGCGCGGGAGAGATAACATGGCGTCGAACACACGACAGACCAGGGCAATACGTAAGCGTAAAGCCCGCAATGCTGGTAAAGAGCGTAAACGTACAATTCGGTCTGCAGTCAAAAAAGCCCGAGAAGAGAAAGTAGACGTACTCTAGGCTGGCAGGGGTCTCAGGGCTATGTTGACCTGAACACCTCAGCTGTCACGCTTGCTGCATACCCGCGAGGCTTAGCTCAGCTTATCCACGCAAACGGAGCCGTGTGCGAGACGTGAGCCGTTTATTCCGCTTCAAGCTTTCCACCTAGGAAGGCCGTCACAATAGCCTCATCTTCCCCGGACAGCGATTGGAACTGAAGGCCGTACCGACGAGAGCCATCGGCGCGCTTGACTTCACGCATGACGACGGCTGATGCTTGAATCATGCGTTCGGCGCCAGGAACCAAGAACGACACAGTTACAACATCATGCACGACGAGCATTTGACTGGTCTCTACTAGGATCCCCGTCTGAGACAAGTCGCGACTTTTGCCAAAAATCGTGGTGGGCTTCGGTCTTGTGACACGGACCTGCACCAGGATAGAAACATACTTCCGTTCCGGCATACCCAGAACTCGCGTACTTGCCTTTAGAAGCGCTTTCGCACTATTGGCCGCGGAGACCACTTGAATACCTGTCGCGTTTACCCAAGACTGGCTAGCCTCCGGATCTTCTGACACAAGAATAACCTCGCCATCCCCGATTGCACCGGCCAGAGATTCGGCTTGCGTATCGGCCGGAACGCCATGCAAGATCACGAGTGCGGTTCTATTTGCTTCTAAAAACTCCAAGGCTCCGCTGCCCGTCATCGCCGTAAATATTTCACAACCACGCGATTGAAACGCGTTGTCGGGTAGCTCGAAAAATTTTGGATCCGTGCTGACTAGAAGGACCACTTTGCGGGACATGACCACCTCACTGCCACTCAAACAACGTTTTAATCGTCGTTCAGCCACGACGCGGTGTCAAATCTCCAAGCAATGAGAAACGACAGCACTCGACAGAGCCCTGTTAGGAGCTTTATAAGAACGGAATGAACCGCCTGGATCGAATTGAAGATGCCATCGAAGATATCCGCAAGGGGAAGATGGTTATCCTTGTTGACGACGAAGACCGCGAAAATGAAGGGGACGTCGTCATTGCGGCGGATAAGGTTACCCCCAGAGCGCTGAATTTCATGGCGCGGCATGCGCGCGGACTTATCTGTGTTGCCCTTCCAAAAGAAAGAGTAGACGGTCTCGGGATTCCGCCGATGACCAGTCGGAATCGCGCACCATTAGAAACGGCATTTACCGTCTCGGTAGATGCCAACACCACAGCCCTGGGGTTTAGTGCACATGACCGTGCAATAACGATTCAGACGCTCATGTCGGAAACCTCCACGAGAAAGGACTTACGAGTACCTGGGCATATGTTTCCGCTTAGTGCACGCCCAGGTGGCGTTTTGGTTCGGCCTGGTCAGACCGAGGGTGGCGTCGACCTTGCCCGTTTGGCGGGTCTACGGCCCGGAGCAGTAATCTGTGAGATAATGAACGAAGACGGAACGATGATGCGCCTCGAAAGGCTGCTTCAATTTGGCCAAACCCACGATATGAAGGTGGTCACCGTCGCTGACCTTATTGCATACAGGATGCGCAAGGAGTCTTTTGTTCGGCCGGTAGCCGAAACCCTACTCCCTACAGATTATGGTGAGTTCCAAGCCATTGCGTTCGAAAATGAACTGGACGATAACGTTCATTTAGCGCTCGTAAAAGGCAATATTCGGGCCGATGAGCCCACGCTCGTGCGGGTTCACCGTGGAGATCTTCTCGCTGATGTCTTCGGACATACACCGAATATGAGTGGCAACCGACTTCAAATGGCACTGCAACGTATTTCTAAATCCGATACCGGTGTAATTCTCTACTTGCGCTCTAGTCTCCATGGAGAGATGGCTATCGATTCTATGCGCTACTGCCTGGCAAAAGCGCGAGGCGAGGAGCCAAGTCAACCATCAGGACATATGAATTTTCAGGAGTTTGGAATCGGAGCACAGATACTGAGTCATCTGGGCTTGAGAAAGCTCCGTATTATCGCAAATCAACCCTTCCCGCTCACTGCGGCGCGCGGATTTGGATTGGAAGTCGTAGAATGGGTACCTATCGCCCCGTAACGAGCAGCCAGTTCACCCCCCCCAAAAGGAAAGGATTACCCGCGGCTCTCCTGTATACTCAGTAGCTGAGCATCACTTCACAAAGATGCACCGTACTGTGCCATCCTCGACATTCGCGTGATACCAAGAGCAAGCACGGCCTGAGAGAGTCGTTCGCGGGATATAGCGTTTTAGGGCCTGCATAGCTCATAACCGTACCCAAGCGGTAGGCTTTATGGCGCCACTTTTATGAAGCCGGAGACAAAAGCCTGCGCATCCGTGGCCGTAATCCCGGTCACCCGGATACCTCTCCTCGCTGCCACCCGTCGTTGCGGACCAACGAGCAAAAAAATGGAGTCGCGGTCACCAACGTAGTCGGCTAGAGAGCCAAATATGATGTCCAATAGTACACCGCTACCAATGACAAGCAGTCCCGCTAGGCCGATCGATACATAGTTCGTCTGGACAGAATCGATACACCATCCAAGCCCCACCCAAGACCCAGCCATCAAACCGAAAAGTCCTCCCAGCGTCATAAGGTATGGAAAGCGTTTTTCTACCCCGACCGAGAGCATGTCACGTGACAAAATAAATTCGTCCGTTGAGCGGATATCTCGGCCCAATAGCCGATTAGTGGTCTGCACTCGCAGGCGCCGACCATTGTATTCGAGGCGGCAAGTACTCGAATAGCCGAGGAGATAACGTGCCATGAGTGTTACTGACCATCGGAGAAGAAGAAATCCGGAGAGTGCTGCCATCACTTTCAAGGGCCAGGCCCACAACACTTCGCGCTGTACACCCTCGATTACGGTTCCTTCGACTGCCATCGTCACGCATCCTCCCCAGCGCTGCGGAATTCCTCGAGTGCCTTACGCTGTTTGCGATTGAGACGCTTCGGTACGGGAACCCGGAGGTGAGCGTAAAAGTCACCTCGGCGACCACCGGAAAGGCTTGCAACACCGAGCCCAGGTAGACGCACCACATCTCCGGGCTGCGCTCCCGGCTCGACGCGCATGGTTTGAGTACCATCAAGTGTCTCCACTTCCACTTCGCCTCCCAGCGCCGCAGTGACAAAATCAACGGACTCTTCTACATGGAGATCTACATCATCTCGCTGGTACCGCTCGTGATCGTCTACTTGAATAATCACGATTAGATCGCCGGGCCCAGCCTCTCCGGGCAGTCCCTCACCAGGTTTCCGAATTCTGGAGCCTGAATCGACACCTGCAGGGATATTTAACTCGACTTGAACAATTTGCCTCACGCTGCCCTTTCCTGAGCATGTCGGGCAAATATCGCGAATCACTTTGCCCGTTCCACCACAGACATCGCAGGTCATGCGCATCATGAGAAGACCTTGGTTGATATCTATCTGCCCTCGTCCATTACACCTTGGACAAACGACTGGTGAGCTCCCTGGTTTAGCTCCAGTACCACCGCAGGTACCACAGGTCTCATCTCGAGGTATTTCTAACGTTTTTTTACAGCCGAAGACGGCTTCCTCGAAGGTAAGACCGAGGCGGTATCCCAGATCCTTTCCCTTTCTCGGTCCGCGATTCCGGCGACCTCCAAAACCAAATAAGTCACTGAATACGTCGCCACCGAAGATATCGCTCATGCGCTCAAGGATGTCCTCCACCCCACCAGCGCGCATTCCCCCGCCCCGAAGACCTTCATGACCATACCGATCGTAAATAGCCCGCTTTTCTTCGTCACCAAGCGCATCATAGGCTTCGGCCGCTTCTTTAAAACGGCGCTCTGCCTCTGGATCGTCCGGGTTTCTGTCGGGGTGAAACTCGAGCGCAACCTTTCTGTATGCCTTCTTAATGGTTCGCGCATCGGCATCTCGCGCGACATTAAGCACTTCGTAGTAATCCCGCTTCTCGCTCATGAAACTATTTATCCCCCTCGGTGGGTCGATTGCGCTTTAGAGCACTCGGAATGCGTACCGTCAAGACTCGAGCGAGCTTGATGGGTATGTCTTGCGTATGATATCTGCGCTTCCGACCACGAGTCGTCGACCGGAGCCCACAATGACCACTCCCGAAATAAGTAAGCGAATGGCTAAAATCCGCAACATCGGAATTATGGCCCATATCGATGCTGGAAAAACTACTGTTACCGAGCGAATGCTCTATATCACCGGTAAAACTCATAAAATTGGGGAAGTTCACGACGGACAAGCCACTATGGACTGGATGGTTGATGAGCAAGAGCGCGGCATCACTATCACATCTGCCGTCACACAATTTGAGTGGGCGGACCATGAAATTCATCTGATAGATACGCCTGGCCATGTCGACTTCACCATTGAAGTTGAACGCAGCCTACGTGTACTCGATGGTGCAGTCGCAGTCTTTGACGGCGTCGCTGGTGTCGAGTCGCAGACAGAGACCGTATGGAGGCAGGCAGATAAATACAACGTACCGAGGCTTGGGTTCGTCAATAAACTCGACCGGATGGGTGCAGAATTTCAGCGGGCTGTCGCCTCGATGCGTGAGCGATTTGGTGACCAATGTGTACCAATACAACTGCCGATTGGAGCCGAATCTGACTTCAAAGGCGTAGTGGATTTGGTCTCACTATCAGCGCATGTATGGGACCGAGACGACCCGATGAATGCCATCGAAGTAGACATACCAGACCGAGATGCAGCACTTGCAGCGCGCGATGAACTCATAGAACGGTTAGCAGACCTCGATGATGACATAGCACTCGCTTATCTTGAGGGCGAAACCATCGACGAACCTACATTGAAGGCGGCCATCAGGGCTGCAACAATCAAGGGAGAGCTAGTACCGGTGCTTTGCGGGTCAGCACTTCATAATCGGGGCGTCCCACCACTACTTGATGCTGTGGTCGATTACCTGCCGTCGCCAGGAGACGTTCCGGCAGTTCAAGGAACCTCTCCGAAATCAAATCAAAGCGAAACTCGACATCCAAGCGAAAAAGGTCCCATGTGTGGCTTGGCCTATAAGGTCCAAATCATGGATGACGGGCGACGATTGGTATACGTACGGCTATACAGCGGCACCATGGTCGTTGGCGAGGCATTAGCTAATCCCGGCCGTAGCCTTCGGGAAAAGCCTTCTCGTATCTTCGAGATGCATGCCAATAGCCGAAAACGGATACAAAAAGCGGTAGCAGGACAAATTATTGGCGTCCTAGGGCTCAAAAAGACCTACACTGGTGACACTGTCTGCGCGGTGAATGCGCCTGTCATGCTCGAATCAGTAGAGACCTACGAGCCAGTCATCAGTCAGACCGTAGAACCCGAAGCACTAAGAGACCGCGACAAGCTATTGGATGTGCTAGGCAAACTCGCAGAGGAAGACCCGACTTTTCGGTGGGAAGATAACGAAGAGACTGGAGATCTGCTGATTAGCGGAATGGGGGAGCTACACCTCGAGATCATTGCGAGCAGACTAAAACGCGAATTCAAAGTCCCCGTGCGAGTAGGCCAGCCTCAAGTGGTACTGATGGAGACAGTGATCACAGAAGCGAGCGCGAACGGGCTCTTTGAGAGAGAGCAAGATGAAAAAGTGATCCATGGCTCTGTCAAGATGCGGGTGGCACCTGGCGCGCAGGGTTCCGGTATTGTGTTCCAGAATACCGCGCCGCCCGACGATCGACTCACTCCGGAGCTTATTCAATCCATTGAAGAAGGCGCGAGAGAAGGTACAAAAGCCGGCCCGCTAGAAGGTTACCCAATGGATGACGTCTCTCTGACACTGGAATCTTTCCAATGGGAGGACGGTAGGAGCCAACCTTTGGGATTTAAGATTGCTGCAAGTATCGCGGTGCGTGACGCCTCAAAAGCTGCCGGTGCCGCGATACTAGAGCCCATAATGCAAGTTGAAATAACTGTGCCAGACGAGCATCTCGGTGAGATTATCGGCGGGATTAATTCTCGTCGTGGCCAAGTCGAGAACATTGAAGATCGGGAACAAGTCAAGGTGGTTACCGCCGGTGTCCCTCTCCGTCAAATGTTCGGTTACAGCACAGAGCTTCGTAGTATCACTCAGGGCCGAGGCGTGTACTCTATGAGGATGTCCCACTACGGACGAAGCTAACGTGTTGCGTAGGCGGCAACACGTTAGCTGTACTCACCATAGACACCGGTGTTGTAGAGAGTCGTAGAACCAGCGTGCATCGCTCGGTGCATGTTGTCTATTCCACCGAGACCTCAATTAGTCGACACATAGACTGCTGCTTATCCACACATAATTCGTTTATGCGCTGGCTCAACTCCCCTACCTCGAGCTCACCACACCATAAAGGCTGAGGTATCGTTCCATTATCTTCCATGGTCCCCCTGTAGTCGCGACCGTCCGATTAAGAGCGTGGTTTTCAAACCAAACCGCGGCGATGTGAATCATACCTTCGCTACTACCGATGCCATCACCATACCGGGTGGACCACAGTAAACACCGTGGATGCCGGTAGTCGCACACGAGTTATCATTCTGGCTGGCCGCCGATATGACAACCTCGCAATCAGTGGTGGATATACCGGACATATCCAGCTCTTGGCACTCCGGTAAAAAGACTTCGGCGCCATACAAGTCCATAACAGCCTTCACGAAGTAACCATCCGAACCACGAGGATCAAACAAAGATACCAGCGATAAACTGCCGGTTAGTTGATGTATCGAGCCGTTCAACAGACTCTGGGCCGGGGTTCTCCAAAACTACATTGAGTTCCAGGTCTTGAGCGTCAAGCAGCCCATTAGAATCGGCATCGTACTGTGGCTCGTGTAAGCGTACGACCTCGAGTAGGCGCACTCTTGAAGAGCGCCGGCTCACCGATGCGCAGGTTACGACCTCCGGTCCAATCGCCCCAATATCTATTATTCTCGCTACGCCTGGGCCACCTAATCTGTCGCTCGCCCCGTCCGCAGAGCCATTTACTGCGGACGATTCAAGATCGTAATTACCCTCGGTGATGGCATACCCTGCCTCGATGGTGGACGCCCTTAGCAAGGCGCGCTCAACCCGTATTGGACGTGATACCGATTCGACGAAACATGAATCGATGATAAAAGACGAGCCCAGAACAAGCCGGGCTGCAGCGACATGGACACATGATTCGGCCCGAGACACTAGGAGTCCGTATCGTAGCCTATGGTCAGAAAGCCAACTGCAGAACCAAAGGAATCAGCCAAGCAATCCAAGACTTCAAAGTGCCGACCCACCACGAAGATCTGTCCACACTCGGTGAACAAACCGAAAACGGTGCAGGCACCCCACCCGAAGATATGCCAATGGGCAGTCCTTGATATCGATGCTGCGGCCAAGCCGAGGGCAAACCAACCCAGAAAATGGAGCACTTTATCCACGTGCGGAAAAAGCAAGACTTCACTTCCCGCGCCGGGCTTCGGACTCAAGGTGCCGTATAGGAGAGTGACTGCAATAACCACTACCGCGAATGAAGCCATCCCAGTTGAAACCCGATGGTACTGACTCACATCATTGGCCGGAAATCGTTTAGGCATATTGGCGTCGTTGCGTCAGAACGCGAACGGGCTCCATACGCCCTTTCACCGGATGTGTACCCGCCTCTATAAATCGACTGGAAATCGTATCGGTGAGTCTTGAGAACGTGGCGTCTGTCACCAAAATACGGGTATTCAGTTGCTTATTCATTGCTTCAACACGCGCAGCTACATTTACGGAATCCCCGACGACGGCGTACTTCGTCCGAAGTTCGCTGCCTATGTTTCCCACCACCGCAGAGCCGGTGTGTATCCCCACTCGGATCGCCAACTCTTCAACGCCAGCTTGTTGCAAACGTTCGAAAGTTCCATCTGCTCGCCACTGCTGATTCAATTCTTTCACTTCATTGAGCATGCCCAGTCCAGCGCGCACGGCCCGGTCGGGGTGGTCCTCAAGATACAAGGGGGCTCCAAATACCGCCAAGATGCCGTCCCCTTCGATCTCATTGACCATTCCCCTCTCGCGAAGGACTACGCGCGTCACGCGATTGAAGTATTGATTCAGCATCGAGATAATCTCGGTAGGCTCTAAACACTCAGCCAGCGAAGAATACCCTTGGATATCTGCAAATAAGACGGTCACATCCCGAACTTCACCTCCGAGTTGCAGTCGTTCCGGGCTGCTCATGAGAGCATCGACAACTTCGTTCGATACATACCGGCCAAATGTTTGTCTCAATTGCTCTGCACGCCCTCGTTCACGGCCCAGTTCCGCTTCCACCTCTTCAACGCGACGACGAAGCGCAACGATATCTAAGACGGGGCGAACCACTTCAGTCCCACGTCGACGTAACTGCCAACCGAGATATAGAGACATAGGAATACCGGCGGCGAGACCTGCCTGAAGCTTTGGCCCTACCCAAAGTTGGTCGAGTTCCAATACGCGCAGCCTAAATAACGGAAAGGCGAGACCATCAACAACCATCGCCAGCACGAGAGAAAACCAAACCCGAATGACCAAGGGCAGTCGTGCAGCGTGGTTATTGAGAAGCTGGTAGGTGATCAGAATCACGAGAAAATCGACCACCATCGAGCACAGACCCGCGAATCTCGAGCTTGCAGTAGCATACACGAGCATCTCGTTGGCCAAGACTGGCTGGCCAGGTGCAGGATATGTCGCATGCCCAATGAGAATCAGGTCGAACAGTCCGTGCATCACATAGACGAATGCAAGGCCAATTAAAAGGTGCCGCGCTGGTCGCGTACCGTCCAAAACATAAACGAGGACCATGCCTACCATGAGAAGCGGTAGAAAAATCACATATAGATGCACCACTGGTGCGTCGAATAGAGTCGTTGTGAGCCGGGCGCCGTCGGTGCGTGCCTTACCTGAAAAGAAAAGAAAAGCTTCAGCAAGTCCTAGAGTCAAATACAGCGGTGCTCGACCGATGCGCCCGCTGACTCCATGGAAAAAGCAAACCGCAGTCGTCAACCCAGCAATTTCAAGTAGGACCAACCACGCCATAAACTCGAACCACCCCGGTGACCTTGGCAATGTCTAACACAGTCACTAACCTTCGCAACACCATGCAGAGCTCACCAACTACTACTGCGAACTCGTCCGATGACGTAATCGTAGCACTTCGTACGGTCACAAAGTCCTATCCACTTGGAAAAACTGTCGTTCACGCTGTCCGTGGCGTTTCGCTCGAGATAAGACGCGGGGAGTTTTCGGCGATTGCGGGGCCTTCCGGCAGCGGTAAGACTACGTTATTGAATATGATCGGCTGCGTCGACGTATCGACGACAGGCGACATCATTGTGGCAGGACAAAGAACAAACGAACTTACTGATAAGGCGCTGACTCAGCTAAGACTCTTCAAGGTTGGCTTCATATTCCAAACCTTCAACCTCGTGCCGGTGTTAACGGCCTACCAAAATGTGGAATTCCCCCTGCTATTACAAAAGCAGCACACAAAAGCAGAACGAGACGCAAAGGTTCGGTCGCTGATGGACGAAGTGGGGCTCTCGGATCGATTACAAAACCGGCCGGGTGAACTCTCGGGTGGACAACGTCAACGCGTAGCAGTCGCCCGAGCACTCGTCACGGAACCGGCGATCGTATTAGCCGATGAACCCACGGCAAACCTCGATACAGAGACGGGAAATAATATCATTGACCTGATGAAGCGCATCAACAGTCAGCGCGGCACTACGTTCATATTCTCGACGCATGATCCCAAGGTTATTCGCCGTGCGGACCGAGTCGTCTGGCTGGAAGATGGGAAAATAGCTGAGACTCCAGAAAGTCTACTCATGGGTCACTAAAATGCTGTTCCGCATCGCACTTCGTAACCTGTTCGTACAGCGCTTCAAGTCACTACTCATCGGACTGATTCTAGTCTTCGGAACATTCCTTGTGGTGTCGGGTAACGCGATCATGGATTCCCTTGAAAAGAACTCGTCCGTAGCAATTATCAATTCCATCTCTGGCCATCTGCAGGTGTTCTCAGCCGAGGCGAAAGACGACTTTGAGATATTCCGTTCAGATTCGTCAGAACGGAATGTCGGTCGAATGGACAACTTTTTAGAAATACGGGAGGCGCTCGAGTCTTTACCCGAAGTCGATAGCGTCGTACCCATGGGCCTAAACTTCGCAGTCGTCTTCACGGGTAACTTTTTAGATAAAAAGCTAGGCGAGTTGCGCGATGCGCTTGACGCAAAGGATGACAAACTAACCGATGTTCTCTTCCGACATGTACGGCGCATTGTGACCGTGATGCGAGAGGATATGAAAAACCTAGAACGTATCGCGGACATGAAAAAAATTAGAGAACAAGCTGGTGAGGAATTTGCCGCCCTCGAAAATACAAAGGATCCGGCATTCTGGGCCACATTCGAGTCCAAACCCTACGATGTCCTCGAGTTTCTCGAAAATAAAGTGGCCCAGCTTGCCCTTGGCGAAGACCTCATTTGGCTGAACTACATCGGTACTGATACCAAGCGATTCACAGAAGTGTTCGACAAGTTCAAACTGGTCAATGGAGAACGCATTCCGGATGGCCAACGTGGACTGATGTTCAACAAACGCTTCTATGACCGCTTCATAAAAAATAAAACCGCACGTCGCCTAGACCTCGTGAAGGAGCGCCTCGAAAAAGATCAAATCCCGTTTGAAGACTGCGAAGACTGCCAAACCTGGATCAAGCAGAACGTCAATCAAGTCGCTGATATCGCCTATCAACTTGACGAGCAGAAAGGCAAACTCATCACTACAAAGCTGCAATCAATGCTGCGTAGTGATGAGAAAGACCTACGACTGCTACTCGCCGATTTTATGCGTATGGATAAAACGACTTTCAACGATCGGTTCACGTTCTTTTACGAACAAATCGCACCGCACATCATGCTCTACACAATTCCAGTAGGGGACACTCTTGTACTGACATCATTCGGTCGCGGAGGCTACGTCCGTAAGGTGCCAGTCAAGGTGTACGGCACCTTCAAATTCGAAGCCCTCGATGACAACCCGACTGCGGGAGGTTTCAACCTCGTCGATATGATGACATTTCGAGAACTCTACGGGTTCGTTACCTCTGAACGTCTCGACGAAATCGACCAAATACAGGAAGAGGCAGGCATTACGGATGTGGAGTCTGCCGAGGCTGCAGAGGACGCCCTGTTCGGTGGCGATAACGACCTTGTCGAAACCACGGAATCCATCGCATTTGATGCTACGGAAAACCTCGATATGAAAGCCGGCGGCGCTGCCTACACAGATGAACTCATGCAGCGCATCTATACTCAAGATGAAATCGATAGCGGGCTTGTCGTCAATGCAGCGGTAATGCTGCACGACAATGTAAATGTTGCCGACGGTAAACTGGCGGTACAAGACGCCATCCGCTCCCACGACCTCGGACTTAAAGT
>PKDL01000134.1 GCA_002863065.1 Pseudomonadota bacterium
ACGTGTCTACGATACGCGTGAACTTTCCTCCACGCACCAAGGATAGGCCGACCGTTTCGATAGCGAGGAGAAACGCCGCACGGATATCTGCAACCGTCATTTCATCGGTTGCTAGGACCTGAACCTGTCCTAATCCTGAAGCGACAAATAAAAATCTTTCACCGGTGAGGCAGGAGATAATTCGAGTAAAGTCCAACAAGTTTAGACCAACGACATCGAGCGATACCAACGCATTATCTGCACGCTGCCGGCATACGAATTCAGTCACCTGGCCAATGCCGTCTTTTGGAGGAGCTACGGCAAGTTCAAGACACGCCACCACCGCTATTATAGCTATATTCATCGGCCCCCGAATTCAGTCAAATTGGCTCGGAAAGGCCACGTATATGCCGGCAGTGCCATCCACGAATTGGACACTGAGAACGCATTGGTCGTCGGATGCTGCATGCCGTCCGATGCGAACATCACTAATCTCTTTTCCATCCAGCATCATTCCGTCGTCCAAGATGGGGATGATATCCCCGTCTTGCCAGCGATAGACCCCAACTCTGCTCACAAACGAATCCACTGAACCAACGCCACGGAAGTAGATATAGGAACCGCTCACTGAAAATGCATCTGCCGCAAGGCTACCGGTCGCTTCAACGCTAAACGTCTCACCTGACGCATTCGGTATTGTGGTCGCCGTATCCACAATGACCGAAAAGCCGGAATCGGGATTCCATTGATAAATCCCTTTGTGCTGAGGAAAACCGAGCGGTTGCTGCGGCCCAGGTGGCCCCGCACCGAAAAAAATAACCCCATCATCCAACGCTTGGCCGCCTTCCACCTGTTCGAACCGCGACTGCCCATCGTATTGGATCACCGGAAGATGCCGGTCCGCGATCACATTGAGCGGTCCATTCGATCCTGACTTTCGGTAAATACCTCGATTCGGACCAGTAAATGGAGACGAGGGAAGTGCCGGTCCGAACCCCTCAAAGACGCTATATTCCTCATTAAAGTCTGTAATGCTTATTCCGGTGAAGCCAGAGGCTCCGCCAGGCATACTAGTTCCTTTCACGGCGAGGATACTGATGGCATCTGCGAGCGTCGGGGATACGTATACTCCGCCATTCGAACCAAAGTCGTTTCCATTGAATGCGATGCTACCGGACGCAAGCAGCGGCCCCGAAAGGCCGACGAATGTGGATGATGATGCCGGCAGCAGCGATTTTCGATCGATACGCTTCTGTAAACCGATCGCACTTCTTTGGTAGATCCCTCGCTGCGCATTAGCACCGTTTCCAGCCAATATAAGTACATCACCATCGGCAACTAATGACGCAAGGCTTAGGGGATCAAAATCGCTGAAGGTACCTTCACCATCAGGAATAACGGTTTCCTGAGTCGTCAGGATTTGTGGTTCGTCGAGCGCAAAAATATACCGCCCTACCGCAGTAGCTAAAGCACCTGTCGAGTCGGTAGATACTCTGAAATACACCCGGTCTGTGGTCAGTACAGGAACTCGGTCCACGTCAACGACTGGTTCGGCGAGCGCTGCGTACGTAGATAGCGTGTCTACCACCCGTCGAAATACGAAGTCTCCAAGTATTTCTCCGTTGCATCGCGCTGGAGCATGAGGTGAACAGACAGCTCCGGGGATCTCTCCGCAGTCTTCCTTAACGCTGAGAACGAGGCAGCCATCGATATTCGAGGCACAGTCCATCAGTACAGCGCCTTCACACGATGTACCTTCTTTCTCACAAGGAGTCCCGGCGCTACTACAGATGTCGGTAACACACGTCCCTTCAATGCAGACAGCGGAAGATGCTTCGCAGTCTTGTTTGCTCTCCACAAGGCAGCCGTCTCCGTTGAGAGCACATACAATCGCTGTACTGCCCTCACACGTTGTGGATTCTGAGACACAACCTGGCAGACCGGCGCATACATCTTTTACCGTGCAGGCTGCACCCGTATCTGTCGCCGTACAGACCGTTCCTTCGACCACGCAAAATGTCACGTCAGCAGTAAGACAGCCATCTTCATTTTCGCTACAGACGACGAGGTCATCCCCAACACAGCGCGAACCTGCATTCGGGCAAACGGCCGATACCGGACACTCCGGCTGTCCCCCCGCGTCTGCCGTCTCCCCGCCATCACCTATGGTATCGGCATCACCTGCCTGTACTTCGTCGCTCCCTGCTACAACATCGCCACTGGACGCCTCTACATCCGCATCCGGACCCGAAAGGGTTTTTGTTTCACAGGCGAATAGACAACAAGAGGCCAAGCTTAAGGTGATTGCACTGCAAATCGCATGGGATGATGGATGACTCAATCTCATCCCTCATCGGACGTGAATGACCGTGAGCCCAGTGGAAATACATCGCTTCCATCCGCTGCGATGCACCCTAGCTCATCAAAGGGATTCTCCAACACTCTGCGTACTGCTCCCATCCCGTCCTTAGACGTCAATCCATCATCGATACGCTCATCATAGCTCCAGCGTAGGTGAAGAACCTTTCGAGGTACGACTGCTCCGTTATGCACCATGGGACGCTCCTCGATCTTTCCCACCATAAGAAAAAGCGGACAATTCCCCCATTCGTATAGATGATGATACGCAGCACTCATCCCCAGGCTGCCGAGATTCGCAATAAACATTGATGAGTAGAAGGCGTCGTTTTTTGTGAAGGCATACGGTAGGCAATTATTGTAATCCAGCCACTGAAACAGCGGCACCGCCCGGTCTAAAATGAAGCGGGGCAAACGTAGAAACAGGTCGAGTTCCTTGTCCACATAGGTTTTTTTCGATGAGCGCTCCACGCTAATATTGCCTGCCGTACGTTCAACGAGGTCTTTGAACGTCTCATCATCTCCGATCCGAAGCTGAACCACTGATATCTTTGATTTTTTGTCCATACGCTTTCGCTTCATACTGAAGCTAACCACACGTTCATTACGCTGATATAAACGGCGCCCAGACACAAACCGGTTCATCGAAGGAACTTCGCGCAAACCCACCGATGCGGCAGCGACCAGACAATGAGTCACATTCACCGGCATTCTTTCACGCACAGCTTCGACGTACTCCAGAAGCTTCTCGGCATCGATGTAGTCGTCGTAATAGACCACGGACTCGTTCCGGCCTCGCATGATGTACGGCATCATACGCCGATAAGGGTGCACCTCTAGTAGCGTACCGTCCGCACGAGATGTCTTGAGACTCATGAGAAGCCATATCAGAACCACACCAAGTAGAACCCAAACCATGCTGCCCCCTCACTCTTCTTCAAGCCGTCCGTCTATCGACTCATACATTCGACAAGGTCCTACGTCCGAATTTCTTCGTACAACAGCGCCCATTCCCGTGCACTTATCGTCACCGGCGACGGAATTTTGCGGGAGTCCCGCTTCGGTAAATCAGTAATTAGATTGACCAATGATTCGTCACGTTCCGCTACAATCCAGATGCGCGTGCTGCGATCGCCAGACGATGGCCGAACTTCCAGCGCGATACGAGACTCTACCGTATGTAGATACACGCGGTTCGAGCCATGATCCATTTCAATGCGCTGCTCCAGAGCCTCTCCATGGTATAGCTCGATGCTATCCCCGTCGTACCGTAGCTCGACCGATATTGGCTTGCGTATCACCCTTGGTTGACTGAGCAATGCCACTTGTTTGCGCCACCGCACCTTTCTCCCTTCAGACACAGGAATAACCGTCGACACCATGGCCACAACTCCGCCCAAAAGCGCCAACCCCATGGAACCGCTAAACATTGCCAATGCCAGTCCACCTAACATGAGTCCCACACGCATTTGTCGCTCGGCGGCTCTACCTTTCTGTGTGCTTCGAAACCACGGTACTAATTCGACCCAAAAGCTCAGCAGGGGTGCAATACGGCGGGAACGGCGAAGGCGCCGCTCTTCACACCACCGCACTCCAGGTATTACCAGAGGAGCAGATGCGCTGTATTTTCGTGCTGCAGCGGCACGGGCGCGAGCTTTCTTCTTACTAGCCACCACAGGAGGGTACGAAGAAGGACGGTATGGGCACAACTCAACTCCCTCATCTGGTGCGACCAGGCCGCAGGGCCGATACATAAAAACGCCTATCATGGACTAAAAAATTAGGTCATCTCAATTCGGATGAGCTGTCGTCCCAGAAACAGATGGTCTCCGTCCTTGAGTCCAACTTCTTCTCGCACACGATAATATGTTCCGTTCTTCGACTCCGTATCTTCGAGCAGGTGCTGTTCCTGATCCGCAAAAACCCGTGCGTGATACTGCGACATGAAACGGTCTTGGGGAAAGCTCAATATGCACCCTTCCCTACCTATTGTGATCGCATCTTCGTCCGAGGAGCGGATAGTACCGCTTCGGCCTCTCGACAAAATCTGCCCGACTTGAAATTGCCAATCCCAGAGCGCCGGCGTTCCGCCAAAGCACGTGTCCTGCACCCAGCGGTCGCGGCGTTCACTTGGATACAGCCCAAATTCAAATAGCTGTTCACCGCAAATAAATCGGTCGCCAGTGATTACCGGAATGGTGCCGCGCAAGCGGATAAAGGTGCCATTCAAACTGCCTAGGTCACGTAAGTAGAGTCGGCCGTCGCGATAATAAAAGCTGGCATGCCGCGGTGAGACCGTTGGATCATCCGGAAAAAGTATCGTGCCTTCGGTGCGCCCACAGAGATGTTCCTCAGCATTCAAATGATAACTGGAACCGTCACCGCCACTACCGCGAAGCAAGATGAGCTTCGCGGTACGTTGGACATCAGACGCAGCGAATATCAGCGTTTCGTTACGGGGCTCATCGTGAGCTGAACCCTGGCGTGCAGGCTGTGGAGTTCCGCATTGACCGCAAAACCGATGTCCGGCCGGGACTACTGCACCACAGACGTGACAGGCTTGAGGCTGCATTGTGAAAGTATAGCGGAGGCGTCATGTGAGCTAAAGCGACTCCTGGGACAAAGATCCAACTAGGATGGGACACGATTCTACGCACCCAGCTACAGCTCGTGGTATTAGATGCCTGAATCTAGACCAACGGTAGACCAATATCTGCCAATGGAAGGTATAAGCTTGGGCTATCGCGCTAAGAACGTGCAGGAATTCATTACGGCACTCCGGTCGACACTGCCTCCAGACGCCCTATCAACCGACAGCCAGAATAACC
This sequence comes from Pseudomonadota bacterium, assembly GCA_002863065.1. Lineage (GTDB taxonomy): Bacteria > Myxococcota_A > UBA9042. The sequence goes on from PKDL01000134.1 coordinate 5,166, forward strand.
GCCCGTTCGCGACAGACGAATGGCCACGGCTCCAGATCTGGGACCGAATGGCCGAACGAACGCTGAATATGCCAGATGCCGTGGCATTCCCAAGGTCTGAGAGCGAGATAATAAGTGTTTTGAAGTTATGCCAAGCCCATCGCATCCCCGCTATTCCATATGGCCAGGGTCATGGCGTCTGCGGTGGCACTGTACCCACACAGGGCGGCATAGTTATTGACACCAAGCACCTGCAGGCCATCGGTGAGGTTGATGATATCGACCTGACGATTGACGTAGAGGCTGGCGTCACTGGGAACCAACTGGAAGCGACACTAAACAAGCAGGGCTATACGCTAGGCCATTTTCCGCTGGCGACGCGCAATTCCACAGTTGGCGGATGGCTCGCTACTCGGTCTGCCGGACAATATTCATCACGGTACGGCACGGTAGCCGATCTTGTTGAGTCACTAACGGTTGTATTATCCAATGGTGAAACCCTAAGTACGAATGAACCGCATTTGCTCGAATGGAACCAGCTCATTCTGGGCAGTGAAGGAACGCTCGGTGTCATTACCAAAGCGCGGCTTAGAGTCACTCCGCTTGCCGACGCAGAGACTTATCGAGGATACCGATTTCGCACGCTTGAAGCCGGACTTCTAGGTCTTCGACTTCTAATGCAATCCGGTCTTAAACCACATCTCGTTCACTTCTATGACCCATTCGAATCGTTACTCCAGTCCTCAGGCGAAGGTACCTCACGCGGCGGCCTCGCATCTGGCGTACTCACCCCCCTCAAGGAGATTCTGGCTACCGATGCCGGGTCGGACCGTACACGTGCCGGTAAGAAGTTCGGCTTAGCTATCGCATTATCGCGTCCTGCAATTCTCAATAGCGCAGTAGATAAACTTCCCGTCCCCTGTCTGCTCGTCTTCGGCTTTCAAGGAACGCAGCAATCTGTCGACCAAGATATGACCGCTGCGCGTCAGCTACTAGAACAGGCAGGAGGGACGGACGGCGGTGAGGGCCCTGGACACCGATGGAAAAATCGACCTCATGGTGTTCCATTGCGACACCGTGGGGTATTTGCAGGTGGTGCCTTCACAGATACGATGGACGTAAGCTGTATTTGGTCTCGAGTGCACGAGGTCTATACTGCTGTACGTCGAGCTGTCGTCCCTCACGCTCTGGTGCTGACACATTTCACCCATGCATGCGCTGAGGGATGTGCAATCAACTTCACATTTGTATGCTATCGCCGGGACCCAGCCAGTCTGGACAGACTGTATGAAAAGATGTGGGACGAAGCCTTGGAAGCTGCGGCAAAGGCTGGGGCTTCGATCAGCCACCACCGGGGGATAGGACTCGCCAAAAAAGAGCATATGCGCCGCGAACATGGGGCAGGGATTCGATTGATGTATGCGCTAAAGTCCAGTCTCGACCGAGACCAATTACTTAATCCAGGGAAGCTACTCCCAGACCGGGCGATACTGGAGTAATCGTGTCTGATCTCGAACGTGATTACACTCTGGACGTGCCAGAAGAATCCAATCTCCAACAGGCATTGGACCGGCGATTGGGCGAAAACCGTTTACGTATAGGAGAGTGGCTGCCGCATGCCACCTTCGGCGAGTTATCGGCGGTACTTCAAGCCGCATGGCTGCACAATGGACGGGTTTGGGTCGGAGAACAAGACAGACTCCCCGAAAATGCATTGGGCGTCGACTTGTCCCAGCGAGACACAGTGGTTGAAGTAGATTCAGTGAGTGGCTTGTGCAGAGCCGAAAGGTCCGCAACACCGGATTCGATTCGTAAAGCACTCGCCCAACACGGACAGTGGCTACCCCGCGGCTACTTCTCCAGTGGGTCGGACCCTATTGGACCTGCGCTGGAATCAGGCGAAGCAGGTACGCTTGTCGTTGCTCTATCCGCGGTACTGCCCGATGGCACCATGTTCCGTACACCGGCCGCTCCACGGCGCTCTACGGGACCTAATCCAGACCATGCAGTGATCGGTGGAGCTGGACAAACCGGCATCGTAACCCACGCGACGTTGCGTACGAGCCCGATGCCCACGTGGAAATATGCGCTTCGTGCCGTTGGTCCGACTCCCTCTTTACTCAACGCCGTTCGACTCTTTCTACGAAAGGAATCGCCCGCATTTATATGGCTCGAATCATTCGGCAATGATGATGCTCGGGTAACGATTGTCCCTGGCGCACAACCCATAGAAACCGGTGTCCTTGTTGGTGGTTTTGCGCTGGAGCAGTGCCCCTTAGACGGAGAGCCCATACCTCCCGTCAAAGCCACGCGTCGTGTAGGTTGGCGGGCACTTTCCACGTTCCTACAGTCAGAACCATGCTGGGCAGGTCCACTCGACATACACGGTGGGTGGGTTCGCGGTCCCGCGTGGACAATCTCCACAGAGAACAAGCGGCACCACGCGATACGCTCTATCTTGGACCCCAGTGAGGTGCTGCGATGAATTTTTTTCGGACACAAAAAAGGACGACTGGTGACCGTATGCGACATAGTGAGGCATCTCGGCAGATGTGGCCTCACCAGAGCACACCAATAACAGCACTCCGTCAGTCACCGACGGCAACCCAATACTCCATCCGTTTGGCTCGACCCTTGTCTCTCAATAGCCCGTTAAGGGGACGACCACTAGTGCGGACCTGGAGACACGAAGATTGAATATCTGTTGCATCGTAAATCCGCATTCTGCGGGAGGTGGTACTGGGTCTAAACTTGCCGATTTCCGCCGGACAGTGGAGCGCGCGCTTCCATCGGCCGAAATCGTCCTGACCGAAGGGCCAAATCACGCCACTGCATTGGTCCGAAAAGCACTCATGAACGGAGTAGGTACCGTCGTCGCCGTGGGTGGAGATGGCACAATAAACGAAGTAGTTAACGGCTTTTTCGATGTATCGAATGAACCTATCGCTACGCCAGCACTCGGGCTAATACCATCGGGTACCGGTGGTGATTACAGAAAATCCTGGGGAATGAAGCGTGATCTAAGCGAGTCGCTTCAGAGAATTATACGAGGAAGACTGACCGTTGCCGACTTGGGCCGAATCGACTGCGTTGGTATGGACGGAAGTCCGCTAACTCGCTACTTCGCCAATGTGGCATCTTTCGGAATGAGCGCCAACGTGTGCCGCCGGGTCAATCGCTCTGGGAAACGACTCGGGGGGCGTCTCACGTTTTTTCTGGCATCGGCCCGCTCGATTATCGAATACAAAAATCGACGTGTCACCATGACTTCACATCATGGTGAACGCACGGGGTATGTTCGGGTCGGAGCGGTCTGTATCGGGCAATACTTTGGAGCCGGAATGCATATAGGTCCGGAAGCTGCTGTAGGGGATGGACTTTTTGATATCGTCACTCTGGGGGATTTGAATCGCATACAAATGCTGGGGATGACGTCACTGTACTCCGGTAAGCATCTTACTCATCCACGTGTTCATCATGAACGCAGTCGGACCTTCCGTGCTGCACCGGAAGATTCAGAACCTACATATATTGAAGCTGACGGCGAGGTCATAGGTCGACTTCCAGCGACCTTCACCATCGTACCCGGAGCAATGCAGGTAATCTCGTGAGTAAGTCGACCAGAGGTAAACCGAAGACAAAAGCCAGTCGGATCACTGGCCGGCGCTCCTCAAAGTCAGGATCAACTACTGAATCGGCCCCGTACCACATTCGTGTGGCCGCCACCTTCAAACGATTACGTGAGTGGTTCCTCTGTGTTCTGTCCGGTGTCTTGATCTTCACAAGCTACCCCAAGTTCGACCAATTCTATCTGCAATGGTTCGCCCTTGTCCCAGTCTTGTGGGTGATTCGGCACAAGCCGCCCCGAGCTGCATTTGCCTGGGGGTTATGGACTGGGCTGGTAACTAACCTAGGCGGGTTTTACTGGATCACTGGCATGCTCCAGGACTTCGGCCACTTCTCACTGGCAGCAGCAATACCGTTATGCGTACTCCTCTGTGCTTACCAAGGGCTGGTCCCCGCGATCTGGGCAGGCCTCACTCGCTGGCTTGAAATCCGAAGCGGTGCATCCTTGCTGCTGATCGCTCCCGTAGTGTGGGTAACGGTAGAGTACCTGCTACCTTTCATTTTCCCCTGGTATCTCGCCAATGGGCAGTATCTCTTCTATCCCGCAATACAGATTGTCGAAATCACAGGAGTACTGGGGCTTAGCTGGTTGCTTGTTTTCGTCAATATTGGGCTGTTCCGTGGGCTAGATCTCCTTATCCGCCAACGGTATTCGCTCGCATGGCGTCCCGTCGCTTTGGCGCTGACACTCTTCATTCTCAATGTCGGGTATGGCTCGTGGCGAATTGAGGCCGTCGACCAAGAAATGGCGACAGCTCCATCACTAAAAATCGGTGTCGGCGAAGCCAACGTAGGAATTTTTGAGAAAGAGGCGAAAAGCCTTTCAAGCGGACAAGAACGACTCTGGATGTTGCGTGGCAATGTGATGAAACATCATCTGTTAGCAGCGGAATTGGAAGAGAAACACGCGGTTGACTTAATCGTGGAGCCTGAATCGAGTTTTATCCCCATTCCCTATCCATATGGGACTGTTCGGTTTAAGCGGACTGATTTATTCGCAGCGGCCGTAAGTAATAGCGCCCGTATCTGGGAATTACATGGCGACTCATGGGAAAGCTCCGCTGAATTTGGTGATGACACCGTCTTGCGGGGTATTAGCGCGGCGCGCGAAGATTATCTAGTCGCCGTCGGTAATGATGGCGCGGTTTATACCAAGCGTGACGGCCCCTGGACTGCTGAAGACTCGGGCACTGACAACCACTTACGTGCGGTCTGGAGCGGAGAGTACGATGACTCATTCGCGCGTGTAGATGGTGCGCCCATTGTCGCGGTAGCCGTAGGAGATAAAGGCACAGTAGTCATGAGCCAGGCGGGACCATGGCGCTCCACACCTACTGGAACCACAGTACGTCTCAATGCCGTCGATGGTAAAAGTCACGATGACGTACTGGCGGTTGGAGGTAAGGGGACCATTCTTCGGTGGCAAGGTGATCAATGGACACGCCAAGCCACTAACACTACGGTCGATTTGCACGGCGTAAATATCAGTGCGACAGGAACACGGTATGCGGTCGGTGACCAAGGGCTCCTTTTGGTTTACAAAAGTGGGCGCTGGCAGAAGCAACGCCTCGGGGAGTCCCGTTTACGCGCCATAGATAGCAGTGGCTCGAAAACTATCATCGGCGGTGATGGCGGCTCACTGTACATCTCACACGGTAAAGGTCGTCCATTCAAGCGCCAACGCTCACCTACCAAGTCGACCATCCGAGATGTCGCATTCGACGGAACAGATTCAATATGGGCGGTTGGCGATAACGGCCTGCTGCTACATAAATCTCCCTCAAGTCCTGCATGGGTAAAAGAACAGCAAGGCCCGAGAGAACGACTCGTTGGAGTCTCGGGCGTACCCTTCACGGAAGCGCATGCATACGCACGAGATGCACGCTACTTGTATCGGTCAAACGCCCCTCTCCCGACTGTATCTGATCGTATGAGAGCAGTAGATAATATCAATGAACTCTTACCCGACGATCGTAAGACCTCGCTTCATGCCTGGAATACACCATTACGGGGGTTCAACACCCCGATACTGATGGGACTACTCACATATGAACCCAAACCAGGCACAGTATCTGCCACGCTACAGGGTAAGGCTAGCCGGCGAACCTACAACTCCGCGATGCTCGTTGACGAAAAAGGGCACGTCCTTGGCCGTTACGATAAAAATTACTTGCTAGTATTTGGGGAATACATACCGCTTGGCAGCACATTTCCGGAGTTCTATGAATGGCTGCCCGAAGCAAGTCACTTCGAACCTGGTACTACGGTGGAAACATTTGAGTTCAAGGGGTTCCAACTCGGAGTAATGATTTGTTACGAAGACATTATTCCAAGATTCACACGCAGATTGGCCGGTAAAGACCCCAATGTTTTGATCAATGTGACCAATGATGCGTGGTTTGGAAAAACGAGCGAGCCGTACCTGCACCTCGCACTCGCCATTTTTAGGGCAGTTGAAAACCGACTCTGGCTTATCAGAAGTACAAATACCGGAGTAAGTGCATACGTGGATGCGGTCGGTAGATTGGTGGCACAAACACGCCTCGACGACCCAGAATTACTTGTAGAAGATGTCCCCATGATGTCTTCTACTACTCCGTATCGGGAATACGGTGACCTCTTCGGATACGCCTGCATTGTAGCCTTCTTATTGTTGACGGTGGTTGGCTTCATCCGCAGAAGAGTGTGAAGCGACGCTAAGGAACGTGCGTACTACCGCCACCATCTGTATGCTTTC
>PKDL01000363.1 GCA_002863065.1 Pseudomonadota bacterium
GGGTCCAGGTAGCAAGAGAGGATCGGCTGGGAGATAGTGACTCAAGCAGCGCCGATATCGCCATCCTGCCTGGCCTGGCCATTCATTATGAAATCACCGACGGGCTTGGTGTCCTAGCTGGTGTACACCGCGGCTTTTCACCCGTTGCGCCGGGGCAGGCTGAGGAAGTAAGCCCAGAGTTTGCGTTAAACTATGAGTTCGGGGTTCGATACCAAAAATCGGACACCGGCACATTACTTGAAGCCATCGGCTTCATTAGCGACTACTCAAACCTGGTGGGTCAATGCACTTTTTCAAGTGGTTGTACCGTCGAGGACCTAGACCAGCAATTCAACGGTGGTGATGCATTTATTGCCGGCGTCGAACTGGTTGCCGAGCATGTTTTTAGTCTTCCTAAAGGCTTCCAAATGCCACTTCGAGCCTCCTATACATATACCCATGCCACGTTCGGAAGTTCATTCGCATCCTCCAATCCACAATTCGGGGCCGTAACTGAAGGCGACTTCTTACCGTATGTGGCCCCACACCAAGCCGCCGTCTCTCTGGGTCTAACCCATTCGCTATGGTCACTGAATCTGGGTGTGACGTATATCGACCGGATGCGTGAAACAGCAGGAGGGGATGATGTACCCAAGACGGATGCAGCATGGCTCTTCGATGCCAGCGCCTCATACCGCCCTCTAAAATGGTTAGACCTCTACATCACCGGCGAAAACCTTGCCAACCAGCAAGTTGTCGCATCACGCCGGCCCTTTGGCGCTCGGCCCATTCGCCCGCTGCAACTCATGGGGGGACTACGTCTTAGGTATAATTAGGGTAATAGGTCACCATTTTGGGTCTGCGATAACCTTGCGCGTGCTCATATCAGCAATGAAAACTTGCACCTTAGTTGATAATGAGTTTCATTTTCCGCGGTAATTCGGTAAAGAACTGAAGAGTAATATTTACTTGGTGATTGTCTGAGTTTCTTATGAGCAGCGCAACAGTCGATTCCGGTCTTACGGGGCACAAGAATATGCCCACGCCGCCTCCCTCACGGGATGAGCTACGTCGATTGATCCGGTCCCTTCCGCTAAGCGCTGCGGAAAGGGAATCTCGACTGATACGAGCCTCGTCCCTGGCGTCCGCTATGTTGCTTCACGGCCTCGCGGCCACGGTTATGGCCCTCGGACCAGGTGGACCACCGCCCCAGAAAACTGCACTACACGGTGTCCCACTTGCATCTATCGAAGTCGTTGTATTAGAGAACGAACAGAAGGAAGAGCTAGAACCCAAGGCGCCTCTACCCACGCCGGAAGAGCTACTGGACTTTGAGCCTCCGCCGGAGGCTGAGGCGCCGCCAGCGCTAGAAAAGCTCACGGCCATACGAGTACCTAAACCGCCTACCAGGCGAAAAATGGTCGCGAAACAAGCAGTCAAGCAGCTGGAAGTGACGCCTGCGCCAGCGAGCCCGACCAAGGTGATCATGACCACCGCGAAAGCTGCACCGACTGTTGACATGGCGACCAATGGGATGCCAGGTGCACCAAATAACTCGGCCGCTACCGACGCAGGGTCTCCAACCGGTACGGACGCGAGAACACAGATGGGTTCAACCCACGGCGTCGAGGCTGCAATTGATTTAGCAGGGCTACGCCGTGCGTATATGCGGCGAGTGTCGAAACGCGTTCATCGACGCTATAAATATCCCCGTTCGGCAGCACGTGCGGGAAAAACTGGTCTCGTTCTTGTAGAAATTACCATCGACGGCAGTGGAAACATCATATCCAGCCGAATAAAAAGCTCTAGTGGCCATAGCCAGTTAGACAAAGCGGCACTGCGAAGTATCGCCAAGGTTGGCAAACTACCAGCTCCCCCGTTGGAACTCGGGTGGTCCAACAAACGCGTCACTATCCCGTTCAAGTACAGCCTGCGCGGCTGACCATGATGCGCTTAAACTCGCGCAACAAAATTTCCCATAGGTCACACTTGACTTTCCTGAGGTGGTTCTTGGTCGCGAACGCACCGACCCGTCTGAGCCGTGCACATGGCGTAATCAACACAGAGATGTGTCGCTAGTCAGGTCGCTGTTGCGTGTTTACAAGCGCAGACACGGCTATCATGTCCAAGTCAGACTGGCGCTTGAACGTTCGATGGAGCGTAACTCAGCAGCTAAGACGACTGCGGGAGAGAACGTGCAACAATTTGAGCAATGTCGACGACATCGACCTGCTCTTCGGCATCTTTATGCTTGAGCCCATCATTGAGCATCGTATTGCAAAATGGACAGCCGGCTGCAATCTCTTTCGGCTTCAGTTCGAGAGCCTCTTCCACGCGATTCACATTAACTCGTTGAACTTCAAGCCCCTCTTCCTCCGCGCGCTTACCGCCATGTTCCTCAAGCCACATCCGTCCGCCGCCCGCGCCACAGCAAAATCCCTGCTCACGCGAACGCTCCATCTCAACGGGTGCGTGACCTGTAGCTGCTTTTATGAGCTCCCGTGGGGCATCGTAAATGCCGTTGTGTCGGCCCAGGTAACAGCTATCGTGAAAGGTTATCGGTCCGTCTGAGGGTTTTGGTTCGAGCTTGAGCGTGTCTTCTTTCACTAACCCGGCAATATAGTCGCTGTGATGCACCACCTCGAATTGCGCGCCAAACTGCGGATATTCGTTCGCCAAGGTATTAAAGCAATGTGGGCATTGAGCCACGATTTTTTTCACCTTGAACTCGTTCATCACCTCGATATTCCCTTTTGCCATGGTCTCGAAGAGAATCTCATTACCCAGACGGCGAGCGGAGTCACCGGTGCATGTTTCCGAGTCGCCTAAAATGGCATACTTCACTCCGGCTTCGTGGAGAATCTTTGCCATCGCACGTGACGTCTTTTGCCCTTCGTTATCGAATGCACCAGCGCAACCAACCCAATACAACACGTCGATGTCTTCGGCTGATTCAATGGTGTCACCAAGCACTGGGACTTCGAAGTCGAGTTTTTCCGTCCAACCTACGCGGCTGTCACGCACGCCCCATGGGTTGCCGCGGCGTTCGAGGTTTTTGAATATGCCCTTTGCCTCCTTCGGGAAATCGGCCTCCATCATCACTTTATGACGCCGCATATCTACTATGGTGTCGATGTGTTCGATATCCACTGGGCATTCGTGCATACACGCGCCACACGTGGTGCAACTCCAGATAAAGTTGTCGGTGAAAATCTCGGGTACGAAGGGACGCAACACACCATCCGCATCTGCGTCGCCTTTCAACATGATTGGCCCCGCCCGCTCGAGTTCCATGCGGAGGTCCACCTGGAGCCCCTTTGGGCTTAGGTCTTTCCCAGTATTGTACGCTGGGCATTGGTCCTGACAGCGACCGCATTCCGTACAGGCATAGCTATCGAACAGCGCTTTCCAGCTAAATTGGTCAAGTCGGCTGGCTCCGACGACGTCGTCTTCCGTCATCTCTTCCCAATCGATTCCGACCGGACGAAGAGCAGCACCAGAACGATGCGTGGCGTTGCCGTTGAAAAAAACGTTCATAGGGCCCGTAATGAGGTGAAAGTGCTTGCCTTTCGGAACCCAAATGAGCAACACCACGAAAAACAAAGCATGCAGCCAGAAGTTGACGTCTGTAATTAGACGAATAGTGCCGTCCGACATAGCACCCATAGGCGCGGAAAAGAGCAAAGATACGGGTGGAAGGACGTCGATTCCTTTCATGTAGCCTAGCTTGATTTTACCCGCGTTCACGAAAAACGAGGTGATGATAAGTCCCGAAATGCCTACCAGCACTATGAGGGCATCGAATTCACTGTGAGCCTTCACGTGGGGGTTGCGTTTGATGTAGCGCTGGTTAACCGCCATCCCCACAGCTACGAGCACGAGGACACTTACGATGTCCTGAACACAGTAAAGTAGCCACCCGCCAATAACGGGTATGTGCCAGTCGTATCCGAAAAGCCCCTCGCCCACCACTTGCACCATGACGGTTTGCAAAACGAGGAAGCCGTAAAAAAACATCACGTGCATCACACCGCGTTTACGGCGTTGAAGGAGCTTCTTCTGGCCGAGTACGTTTTGCACCACGCGGAATACGCGAGACGGCACGTTATCCCAGCGTACTTCGGGGCGAGCCATGGTTGCCCACCGGAAGCGAGTTACGACTTCATACGTAAAGATCCCCAATCCGGCCAAGATGATGAGGGACATTACCACGGCACTAAACATACGGACTCCCCGGCGTCTACGCTCACACTAGACAATATCTCTGCACTCACGAAGTACCCACATACAACCACCGACCACCTATGCGACGCAAGTTGTGTGTCATGGAAAATGAATGACGACTCAGCGAGGTCAATGTTCCTCCACATAGATTTGAAAATGTATCGTCGTATCGCAGATGTCTTCAACGTCTTCGACGGACCTTCCCTTTCGCGTCAAGAACTGACGAAATGAAAGTAGCCTGTATACCCCGCAACCGCGTGGCTAACTTCGGTGCAGTGCCCATAAGATCATTGACCTCATCTGGGTCATCCTCCAAATCATACAGCTCATAGCGATTACCTGCTGCTCGCCACACGAGCTTGAGATCACCGTCTATCAGTGCACGTAGACCGGAGCTATGTGGCCCACGGGTACGCTCCGCATAAATCAAACGCTGCGGCACTGACTCTCCTTGCATCTCCGGAAGCAGACTCAGACCACGGAGGCTGGGGTCAACCGGGCGGTCAGCTAGCTCCAGCAACGTTGGAACCAGGTCAATGAGACCCACCCGTTTTTTGATTCGAATTGCAGCGAGCCCAGGTACCCGCATGATGAAGGGGACTCGGAGTTGGTCCTCGTACATAGAAAACCCATGAAAATGTGTCTTATGCTCTCCGAAAGCTTCACCGTGGTCTGAGGTCACAGCCACGGCCGTTCGGTCCCAATCAGCCCGTTTTTTGAGGTGGTTGAGCACAAGTCCAATATGGTGATCAGTGAATGCTATCTCATGGTCATACCGATCTCGGCTTTTACGACCCCAACGTCGCTCAAAACCAGGGTGATCGATATACCATTTGTGGGGATCGAGGAAATGGACCCACAGAAACCACGGTCTTTTGTCTTCAAGCGCATCGATCTGACGAATCGCTTCTGCACTGACTAGCTCGGAAGTCGATACGTCTTCCATGGCTTTGCCCCAGCGGGTTCCAACCACTGTCCAATGATCAAATCCTTGTGATAAGCCAGACCGTTTACGCTTCTCAAAGTACCAATGCGTCAGTACTCCACGAGTTTGATACCCCGCCTCAACCAGCATCTCAGCCAAAAACCGATTATTGTCATCAAACCGGATAAAATGACCATCATCCCGAAATAACTCCGACGTATACCGACCACTCAGCATGGCGGGAATAGATATGGGTGTCATATTCGATGGCGCATACGCACGCTCGAACACCGCAGACTGCTGCGCAAACGCATCGAGATTAGGCGTAGTATTGCGGTCATAGCCCTGAAATCCACAGTGATCGGCACGTACGGTGTCTATGGTAATCAGCACCAGGTTCATTGGCTTCCGTACGCCTGGCTCTGACGGGCTATGTAGCTCCGGGGGAATTTGAGGCATTGCCAACTCCGCAACTCTGGGGACATCCGACACACTCGCATCGGGCACCGCCGTAGAAAGCAGCTGTGCCTCTTTAGGGCGACCGGAAGTCGGGGCATTTCCTGTTGACGGTACTGGCAGCCCATTCCTCGGCTCGATTCGACCACCCATCATGGCGGCGAGTTGTGCAGTGGAAATACCCTTCACCTGAACACTGCAATCATCCCCATCGGTGGAGCCAGGCCAAACATCAGGGTTGCTATCATCACAGTCACCATGACCGAATAAAGCACTGAATCCGTCCCTATCCTTGTCAGTGAATCGCTCCAAGAGGTGTAACGTGGTGGCTCCCCACCGAGTCTGGACAACAGCGCTGTTGTCCTCTCCAGTCATCGAAGTGGCAGGTCTCTCCATTCCAGCCCAGGAAAGACCTACCCCACTCATTGTGATAATGACGATGTAGACTGACCGATATTTCTGAAGCGAGCCTTCCAGGATGTACGCTCCGATAAACATACAAACAGGTGCCACGAGCGGAGCTAACGTAAGCGCCTCCCAGGTCTCTTGAAGCGCCGTGCCATGGCTTTCGAGCGCAAATGTGGCCCCTCCAAGCAACAATCCAGCTGGCCACATAAGGGCTACAGCCGGACTCAACCAGTCTGCAGTGAGTGACCGCTGCTTGAGCGCGCCCGTGATAAGCCCCGAAATACGCGAGCTCATTATCCAGGCTCCCAGGTGGATCGCGTATAACAGTATCAGTAACAGCGCACTAGCCAAGCGAACGTGGTTAAACGCGAAACACCGTATGCAGACCTCCCACGATACGAGAAGCGTACTAAGCCAGAGTGTGGAGCCGACCAAGATATAAACTGAGCGGGCTAGCCTATGCGGCGTTTCGGACGAAAAATATGATGCGATACGTGTTAGCAGCGCATCGGCTCGCCCCAAAATGCTCCATGATATGAACAGAGCAAGGCCGCCCATAATCAGGCCCCACATCAAGTGCGTTAGTAATAGAAAAGCAAAAATCGGTTCAGCTTCACGCGCTGCGAGCACCTCCCGCACGCTAAGCACATCAAGACCGAACACTATCCATCCGACGCACAAACCACCGCTGAGATAGGCCAGTACATCACGTATGCGCTGCAAACCCATCGCCATGCAGCTAAAGCCCCCAGTGCATCGTTACATTCGCCGTAAGAAACCAAATATCGGTACCGCGGATAAAGTCCGGCACTACGAAAGACGCGCTGGGCCCGATAGTTAGAGTCTCCGTGACGCGCCCTCCAATACCTGCCGAAACATCACCGCCAAACCGTGCTACTGCCTCACCATCCGTACAAAAATCAGTGCATTCGGGCAGTCCATAATATGAGAGTCCTACTCCCAAACTCGCCCAGTATTTGAACGCATCGCCGCCGTGAAAGAGTCCCCGGGCAACGATTGCCAAGAAATAGGGCACGGACGGCTCTAGACCACGAACCGTTTTCGGCACCGGGATGTTGAGTGACAGTGCAATACCAATTGAGCACCAATCAAGCACTGAATAAAGAGCCTCTCCCGAGAGGCTTGGGCCCACAGTAGCCACTGCGTCGATAGAGCCGCTGACGGGAATGGCGACTCCCGTATTGAGCGACCATGCTACACTACGTTCCGCTTGCACGATAAGTGGCAAGCTAACCCAAAAAATAACTGGCCCAATCCACCGCATTAGCTACTCACCACCATCTGCTTCGCTACATTCGTCATCACAGATGTGCCACGCAGTAGCTCAGCGCATGATAACGCGAACTCAACTGCCGTTCCCGCTCCTCGACTCGTAATAACCCCCCGATCGACTACCACAGAATCTACACAAAGAGATTGGGCAGGAGAGTGTGTTCTAATATGCGATGCGGCCGCCGGATGACATGTGATCGTCCGCTGCGGTTCCAGCCCAGCTTGCACCAGTAAAATCGGCGCCGCGCAAATTGCAGCGATGGGCTTTGCTTCGTGCAGACGCTGCGCGATAACTTGCATCAGAATATCGCTCTTACCCAACACCTTCACGGCATCGAGCCCCCCGGGAAGCACCACGAGATCCCAATCATGTGCCCATTCTGTCATTGCATCTAATAAGTCGATGTCTGCCATTAGACGAATGCGGTTCCGACCTACAATGGGATTTTTGCAACCCACGCTCGCGGACACCGCGTGACACCCTGCACGTCGTAATACGTCAATGGTGGCTACCGCCTCTAGCTCTTCCACACCATTGGCCAGCGGTATGAGTACTCTCTTCAAAATTGCACCTATATCTGTTCAGCCGCGTCGAAGCCACGGACGGTACAATAACTCACGACCATCGAAACGCCGAAAAGAGAATCACCGAGCGATAGGTAGAACCTCAATGCTATGCAATGTGACTTGCGCCGGGCGGTCATACGGATGCACACCGATCCACTGTACACCCCCCGAGCGATTCCAGACGGGATCGAACCAAAGGGGTACCTCGATTCGAGCCTGCTTCCCATCGCACGGCACCGGGACCACCACAAATGAGTCGTCCGGATCCGTACCAGCCGCCCCCCAATGCAGCTCCAGATATCCTGAGCCGTACAAATGGTCATTAAAGCCCAGCTGGTGGTTGCCACTGACCGTAACAGTCAATGCGAACCCTGCCACTTCACGTGGGGTAAGGTTGACTGCTCCAGCCACAACAGGCCGATGCCGGTACCCCCCAGGTCGGTCGAATCGCTGACCGATTTCAAATGTCACGCCCCCGAATTCTCGAAGCGCCACCGTGGCTGGCCGGTCACTTGGTGTGTTTTCCCAACGTACCTCAAGCGGCCTCGGTGGACCCAACTGGGGTGCCTGCGTCACCAATGCCGTCTCCGGACTGAATCGATGGTCTCCTTTGGGACCACGATTGGTGAGTAACCAGACGCGATCACCGCGTTGAAAATTCACGACCGAGGGTGAAAATGGATCTGCAGCGACCTGAAGATAAAATGATCTAAAATCGAGTCCATCTAATCGGCCAGGGTCACGCTGAATCATGCGGCCGGTCCCGCGCTGTACCCAATAAAACGTATTTTCTGTATGCCGCTGTAGCCAGCGCGACATTGCCAATCGGAAAGGCCCGTCATCATATACGTTGGTCAGTATGTACACCTTTGCACCAGCCGGTGTGTCGTCTGTCCGAAGCGGGGCTTCCATCGCTTCGACAGGTGAATCAGGCCGCGTCAAAATCAGGATATCATCCACCGTCATTACGCTAGAACCGAGAATGGCGACCAACGCTACCGTTCGACCCACGGTACCAGGTAGGACACCAGCGATTAACATGACCATTGCAGGAGTTGCGAAAAGTGCGCTGAGGTAAAGATATCGTGGTTGCCCAACGAGTGCCTCCAAGCCGAACCCTGACCCCAGTTCTACTACCAAGACGATAGGCAGAAGCAATATCCAGGCAGCCATCAGACCAAACCATAACGCGGGATGGACCGCTGCCTTGCGCCGGAAAGCCAGCGCGATGATAAGAAGTCCACCAACCAGGAGCGCAAAAGTGGTGCTGTCCACTGGAAATACATACTTCAATGGACTCGCCATAGCTGACACTAGCGCACCTGGCGCCACAGTAAACCAAGACGATATATCCGGTTCGATAGTGCGTCCCAGCACTCCCGCTTGTGCTGCGCCCCCTGCAATCCAAATTTGCAGGCCCCGTAATGCCGTGAGGCCCAACTCGAGAGAAGCAAAAGGCAAAAGTCGTCTGATACCTGCTTGCAGGCCCTCCTGTCTCTCGAAACACAAGACATACAAAGCCAGCACTGGCCCAATAAAAGCGCCATTCTCTTTGCTACAAAATGCGCCCGCTACACAAAGCAATGCCCACCGTGTTTTGCGTTCGATAAAGGCGATTTGTGCGCCCAACATGAAGGCACCTGCAAATAGATCGAATGTCCCACCAATCCACGAAACCACATGAGGATGCAGTGGCGATAATCCAAAGAGCAGTCCAGAGAGCACCCCCAACTCCAGACGTAATCCAAGCTTCAGGCACAGCAGAATCAAGAGCGCCGCATTTAGTGCATGCAAGATGATCGATGGCAGGTGCCAAGCCGGCATCCAAAGGTCAAAAAGGGCGTAACGCGGGATGAAACTCAGTGAACCGACGAGCCTTTGAAGATTTTGATGCACCAAATAGGCGCCTCCATCGACCCATGCGCTACCGCTTCCCTCGAGTGCTAGCTCCGATTCCAGTACGTAATTAAAACCATCATCATTATCGAGACTGTTATCGACGGGTGGCATGTGAACCAGTGCAATCAGAACAAACACGCCTGCCATACTCCATCGAAGACTTTGCGCATTGTTTTGGCCGGCTGCAGGTGCTGTGTCAGTCATTCAGGGGGTGTCCACCTTTTTCATGCTGTCCCAAACCATATGCATCAAAGCCACCAATAGTTTCATGCGTCGCTAGAGGTTGTGCCCCGCTTTTAATCCACGCTGGAACCCAGTCTTATCCCAGGCGCATAGTGTTTTACGTGTAGCACGTCGAATTTGTTGTGGAATACAGTCGAATTTGTTGTGGAATACAATGGTGTACCCTAGCGTTATCAGTCCATGCCACACGTCGCCCTGTTAGCCTTCATCGTATGCATCTTCACGGTGTCATCTCCGTGTAGTGCACAAACCGCTGAATGGGTTACTGTCCGCGTCAAGCGAGGTGATACGCTGAGCGGTATCGGGAAGCGCCACGGTGTCTCTATCGCCACATTACGACGACTGAACCGGCGCGTCGTAAAGAATATACTGCGCCCGGGCATGGTGTTGAGAATCCGCAAAAAATTGAAGCGGACGGCGTCAAAACGAACCAAACGTGAGCGCAAACGAACTCCAGCGACATCGCGAAAAACCCAAAAACGGTCCAAATCCGCTACCACACCGGCGAAAAAAATTTCCCACCGGCGGGCATCCTCCACATCCGATAGGCGCCGAAAGCGGGCGAAACGCAGCCGACAAAGAAAAGGCCAATGGGTCCGATATCGCACGAAGCGTGGCGATACGATGAACCGCATCGCAAAGCGATTTAAGGTCCGCGTCAGAGACCTTCGCAGTAATAATCGTCGCCTAAAAAAGGTAAAGCCACACCGCCGTCTAAAACGCGGCCTGCGTCTTAAGATCAAAAGAAAGAGTACGCACCGGCTCATCGGCGGCGTGCAGCTGCCTCGGATTGGCGCGGGATACACTCGGATGCGCCCTGAACGATCGTGGGGTACGCCGTGCACTATTCA
This sequence comes from Pseudomonadota bacterium, assembly GCA_002863065.1. GTDB lineage: Bacteria > Myxococcota_A > UBA9042. The sequence goes on from PKDL01000363.1 coordinate 10,846, forward strand.
ACTAATACAGGATGTTTACGCGGAATTTGATGCTCGTAATCCAGGGTCGGTACGAGGCCTTATTGCCGATATCAGCGATGAGGATGGGGGTTGGTTGCCACCGCACAAGTCGCATCAGCGAGGCGTAGACATCGATGTTAGCTATTACAAGCGTCACAATACCCCAATGCGCGGTTTAGAGGTCGTGACTCCGGAATCTATCGATATCTCAAAAACATGGGACCTCATGCGGTTATTTTTGAACACGGGTCACATCGATATGATCTTCATGGACTACCGTCTGCAAGCCGCCCTCTACCACTATCTCCGACGACAGGGATATACCGAGGCACAATTAAGCGATTGGATTCAATACCCACGGTCACGACGCGACAGGCAAGGCATCATCCGGCATTCACCGGGACATCACCACCATCTCCATATCCGATTTGATTGCGTGAAGACGAATGACCCGTGCCGGCGTCCAGCGACTGCGCTGGTTCCTGAAGCACGGGAAAGAGTGAAGCCACGGATCATCCGGAGTACCGATATGAAAGCTACGCCCTTACAAGCGATTCCTGGCCCGCTTCCTAGACAAAACATTGAGACACGCCACACCACCCCTCAAAGTAACGGTAAAA
>PKDL01000099.1 GCA_002863065.1 Pseudomonadota bacterium
GCTTGAAGGTACCTTCTTTCACCGGCGTGAAGACCGCCGCCGTACGATCTGCCAGTGCTTGTTTAAAGTATGGGAAAATCAACTTCCCATAGACCTGACCGATAGCAACGCGGGCCTTACTTTCAATTTCAGATGCGAAAGATGTAGGCAGGAAGAACTCGAGAAAGGCGCCTTGCCGCAAGTCAGATAAATCGCCCAACGTGCGTACAATTCGCGATCGGCTTATCCGTTGGCTTCCATCTCGGCCACTACCACTCGCGCCATCCACGCCGTCTGCAGCTTGCCCAGCAGCATTGAGTTGTTCAAGAGCACCTCGCGTCTCGGTCACGGCCGAGTCCACCCGATTCCAAGCGACGCCCATCCCGATAGTCAAGACAGCGCCTGCCATCATAATACCGGTTTGAACGGCACGTACCGTCCGCTGCCGTGCTTGATAGGCTCTCACCCCAAGCCGGACGAGGCCCGTCTCCTTCAGAATCTTTTCATTGAAAAGTCGGCGTGTGAAAACGACTCGCTTGGTGATGGTCTCCGGGAGTGTTTCGGTCTTATCGCCAACCGTCGCACCTGCGGAGGCGTCATCGGCAGCTGCACCGCAGAAGTAAATCCCACGCAGTAAAAACGGTTCGAGGTATACCGTCTGCTTGAACAGTCCGGTAACCAAAGGTCGGAGTGCAGACTCGGTTAAGGCGAGAGCGCGACGAAAGAGAAAAAACGATTCTCGGTCTGCCAAATCGGTATTTTGCGCCAGGGCCGCAAGCTGTACCTCGGACACAGATTTCTGCAGTGACCGGAAGGCCTCACCGATCCATTCATCCCGGAAGTTTGAATCCAAACTATAAGGGTTTGACCAGCCAAGAATCCCTTCTGTCATTTTCTCAGGCATGGCGCGAACAAAGGATTCGAAGCCATCGAGCTCTTCGCAACGCGTAACGACCACATACACTGGGCAGCGTAAACCTAGGCGACGCTGAAGCGATTGGTGGCGTTCCAAAATACGCTGAGCCAGTGTAATTCGCTCTTCGTCTATTTTGGGTCCGGATGATTTCAGCAGGTGCGCTGGTATCGTTAGTACAATGCCATCGATGGGACGGGCCTTCCGAAAGCTGCCAAGCATTCGAAGCGTGCGACCATATCCATGCTTACTAGAAGTTCCTTCAGCTGGCTCCTCGAAATAGTGCCCGTCGACATCTATGAGCACCCCGGCATCAAGTAAGCCGAAGTTTACACCTGAGGTGGTGCCCAACGAGTCCAAGCGCGGGTCGACTGCGGACCCAATGTTACGCACGCTATCGATCACTGCCATGGAATCTGAGTCACCAGGTCCCATGACCAGCATCCAAGGAATGTCATAGCGCCATTCTTTAGCGGCACTTGAGCTTCGGATAAGAGACGAGGCGCGTCTGAAGGTCGCTCTGATTACGCTTGGCTTTAGGTGCGTTGGCGCTGGTTTTGGCGGCAGCGGCTCATCTTCAACCGGAGCAGGCCGCGCGATAGCGGCCAATTTTGCTTTTTTGACGGCCGCACGTCCTTTCCAGATTTGTACCAAGATGACTATGACAGCCAAAAGTACAGCAATCCCAGCGACGATAGCGACATAGGGCACCGCACTCTGCCATGCGGTTAGGATTGGAAGTGACGCGCTCATGGTGTGACCGTCTCTCCCAACAGCTTACCAATTTGCTCCGCGAGCTCGTATGTCCCAAACCACCACAGTCCATGGCTGACACCCAAGAGAACCACGAAGCCCAATATACCGATGCTCACCCATCGGCGTAAGGATGGAAACTTCTCAGCGGCCGCACCCGAAACGGTATACCAGGTCGCTTGTGGGCATAGGTCCGCAGATTCTGTACGCCGTCCCGGGCGCTCACCATGAATGAATGAGTACAAGCGCATGCGATAGTCATCTAAAACGTAGGGATACGTCGACTCACCAGAATCCGCTATAGCAGTCGCTCCACCGCGGTACTTCCCCTTAAATCCAAGAGATAAGGCGGCAAGATACACTACGGCAACGCTTCGATATGCTGAGTCTCGACCACCTAAAAGGTCATCCAGGAGGTCAAAGAAGCGGTCTCCAGCATCGTGGCTTTCAAATAATGCGTCTTCCAGCAAAAACTGGCTCCACTCGTCCCTGCCGTCCCAGTCAAGATTGATGAAGATCTCATCTGCGAGTGCAGTCATAACGTAGAGCACTTGGCGAAACTGCTGGTATTCAAACGATTCAGTGTGCCGACCAAAATCGGAGGTAAACTCTTCGAGAAGACGAATCAGCGATTGCCGAATAGTCTCACACCCGGGGGCGATCGCCATTGGCTGCATGGCCATATCATCAACAGAGGGTTCCTGTCGTGTGGTTGCAGCGAGGCGTAAGCGTTCGACTTCGGCAAAGAACCTATCGAATACCGGCAGAAAGCTTAGCTCTTCTGAAATTGGTTGGACAACCGAAACGCTCATCAGTCCTTCGCCACATACAAGACTATTTCTGAGGGACGAGCTCCCTCGTCAGATACGTCCCGATTATAAACTACGAGTGATTCGCCTGAAGTAACAAAACGCGCGTCCATCTGCAAAGAGAACAGCAAAGTATCTCGTGTGGGCACCAGTTCCTCGAACCGGTCAACACCCTTCCGAGGCAACCCGAGCACACGATGCCGCATCATCACGTCAAGCTTATCGCGCGTACCGATTAGTGCCTCGCTCATCCAGGTAGTCAGCTCTTCATCCGACACACCGCGACGTCGCTGAACTGCAAGAATCATTGGCCCATCGGTCCAAGCTCCGCGCAGCTGAATATGGTAGAGGCGCTTATCAAACTCAAATCGGTAGCCAGCGAAGTTCTCTTGCGTACCGCGTGCAACCATCATATCGAGCGCATCAAGCATGCGAGTGAAGCTGCCCCGAGGATCGTCGTGATTATATGCCGCTAATTCGGGCGGAACCTGACCCGACACCAAAGCCGCCACCGGAGCCATTATTTGCGACAACGCAATGTACACCGAATATGGGTGACTAACGCCAGTCCTCAGGACTGCCTCCAGTGTGGGTAAGCCAGCAACAAGAAGCTCTATATGCCGGCGTAGAGTGGATGCGGTCTCATAATCATCAGCAAGTGATAACTGGTGCTGCCTTTCGTCGAGCATCTTAGCTCGATTTCGCAGTCGACGGGCAAAGGCTGAGCAGCGCTGATATATGACTGTTCCGGAGTGGACTTGCAGCATCGGTGCGTCGTATTCCGCTAGCCCGAACGCTTCGTTGGCGAACTCCACTTTGGCAATGGGTATACCTACGTGGCTTTCAGGCGCACTCCCCACATACAGGGTAGGAGCAACTCGTAGACGTGGCACAACGATTGGCCTGGCCCCAGGATCGGCCTCATTCGGAACGCTTGGGTCCTCGTAGCTGGTGGTTCGCCCCTGCCCTTCCGTGGGTTGATATCCAGGAATGTACTTCGGCAGCGTCAAGTAGATGAGTTGCGGTCCATCGCTCAGCTGCTCAGTCCAGGATGTCAGATCAGCTGTAAGCGCTCCCAGTGAACTATCGTGATACACTGGCGTTCCGTCCGGGAGTATACCCTCGGCCTTTGAGACATAGAATTCCCCGTTGCCCAGCCGATGGAGGTCTATTTCGAGCTGATGTAAACCCCAATAAAATGGGTTAGCCGCAACGACCCGGTAGTGGAGCATCGCAGCAGCTCGTAAGTCCTGTTGCTGAAAATGCTGTGGCGCCAACAGCATGCCTTCATGCCACTGTATAGCGTCGTTTGGGAAATTACGGGGCTTTGCCACCACCGCCAACTCCTTTCAGTAGGCCTTTCGCGCCTTTCAGGCCGCCTAGACTTGGTAATCCCGACCCGCCGCTTGAAGCGGCCGCGGGCGGTAGAGCACAGCGTCGCACTTTCGGAAATCGATCTTTGTCTCGCGCTTCTCCATTCTTCTCCAAGTCAACCAGAGCTCGCGACTTTAGTCGAGTCAGCAATTCGTTTCCAAGGGATTGCCGCTCAAGCTCTTTCTCAGTGAGCTTGAGCCGGATACCTGTTGTACCTGGCTGCAGTTTGATGCGGTGGTCTCCAGCTGCCACATAATTGGCGAATACAACCACGGCGCGAACTTCCGGCGGCACATCTAACACAATCGGCCGCACATAATCGCCAGGAATCCATTCCCAGTGATACTCAACAAAGCCCTGACAATCGGGGAAATCGCGTTCCAATTGTTTCCGGTTTTTGAACCATAATCTAGCTGGCATCCCGTTCAGCTTGCCGAGAAGTGCATCTCCATACACCAGCACGATCGCAACCGCCGTGGGGTAGCTTTGATTGGCTTTGTCATCGATTTCTACGTCGACGTAGAGCGGGATGGGGTCACTTTGAACAAGACTTGCGCTACCGCTCCCGCAGGAAGACGCAAAAAATGCGCAGAGCAAACCACAGAGGCCACAAAGAACTCTCTGGTAGAAACCAAGCGTTGGAGTTCGTGCTCGCTCTACAGCCGTCTGGGCTATGCTTGCTCTCGGATATCCCGACATTTTTTCCCCGCGACAAAAAAACTCGCCGGTTGTGGCATCACACTGCGCGCCTGGTTGGTCAAGAAAATCGCTCATCTATGGACAGATTTACAGCGCATTCTGACAGTATTAACCAGGTAGTACAGGCGATACTCAACATGGATCAACCTCTGTGGGTATACGTGCTTCTATGTCCACCGTTTTTAGTCGGTCACGGGTGGAGTGGACAGTTGCGGATCGGGTTCCGTTCTTCCACATGCAGGACCGGTTCTACCCGTCCCGCACCGAGCATTCATAATGACCTTGAAAGTGACCCTACGCATCTCAGCAGTATTTTCACGATTGGACGCCCGGTACCGACGCTGTTCTGGAGTGAGCTCTTTTTCGGCTGGCCGTACCGATGAACGGTCCTTCTCACGTTTTTTCCATGACCCATCATGGAACACATCATGCGTCGTTAGTAGGACTCCTGGGACCCCTTTGCTTTGAAGATACTGCACAGTCTCTTCGGCACGCCGCCGAGCGATGCGTTTGGATTCGCCTCGAGGACCTTCCTCCCAAGCATAGCCCGTTACACGCACCTCAGAAATCAGCTCATTTTGAATCAGCCTTTCTGCTAACTCATCGAGAAACCGACGGTGGACCGTCGTGAGACGGTCTTTCCGTTCGGTAAAACGAAGAACATTCTGCACGGAGAAGGAACATTTGGGCGAACAGGGCAATGAAGCAACCTTTGGCGTAGCATCTGGGCATCCATCGTCGTCCTCTCGTCCATTGTAGGTTTCAGCTACATTGGGACAGGCGTCATACACATCAAGGATTGAATCCGCGTCATTGTCACGTTCTGGGCACCCATCTTCATCTTGAAATCGATCATGATCTTCTTTGGCGTATGGACAGCGGTCGTACACGTCAACAATGCCATCCGCATCTTGGTCCGCATCCGGACACCCGTCTTCACTCTCAATCCCGTTGCTGTCCTCAGGAGTCGCTGGGCAGCGATCCGCTAAATCCTTGATGCCGTCACCGTCGTTGTCATCGTCCGGACAGCCATCCGCGTCGCGGAAATCATCCTTATCCTCTTTATCGAGAGGACACATGTCCAGACGCTCAACGATACCGTCCATGTCCGAATCTTGAATACGCGGAGCATATACGAATCCACTAACAAATCGGTACTGCGGCGTGCCTCTCCCGCGAACCAATCCAGCTCCGACTGCAAGTTGCCAGGTCACGCCCTCGTATAGACCAATCTTCGGTCCTGCCAAGAACTCGATAGAGGTATTTTCTTTGGTTCCGAAGGGGTCAGTCAGCTGTGTACGACCAAAAACCTCTGTCCCGATGGTGACCCAATTTCGCCAGACAGTAGCGTCGAATCCAAGACCGAAGTTTAGGTCATGGTCGATGATGGAATCGAAGAATTGGCTCGAAAATGTGCGTACACGGACGCCTATATTCAGTGATGTCACTGTGCTCGTGGTGCGAAAATCACTGATGAGCCCCGCGAGAATACTCACCCCATCATCGCCCCGGAAGGCGGCGCCGTCACCCGTAGGAATTACTGCACCGGCAGTAAGAGCCAGTCCGAACCCCCCTTGCTGATTGGAAATCAATCGAGTGCGTAATCGGGCAATAAGGTCGCCAAGACCTGCCCCTCGTTGGACTCCCACGGACTGTACGTTGGGTCCGCTATGTAATGCCAAAGCGACCGGCAAAGCCACTTCGAGGCTTACCCAGTCAAACAATCCAATACCGACATTGAAGTCGGCGAATGCAGCAAAGTCGACCAACGACTCGCGCGCGCCCCCCGTCACCAGCGTTAGGCTGTCATTTTCCAGATGAAAAAGCACAGAGGCATAGGGCTTGAGATGAGGACTAATCAGGCTTTGTTCGACCGACCAGTGACGATAATGCCCACCGACCGGTAAGAACGTAAATACGTTCACGGCATCCACCCTCGTCGATTGTGCCCGAGCCGCTGAGGGGGCCAGTTGCGCAAGTACAACCAGCACTAACAGCCACGGTATAAAACGTGTCCACCGCCGCCAAGCCAACAATGCGAAGGCTCCCATTACCAACCAGATTGCAGTAGATGAGCCACCAGACGATGTCCCACAATTGCTATCGTTGCCACCGCTCAATTTACCGATGGAGTAGTCATCATCGGGATCTAGCGGATTGGTTCTATTAGCCACTTCATCGCCATCGTTGACACCACCTCCATCGGTGTCTGCTATGAGCGGCGCGGTCTTGAACAGTTGCACTTCTCCACCATCCGATAAGCCGTCTCCGTCAGTGTCGGCTAATTGCGGATTCGTATTGTGCTGCTCAACTTCTTCGACGTCGGAAAGTCCATCTCCGTCTGAGTCTAGCTCGACGTCACCTTGCTTGTTCGGATCGTACTCTGGAACGCATGTCAAATCATCTTGGACACCGTCGCCATCCTCGTCAGCACAGTCATCAAAGCATCCGTCTTTGTTGACGTCTTCTTCACCATCCGACTTCGCATCGTCGTCGGTATCGGCGCGTGTTGGGTCCGTCTTTGACTCAGGACATGCATCCGGCACAAAGATGGACCTGTCGGTATCATCTCCTAGAGTGCTTAAGTCCAACTTCTCCGTGGTAATACCCAGTTCAAGGCCATCGGAGAGACCATCACCATCCGTATCAAAGAGCAGCGGGTCGGTCAGGTGGCTATCTCTCTCGACACCATCAAACAACCCGTCGTCGTCGGTATCAGCATCATACGGATTTGTTTCAGATTGACAGTCTGCGTCTACCTGCTCTCCCGTATCCTCGTCGATTGCGCACGTGGTGACGAGCCCGTCTTGGTTGAGGTCCTCATCAACATCCACCAAACCATCGCCATCGTCATCGGCGTCAATGCAGTTTCTAAAGCCATCTCCGTCAGTATCCAGCACGTCGATTAGGGGTGGTTTATCTTCCTCGTTCGTCGTGTCTGTACCGCATACCTCTTCAAATACATCTGGAATTGCATCGTCATCATCATCGGTGTCGACGCAATCGACCAGGCCATCACCATCTGTATCGCCGAGCGCAGCGATGCTCGGTAGGCTACTGGGGTCTTCGGGGTCAGTCCCGCAGAGGTTCTCAACGCCATCTGCCACTCCATCGGAGTCAGTGTCTGTCTTCGCACCATCACACTCGTCTGGATCGATGGTGTTTGTAGGTACCTTACTGCCGTCGAGCGGATCGGTATTGCATTTGACTTCGTCACCGTCGATGACTCCATCACCATCACTGTCCGCTATCGTCGGATTCGTCTCGCCATCGTCGACCTGCCCATTTTGATTCGCATCTTCTGCACCATCGGGAAGTCCATCAATGTCGCTATCGGACAGGAGCGGGTCCGTTGTCTGGCACGCGGCATTCTCAAGAGATAGGTCGTAACAACTCGTTACCTCCACTCCGTCGCCGAGGAGGTCTGCATCCGTATCTGAAAGTAGTGGGTTGGTGCCGTGTATCAGTTGCTCGTCGCCGTCAGATAGGCCGTCCAAGTCCGTATCATACAGCAGCGAGTCGGTACCCAACTCAAGCTCATCGTCATCGTCGAGTCCGTCGCCATCATCGTCGTCATCGGCACAGTTGAGTATTCCATCCGCATCAGTATCGAGTACATCGTTGGCGGAGGGGGTACTTCCAGGGTCACTTGGTAGGGTACCGCACACTTCTTCGACGGCATTACTGACCGAATCATTATCGTAGTCTGAATCAGCACAAGCCGCTGCAGATACGCAATTTACATCAGCACAGTCTGTGTCCCCGTCGGCGTCTTCGTCTATGCCAGTACCGCAGTCTTCCTGACAGATGATTGTCACAGTCACTACAGCTTCTATCGAGCTACTGCACGAGGAAATCACCTCATCAACCACGATGGTATACGTCAGGTTTGGATCGACTGCTAGCGAGGTCATCTCATCCTGTTCATTACAACCGCCGGTGGTGTCGGATTGCTTCTCCACCTGGCAATTTGTCGGACACAACGGAGTAGAGGAGTCCTCGGTCACGGTTGGAGCAAAGAACCACGCGGCATAGGCCTTGTTACCGACGTTATCGACACGAACCGATATGTCTGTAGTCGCTCCCTCCGCCTGCGTGAACTGAGCCGCATCCGTCGTGAAACGGAACACAGAATCGTAGCCTGTAGAGCATGGTAGGTCGTCCGATTTTGGTGAAACGGAGGCTGGTTCACCACAGGTAATAATTCGAGGGTCATCACAGGTTCCACCATCACATTGAGGGCTCAAGGTACAGTCCGGATCAGAACAATCTAAGAGTCCATCGCAATCGTTATCCAACCCATCGGTGCAGTTGTCATCATCGTCCGAAACGTAGCCCTCATACTGACTGGGGTTGACTGACATTCCGATACTGTCAGTGAAAGACTCCACACCAGACGTATTTGTCGTCGTTTCGTTACAGTCACATGCCTGGCCTGTGCAGCTGCTGGTATTCGTGGTGCAGTCCCGGGTTAGGAGCACTGAACAATCCTCAGAACACTGAGGCTCCGAGGCATTGGCGCCGTCGCAATCACAACCGTCGGCACTGCTATCCAACTGACACGCCTCACAGGCGGCCTTCTGGTCCACACACACCATTTCGGCACATTCATCCGTGAGTGCGGAGCAATCAGCAACGCCGTCTACCACCGTGCCGCACAACTGTGGATTGCTATCCGGGTCCGTTGTACAAATCGCGCAAAGCGTGGTGGAAGCACCGGCGCCGCTACAGTACTCACACCACGACTGTTCCGCTTTGCATTCCTTCGTTGCGTCCGTATCGGAATCGACTCCAGGGCACGATAGTGTCGGAAGAGAGGAGCAGTCGGGTAAGCATTGCGAATGCGATGTATCTGTCGCGCAAATGGTACACAACGCGTCGTTTGAATTTTCAGCGAGCGCACAGTACTCGCAGTCAGCTTTCAAATTTCGGCACCCTGTACACTGGGCGGTTCGAAGCGGGTTATTCCCAGGAATACCGTATCCATCTTTATCTGGATCGATACACCCGTCCATGCAGTCGTTGATGTTATCATTATCAGTGGAGCTGCACTGCGTTGATGTCGTCGCTTTGCACAACGCAGCGCCGTAGTCGGTCGAGGCATCAATGGAACTGCTATCGATAGATAGAATTCCAGCAGCTGCAGCTTGCGTGGCCACACAGTCCTGCTCATCGCATACCAAATCACCATCTGAATCGGTCAGATTGTCAGCAGCCACATCATCCGTGGCGCCATCACAATTGTCATCGATTCCATCACAAGCGAGTTCTTTGCACGTGCCGACTGTACCTGGAGAGCCATAATGCTCCTTTATCGATTCAGACACAGCTCCAAGATACGTTCCGGACAAGCACCATGCGCCAGCGTCGTCGTTGCTGCTTGCAGTAGATGTACTGACATCAGCCAATTCTATCGACCTCACATTACTGCTATCGATGGCGTAGTCACGCTCACAGGAGAAGTCGTCGATTGTGAAATCGACGATATCGAGCACTTTGTCTGACGTAGTACTATCCGAGGCCACATCGACCAGCGTAATCCGGTCTCCAGAATCGTTGATTTTGACCGTATTAGGGCAGTACAGATCCGGTGAATCGGCCCCTGAAATCGTTACCGCAGTCTCAAAACCCAAACTGATAACAAAGACATCATTCGGTTGCACCAAATAGCCAGTGGTAGAGTCCGCAGGCAGGGCACAATCAGTCACTGCGAAGTCTGAAGCATCATTATTACTGAAGGTGAGCCCCACTAGTGATAGGTCAACAATGGCGCCCGTACGATTGTATATTTCAAACCACTGTCGTGCCGCTACTGCCTCGGATAGATGAATTTCACTGACGTAGAGAAGCTGCGAATCATCTTCCAATTGACACTCTGCGGTACAGCCATCACCGCTGACATCTGGCGCTAACGTACAGGAAGAGTCGGTGCATACCGTTGACTCGGTGCAGACCACGGTCCCGTGGTCGCACTCCTCACCTGCAGTGACAATACCATCCCCACATTCACTGCATGGCTCATAGTCGGCATCGTCGATGCCATCGCAGTTTTGATCCCCGGACTCGCAACACTCAACATCGTTCTCGATTCCTGGGTTAATGTTGCTGTCTGCATCATTGCAATCTGCCTCCAGCTTGTCTGTGCCACAGGTGCTACTGTCGTTAAACGCCAGGTTGCCGTCTCCATATCCGTCGTTATCTACGTCGATACAGCGGTCACAACCCGACACCGACGACTTCTCGTAAATGCCGTCGCCGTCCATATCCGAATACAGACTTATTTCATCGATGAAGACATCCACGTCGTCGGACGCAGTCGCCGCAGATGACCGGTTGTAATACACAAGCACGTTGACGGTTTGACCTATGTAGGCCGTCAAATCTACGGAATCTGTGAGGAAGTCTGTGCCCGTATCCGTGACTGCCAGCTTCTTGGTCGAAGCATCTGCATCACATCCCGCAACCGTCAGTGTCTCGCTGGACGCCCCGATACAGATCCCGACGGTATCCGTATCAGCGACTGCATTATTAATCCTGAGCTTCACGTACAGTTTCGGAACGGGCTGCGTAGAATCCACAGTGAGACTGCGACTGACGAACGCGCTGAAAGCGGTCGATATATCTGGGTTCGTCATGACCCAGCCAGTGGGCTCAGTATCGATCCGCAGACCAAAGTTGCCGTTAGATTCGCCTCCTGCGGTCCAGCCGCCCGCTCCGGTATCAAAGGTAAAGATTTCGGCGCAGGAATTACAAGAAGTGGAAGACGCGCATGCAGAATCGTCGCAGTCGATGAGTCCGTCTTCATTATTGTCGACGCCGTCCGAGCAATCCTCAACACAATCCGCCTCTGTTTTTAATGTCGCTGTATCGTCGTTGCAGTCAGCAAGTTCGGCACACTCTGGCGTAA
>PKDL01000476.1 GCA_002863065.1 Pseudomonadota bacterium
TGCCCGGGTTGTAGATGCAGCTGCACACGTAACCCCTGGGAACGAATCTCCTGGGCGACCCGCTGCGCATAACTAGAAACACTAGCGTCGTACACGGTCACAAACACCTGCGGAGCCACTCCAGCATCAGGCAGTACGCCCAGTTCTTGGAGACCTGCCAGCAATCGGTCCACACCAAGACTGATACCCACGGCAGGTAGTTCCTCTTTCGAAAACAGAGAGAGCAAGCCATCGTAACGACCGCCGCTCATCACACTGCCAAACGCCGGTAACGACGTAATAAAGGTCTCATAGATTGTTGAGGTATAATAATCGAGTCCGCGTGCAATGCTGAGGTCTACCTCTAAACTGTGCCTTATGCCAAGGTCGTCTGCCCATCCAAGAAGTTGTTTTAGACTCTGAAGTCCAGGACCAGCAATATCAAGGTCTACGACATCTTCAGACAGGTCCGTCATATCACCATGTAGGAACGTGTGAATTGCCGAGAGTTGTTCATCACTAAATGATATTTTTGCGGCGAGTTCGTGCCGCACGGCGTCCCAACCAACTTTAGGAAGCTTATCGATACTTCGGAGTACCTCGTGCTTCATTTCAGTCGTATTCACCCCTACACGAGCCATCAAACCATCTAGTATGCGACGGTCATTGATCCGCATGACGAATGCAGGAACGCCAAGAGCTTGTAAGACAGCGACACCTACTTGGATACATTCAAAATCAGCAAGTAAACTATCCGCCCCGACGATATCCACATCACATTGAACAAATTCACGAAAACGACCTTTACCAGGCTTTTCAGCGCGCCAGACCGGTGCAATCTGATAGCGCCGGAACGGCTTTAGCAACTGTTTGTGCTGTCCCATGACACGAGCGAGAGGCACCGTCAGGTCATAACGCAGTGCAACATCGCGACCACCATTGTCTAGAAACCGATACAGCAACTGGTCGCCCTCGGTGCCATATTTACCCAATATTACCTCGGAATACTCAATGGCTGGAGTCGCTAGCGGGGCAAACCCAAATGTGCGAAACACCGAACCAACTGTTTGTAATATCGCCTCTCGTGGTCCCATTACGTCCGGTAGGTAGTCGCGAAATCCTTTCAGGACCTGTGGCTTGACGTGATTCATTATCGAGATACTCCGGTAATTGCCATTTGCAGTGTCATTGCAGGACACCCCGCTGCCATCTACCATATTGGCTATGTTGACGGAACCAGAGAGGATACAGCTCGCACGATTAGACACTCCGTTGGAATCGTACGCGGGAGTGCTCCCGGACCGAGAACTTCTCGTAAAACGCGATGATTTGACCGGTTCAGGACTGAGCGGAAACAAGATCCGAAAGCTGGAATATCTCATCGCGGAAGCGCTATCTCATGGATGCAAACGCCTAGTTACCTGTGGCGGCATACAGTCCAACCATTGCCGTGCGACCGTACTTGCTGCTGCCAAAGTCGGACTAGAAGCTAAAGTCTACCTCCGCACGAATGCACCGCCTCGCGATGCTACTGCATACCGAGGAAACCTAGCTCTCATGCATATGGCTGGAGCCAGTATCGAATTCGTTGATGCTGACTGGTACGCAGAGCGAGATCAAAATATGTCCTTGAATGCAGTGCCACACGATTACGTTATTCCAGAAGGTGGCAGTAATGCCCTGGGGGCCTGGGGATATATCTCGGCTATAGCTGAGCTACACACGCAATTACAATCGAAGCCAAGTGCTATCATCGTGGCCACTGGCAGCGGTGGAACTGTTGCGGGCATTGAGCTTGGACTACGGCTGTACGACATGCACGATATCCCCGTCTACGGCGTATGCGCTTGCGACGATGAACCATATTTTCAACAGGCATGCTCAAGAATCACCTACGAAGCGCATCAGATTTGGCCAGAGCTAGATGCGATCCCGCCCGGCCAATTCAAATTCATTGAGGGCTATGTAGGACTGGGCTACGCATTGAGCACTCCCGAAGAAAGAGAGGAGCTTCATTGCATTATGCGGCGATGTGGCTTGGTGCTTGACCCTGTGTACACCAACAAAGCGTTTCGAGCTCTGGTGCATGAGCCAGACCGATTCGGTCACCAACCCTTGTTCATTCATACCGGCGGTATCTTCGGTCTCCTGGCATAGAGGAAGAATCTGAGAGCGCGGCATCGCATCCTTTTTATGGGCTCACGGCAGTCTGTCGTTTGCCAGAGTCCCCGTACAACACCTGCAGACGCACTAAAAAGAATACGAAGCGAATAAGAGGATTCGTTCCTAACGTGAGCACATCAACCCTGGTTTTGTTACTCACATGCTTCACACCTTCATTGGCGTGGTTGGGATACTTCTACATTCGGGATGAGCGCGATCGGGGGCCTCTACATCTAGTGCTACTAGTATTCGCCGGAGGACTCATCGCTGGACCAATAAGCTTATTACTGTTTGAGGGCCTCGAACGCGTTGCCTTCTATAAGGACCTAGAGGCGATAGATCTCCTGCCAGATTACAAGATCCTGAGCTACTCTGTATTCGGCATCGGGATGGTCGAAGAAGTATCAAAATTTTTAGTTTTCTGGACACTCGTCGGCAGGAAAAAAATCCCGTTCAATTCACCCATGGACGGTGTTGTTTATGCAGCCGCTGCTGCTTTGGGTTTCGCCACCATAGAGAACTGGTACTTCATGTCGGCCGTCGAAGAACCTATCTGGTCTCGAGCGATAACACTTCCGTTTAATCATGTGCTTTTTTCATCATTTTGGGGCGTAGGACTAGGGCTTGCCAAAACACATGGGCGATCATCAGGTGTTGTGATTCAGGGACTGGCCCTAGCGATCGTATTTCACGGGCTCTATGACTACATCCTGTTCTCAGCATCCGTACCTAACTTCATGGTGGGTCCGCTAATAGTGGCTTTATGGCTCTGGGTAAGCTTCGCCATACGGCGGCTTCTAAACATGCCAGATCCGTCTTTAGCGACCTAGACTCTACCAATGAGTCCTAGATGCGCTGCTTTAGAGTTTTCCAAGTTCGTCAACAACTTTGCGACGTACGGCAATCGCATCGTCTGCAGCCTTTTTGATGGCTTCGACGTGACTTGTTAGCCGGCGCAACACGAGGTTCTTGTACAGCTCATGATGACTCAAGACAGCCTTTTTTAATGGTTCAGCGAGGTAGGGTCTGAGGTCTTTGTCAACAATCCGATCGGAGTTGATCCAACCTTCTGTATCTCCTCCTACCTGCGCTGGATTGTCGTACTTCACCTTCATCTGCCACTTGAACTTCGGTGCCCCGGCAGGCAGCTTATAGCCCGCTTCCACCTTGATCGGGTCTTTACGGAAGAGAGGTTTACCATCTTCACCGCGCTGTATTTCAACGCCGAGAAGATATCCAAGACCTCTACCCTCCTTGTCCCGGGTACCGACAAATGCCCACTCTTTGTTTACTCGCGGCGTGCGCTTTTGTTTGGCAGCGCCAAGAGTCTGAAACTCGGCAAGGATGGCCTCTTCGCGAGCCATTACGAGTGTCACTTGGTTCAAGGTCCGCAACGCACTATCTAGCTTCAGTGCTAGTTGTGCTGCCTTCTCGCTGTATACTTTGCTGCCGAGAAGTCTTTCTGGATTGTAAAGCACGTTCTTCTTCACATAATTGATGGACTCCTGGTGAAGTCGACGTAACTCAGCCTCAACCTTTTTGAGGTCCTCATCCGTTACCTTTTTCGCAGATCGTACCTTTGCAGTCGCATCGAATACCTCTGTCGCAACTGCAGCATGTGCATCCACTGCATCTTTTATCGACTGACCGCCGTTACCAATTTGTGCATCAAGAAGACGCTCTTTGACTTTCGCAGCATCTTCCGATTGACGCTCCGCGAAGGCATTTTCTGTACTCCCAACACCCGTCTGATAGCCGACGCCTAACGCCAACGTGCAACCTATGGCCATCAACGCCGACAGCATAATCTTCGTCGTCGCGCTTTTCTTTATGGTGATATCGTCACCACCCGCTGAAACCATAGCTGCCGCAGCTTTCTCAATGTCTACCGACTCTTCATCGAGTACGGCGCCTCCCCGTTCAAGCCCTAGCTCAAACCCGCCAGGTGGCGTGCGCTCTTCCAGAGGCTCGCCAATATCAGGTGACTCGTTGGTCTGTTTCGGCGCGGGACTTTGGACTGATTGCTCAGTTCCAGAAGTACCTTGCGGATTTGCGTCTCCAGCTTTTTTTAGTCCAAGCCGGGCCTTTAGATCGTCATAGTTACGGTCGTTCGACACTACGGTCCCCCATGACCAAAGCGCCTAAAAAGCGCGTTTCAACCAGTAGAATGCTACGAAGGATAGTGGCCCTGCCCGTTTGAGGTCAACAGACCAGCGCAATCAGAAATTATCGCTTTCTTGACCGACCATCTTACGCACCGAATGCTGCTGGCTATGAATACACCGAAAGAACTCTCCAGCTCGACCATCAGTGCATTAAAAAAGGCGCGTCGCATACATGTGATGGGTGTATGTGGAACGGCTATGGGCACTATGAGCGGCCTGATGCAGGCCCGAGGCCTCGATGTCCGTGGCTCTGATCGTGCGTTCTACCCACCCATGTCGAACCTACTAAAACAGTGGGGCATACACGCATTCGAAGGTTATCGACCCAAGAACTTGGATTGGAACCCCGATTTTGTGGTCGTCGGCAACGTTATCCGACGAGATAACCCCGAAGCCAAGCGAATGAGAGAGCTGAAGATACCTCATGGCTCATTTCCGTCTACGTTTGCAGCCATGTACTTATCGGATCGACGTCCGGTCGTAGTAACAGGGACCCATGGTAAAACCACGACCACATCTTTGACAGCCTGGCTTTTCGAACACGCCGACATGGATCCTGGTCTTCTAGTCGGCGGATTACCCCGAAACTTTGGCTCTAGTTTTCGACTCGGTAACGGTCCTCATTTCATAGTTGAAGGTGATGAGTACGACACGGCTTACTTCGATAAGGTGCCAAAATTTTTACATTACCGACCGCAGGTCGGCATCATTACCAACATAGAATTCGACCATGCGGATATCTATGACTCGATAGACAGCATAGAATTAGAATTTAGACGCTTCGCTAAATTGATTCCACGGCATGGCCGTCTCCTTGTCTGGGCCGGCTCACAAAGAGGAATACAAGCGGCAGAAAGCGCTAACTGCCGGATTGAAACGTATGGGATCGAAGAGGGCTATTGGTCTGCTCGCAATCTGGTCGCCACCAAAGATACCAGTTCATTCGATGTCTTTCGCGACAATATACGGCTAGGTCAAATCTCGGTCCCTTTATTCGGCGACCACAACATACAGAATACGATAGCAGCGGTTGCGGTAGCCTTGGGGGAAGGCATCAATTTCGATATCGTAGCCTCAGGCGCAGCCTCGTTTCTCAACGTCGCCAAGCGACATGAAATAAAGGGCGTTGTCGGTGGTGTAACCGTAATTGACGACTTCGCGCACCACCCCACTGCCGTCGCTGCCACGGTACGGGCCGTGCGAGATAGATTTCCCAATGGGCGTTTGTTTTGCTGCTTCGAGGTGGAGTCTAACACCTCGCGGAGACGAATCTTTCAGGATGCGTATGGCCCTGCCTTTGATGGAAGTCACGCGGTCTTGTTTTGTAAACCACTAGAAAAAGACGACGGATTACCAGAGACCGAAAGGCTGCAAATCGACGAGCTGCTAAAAGCCATCAGTGACCGTGGACCCATTGCGCGCCTTATCCCCGAAGTATCAGACATGGTCGACTGGCTGAAAAAGCATGTAGAGCCAGGAGACATTGTTCTCGGAATGAGTGGGAGACACTTCCATGGGCTGCACGATAAATTGGTGACTGCTCTCGCCATTAGCTAAGCCAAGGAAATCAATATAAAAATACATATTGACAATATAAAGCGGCTTGCATTAGTTTCCAGCGCTGTTAACAGCGCAAATGGGAGTGTACATGTCAGCGGTTTCCCCGAGAAAAAAGTTCGGTGACCAGTTCTTCTGCAAGTTCCTAAACCGCGAGATCACAACCGTGAAATGCATTGACGGATACGTGAATGCAAACTCGCTAAACATAAAACACTCGCCTTGTTACAAATGCAGCTTCGGGATCAAAGTCCGCACGCATTTCGCAAGTCAATAAGGATAGCGCGTGTCAGCGGCGGTGTCTGCTGAACGCCCGCTAAGCTCACCGACCGTCTTCGGCTGAGTGAGCGCCGGTACGCCCGAGAACGGCCGCTCCACATGGGGCGGCATCTCGGACGCCGCGTAGTGTGTAAAAAACTAAAAATGAATAGTGAGGCGCGCTTGTAGTGTAAATGCAACAAGCGGCGTTACGCCGTTCACTCCATTCCTTAGACCTTCAAAGGGAGCGAGTAGGCCCATTTCTAGGTCCGCTCTCAATGCCCTGGGAATCTGGTAAAAAAAGCGTAGGTCCGTTTCGACGCCTAGCGGATTGGCCTTACCAGGGGTCGCTCCGGCTTCAAGAGCATACGCGTAAATCACACTGAGCTCTCCCCCTACTACCGCATCTTCGCTTCGCAGGAAATCCATCTGAATGGTAGGTTTGATGTATAGCGAGTTGGCTACTGCGCCAATAACCTCCCGATATAAGATGAGGTCTACGTGATAATCACGATCAAATAAGAACCTATTTACAACGCGGTTATCAAATAGCCGGTCATCTTGTGCGTATGCAGTATTATCTGAGGATGAGAATCCCGGTCCGAATGGGCCAAACGCCACGTTATCGCCCATAGCAAAACCGACCTCAAGCGAGTAGTGAAATTGATTGTGAGCCACTTCTAGTTGGCTCACTCCACCAAATCCGACAAACTCTTTTTCTGAGCTGTAGTCGTCCGTCGGTTGGACCTGCTTCACATTGCCATACATGCCTGCAACTTCAACTTCCCAACGCACTGACAAGTTTACATCGCGCTGCCAATATAACTTGAACCATAGATCTGGCAGCCAAAGGTTCACGTTGCGTCTGACCAAATTTATGCACTGGTATGTCTGACTGGTGGAGTACGTCGGGTCGTAGTTATCCGCAAGCTCGTCGTCGCTGTCTGCTGCATCGCATGCCGCACTGATTTGTGGGATGTTTGATGACAGGTTGTGCTCTACGAAGGCATTCCGAAACACCCAATCAAAAAGCACTTTTCCACTCTCAATATCTTGAATCCGCTGAGTCTTATCATCAGCTGTAATTGGTTGCTGCCCGATGGTGAAGCCCCAACGAATAACATCATCTACGCTTGATAAGTCAGGTGCTTGTCCGAACGATTCCACCATCGGTCTGTTCACGACACCCTCAGACGGTGCATCGAAAAACCACATCGAATGAAAACCGAATGCTTGGAATAAACCGGAAACACGGTCGGTATAGTCGCCAAAGTCACAATCGAAGCATTCGCCGTCATTCGCCGCGATGCCCAGCCCAAAGTGGTCTGGCATACGCCCCACCTTCAACCAAGCGACATTGAGTATGTTCCATTCAGCCCAAGCGGCCTTCACACGCACCGCATCGTCAACCGCGAGCTGTGAGCCACTCAGAAAGTTCAGTGGAGAATCTGGACGCCCTTCTGCGAAGTCAGGAGAACTCCCCAACACGACATTGTCCAGCACGTCTATAATGGCGCCGACTCGTAATTGCTGAGCGACCGAAATCTCAGGTCGCCAACGAAAGCGCATGTTCGCCGACATCGACACATTATCGCGCTCGGCAAACTGCCGGTTGAGTACGCCCAAGTTTATCGGCCGGAGAAACCCGCCAACTGCATTCCCTAGGTCGGTACGAAAAAACAAGTCACTGCGAAAGCGCAAATACCCTGTATTTCGAAACGAGAGAAATGGCTGATCTTCGATTGCTTCATCCGTCTCAAGGCCCGTAGTACTTGTTTGAGCAGCCGCGGTGAAAGACACCACAACTAAAATCAAAGTAAGGACTTGGACGAGACAATGGCGCATTGGGCCGCGAGTCTATGCGTGCGCCGCAGTTGGTGTCAATCGTATCTGCATTCGCCAGCAACAAGACAAGAAAATCAAAGAAAATCAATGAATTGGAGTTTCCACCTGACGCTCAGATTGTATCTTTTGACCGACACGGGACCAGATCACCGAGGTACTACTGTACATGGCGAAAGTCAGAGTGAGCCAGTGTTTGGCTTCTCGCTCGTATGGAATGATTAAACAAAAACAGCACCGCGTGTGCGGTGCTGACGGGTGGTCCTTCTCGGAGGTTCGGGAATATTCCCGTATGTTTACAGTGCCGAAGTCCGCTTGGTCGTGCGGGCATCGCTCGTGTATTCAGTACTTGTGCACGGTCCAGGAGCGTGCTCAAACACTCGGCTTTGTTGTCCGCCGAAGGCTTACTCTTGTACCGCAAGCGGTGCGAGAGACTCCTTGGCGCCGTATAAAGCCATCCAACCCAACAACTAGTCGGAATGTCTCCCGACTACCTGTGCGCGCCAGCAAGCTGCCGTGCACCTGCCTTGTCCACCAACCGAGGGCTGGCTTCGTGTGACAGTTTGGTTTGGTACCCGTTTTAGCTGATGTCACTCGCTAAAACACTGTATCGCACAACAGCTGCTGGTGGTCGATAGCCACTGCACACTGCCTGCGTGCCTTTCTCCGGTTTACCTGCCTGTCAGAGACTCTGTGTCGTATGCCTTCACAAGCATACAGGGGTCTGCACCGTACCGACTATTCGGTTCATCGGGCCCTTCGCGGCGTTACTAACACGCAGAGTGGGTAGCTCTGCTAGCTCGCCCTCAAGGTTTTCCGGTGCGGACCTAGACCCCCAGAGTAATGAATTACTCGAGGGCCTAGCCTCTCTGGCTTTTCTTCCGGTTCAAAGACCATATCAGGTTCCACGTCTTCCCTGTGCTCCCACACACTAGGCAGTTTCGTGCCTCCCTCAAGGTTTCTTTACCCTCCAGCGCTTTACTCCAAGCCCAGTGACGTCCCCTCTGCTCGCAGTAAACTGCGTGTTTCGGGCTGCGCAGGTTCCACGCCGCGCGTCTCACCCCCAGTGTTCGTTCCACTCTCGAGGTGCTGTACTCGGTCGGTTGCTATTTTTCATGCAACCCACACTCTTGGGTTTTTGCGTACTTTACGTGGCGGAGTGCGTTACCGCCCTCTATTACGTCAAGTACTTCGTTCTGCAGGGTGTTTCCCCCGCGGCTTGCATCTGCCGGCTCTTCACCGGCTTCTCCCTCCTCGACGTTCCTCAACCTTCTAACTGCCCGGCACTAATGCACCGGATGGTTATTGGGTTGCCGCGCCCCCGAGGGCCTCATATCCGCGGGTCCGTTCTATGCAAGCGGCGTGTTGCAGCCGCAAGAAAGCCGATACCCTCTTGAACGTGTCACGTTTCAGGCTTCGGTGAGTAGTGGCCCCATGGTTGTGGCGCGTCCGCTCTCAAACTTTCCCGGCAGTGCTTAGCTCTTCCAAAAGGAAGCGCCTCGTCACTACCGCCGGTTTCCCAGCGTTTTCCGTACTCGCGATGTACCGTGCTGTTAAGCATGGTAGCCTGCCGTGTTTTGGGCCTTTCGCTCCTCGCTTATCGTGTCCCGAAGGGTACGACAATCGAACAGCACCGTAACGCCTCCAACGTTGGACAAGTCTAACGTTGCAGCTGCTCGTGCGCTGTACCTGCCGCTGCGTCATGTCCCTGGTATCGTATACCATCGCTCCTCAGGTCGCCGGTTAGCCTTGCAGCCGATTAGCGTTCCCTTGGGTTGACGAAGCGTCACGTGGTCCGGGTTGGCCCGTCCGTCTCGCGGTCTCCCGCGACGTTTTTGCGTGAGCGCTGCCGCGGAAGTAGACGATGAAGTCGATTGCTCGACATCGTGAATACCTCCTTTGTGCAGCGGCTTGGTGTCCTTCTCGGAGTGTTATGGCTCGTACGGTTGCTGGTGAACATTGTTGCCAATGCCATGCATCCGTTCCCTCGGTAGCCCCGCACCGCAACGCTTCCGCTTTATCAGCGATCGAGTCGTGGTGTGTCTTCGGGCGCCTTTCCAGCTTACATTCTCCCCCAGAGACCGGTCGGATAAATCCGAGTTGCTCATGGTACCACGCCGGTTTGCTCACGCTGGCGCCGTGACTCCCTTCGCAACTTGTCTGTTGTATCGGCTATGTGTTCCCCGATCCCTCCTTGGCGTTCCTACCACTGCTACCCACGGTTTACACCGGGGTGTTAGTTGGTGCCGCCTTCGAGGTTTTCCAACAGATACCGTTTCAGCTAATCGCCCGCCTTATCGTTGGGCTACCAGCTGCAGTGCCTCCCCATATGCTGCAGTCTCCCACAACTCAGTTGATGCACATTGCCTCTCTCGAAGTTTTGGTGCTGTTCAAAGACGTTGGCAATTCCCTGCCTGCTGATTTTTCGACTCCATCTCGCAAGCGAGATGTTCTCGTAGTCAGTGACAGGTACATACGTCTACCACCAAGGACCAGCTTCGATGAAAGCTACTCCCTCAAGGTTTCTCGTCCCTCCAGCGGCTTCGGAACCCAACGACCGCTACGCACCTGTCACCAGATGGTGTCGGCTCGACCACACGCAAGTGCCAGTGAACTGGAACTTCCGTTGCGTAAAGTAATGCGAGGTCGTTTCGATGTCGCCATCTCTCAACCGATGCCCTCCCCTCAAGCCGTTTTTGACGCATCCGCCAATCGTACTTGCTGCTGCGACACGGTCGGCTGGAAGCTTCCCGTCTCTGCTGCCGCTCGCTCACGCGAACTTGGTAGGCACATCCGGAGCCGAGCTCAAGCCGTTCCAACAGTTTCCTGCCATCCTGACGTGAACTTCCCTCCTGCACATTTTCGTTGGGTCGATACTAATACGCGGAACTTTCTCAAGTTGCTCCTGATGGCTGTCAGTCGTTACCGCCAGTCATCTTCGGCACTACCACTCAGGATTAGAGGGTAGACCGCCCGATGAGCTTTCGTCGGACCATGTCGCCATGGACCATCTTCCGCTCATCCGTTCGTCTGCTGTCACGCAGCCTGCTTGAGTTACCTCCGACAGGGTCGCGCGCCACAGGCGAATCTCAGTATCCTCGCGCTTGCTCCTCGCTAGCGTTTCGCCCGGGTGTTTTCTCGAAGCGACCGGAGTCGTCTCAAGCACTGCCACTGGGATCCGTTGCTAGGGGTAGCAGGCACGCTCTTGCTCGACGCCTCATCACCGCCTCTTGCACCTTTCCTTCTTTTTCAAGAAGGCAGGTTCGAGCGGCTTGGTGCCCAAGCCGCCCACCCTTCCGGGTGGGCGTCGCCTTCGAGGCAAGCTCGTTGGCGCGTCGTGCATCGGCACAGTCTGTCTCGCTTGCGCTGGACTCGCTTCGAGATTACCAGTCTCGAAGGCACCCGCCTCGGTGTTTCTCACACCCTCG
>PKDL01000014.1 GCA_002863065.1 Pseudomonadota bacterium
AAGGGCTGCTGAAAGAATCCACCCGGCTGTATTTTATGAGACGTCGCCTACAGGTGGACATGATTCTGAGTCCGCCAACCAACCAGGCATCGTTGTTGTCGAAGCAGCTTCGTCTGGAGGAATTGACAGGCCTCCTAGATGCGATGACGGGTGGTTGGTTTGGTAAAGAATTGGAGCGCAGAGAAAAGCTTGCACTATCCGGCCAGTTACGGACTAAAGGAACGGTACCTGGTGCCCAGGCTCCGACGGCAGCACCCAGTCCTGGTGAGGATTAACCCGGGTGTATGCAATCGTCTACGATCTGGATGGGACGCTGGTCGACTCCTCAGGCAATATCGTTGCTGCAGTAAATCGAGTGCGTTCTGCCTATGGGTTGACTCCAATCTCGGTGAAGACATGTCTGCCGTACATTGGCAACGGTGCTCATGATCTGATTGCAAGAGCGGTATTCGGGCAGGTCGATGATGGAATGACGGCGCCTGAAGACACACTTAATGTATCGGAGTACGAATTCAACGCAGTCTTTCGAGATTTTTATGAAGGGTACGTCGCACATCCGGCGGCTGGGCACAGCATATTCCCGGGAGTATTGGACGCTTTGTCCTACTTTTCTGAGCTTGGGGTTAGACAGGCCGTTCTGACTAATAAACCCCACGGTGTGACCATGCTGGTCTTACAGGCCTTGGGTCTATCTGATTATTTCCATTCTGTCTTGGGCGCGCATGCTCCGCTCCCATCGGGCGATCTATTGCCACCAAAACCGGACACGCAAGGGATGGAATTGACGTTGAGTGCCCTTGGGGTAGCCGCGAACGATGCGGTCATGGTAGGGGACGGGCGCCCGGATATACAAGTTGCCAAAGCAGTGGGTATGCGCTCGCTTGCCATTGCGGGAGGATTCTCAGAAGCGTCGGTGCTGGAGGCATTGGATCCCACCTGGCTGGTGGGTACCTTCCAAGATGCCTACGCTACGCTCGCTTCATTGCTAAATTAGTCTGGGCGTCGAGTTTAGCTATCGAGGAGCTCAGCAATTAGGTAGGCAAGTTCCAGGCTTTGGCGCCCATTTAGTCTTGGATCGCAGTGAGTATGGTATCTGCTTGAAAGGTCTTCCTCTGCAATATTATCTGCGCCGCCAGTACATTCGGTGACATCCTGTCCAGTGAGTTCGCAGTGGATACCACCAGGATGGCTGCCAAGTGCATTGTGGACTTCGAAAAAACCTCGGACTTCAGCTTGGATTCTATCGAATGGTCGCGTTTTGTATCCGGTAGAACTGAGCATGGTATTTCCATGCATCGGGTCACACGACCAAAGGACAGCATAGCCTTCGCGTTGCACTGCTTGCACTAGTGGAGGGAGAAGCGCTTGAACTTTGTCTGCGCCCATCCGGCATATCACCGTGAGTCGGCCAGGTTCATTGTTCGGATTGAGGATTTCGCAGAGCCTCAATAATTCGTCCGAAGTCATTGTTGGACCAGCTTTCAACCCTAGTGGGTTGTACACGCCCCGAAGGAATTCCACGTGGGCTCCATCTATTTGCCGGGTTCGATCTCCGATCCACAGCATATGAGCAGAGCAATCGTACGGGTTTCCGGTAGTCGAGTCGGTACGCGTCATTGCTTCCTCGTACTCTAAAATCAAAGCTTCATGGCTGGTGTAGATATCTGCTTCTCTAATTTCGGGCACGTTCTCTGAGCGCAGCCCAAGAGCGGCCATAAAATCCAATGATTCAGAAATGCGTTCACATAATTTGTGGTAACGCTCGCCTGCGGGACTGTCCCGTACAAAATTCAAATTCCAGCTGTGCACTTGGTGCAGGTCTGCGTAACCACCCTGTGCAAATGCACGGAGTAAATTCAAGGTTGATGCGGATTGGGAGTACGCTCGCATCATCCGATGTGGATTGGGCCGACGAGCATGTTCAGTAAATGCCGTCCCATTGATCATATCGCCTCGGTAGCTGGGAAGCTGTATGTCCCCACGTATCTCTAGGTTTTGCGAACGTGGTTTGGCGAACTGGCCTGCAAGTCTGCCGACCTTGATTACTGGCCGCTTTGCCGCGTATGTCAGCACAACCGCCATCTGAAGCATTACGCGGAAATTATCTCGAATAGTATTGGGGCTAAATTCAGCAAAACTTTCGGCACAATCCCCACCCTGTAGAAGGAATGCTCGTCCATCGCAGGCATCCGCTAGGCGCGTTCTGAGGGTTCTGGCCTCTCCAGCAAACACGAGTGGCGGCCAGGAGGAAAGTTGGCCCACCGCATTGGCTAATTCGTCCTGACACGGCCAGTCCGGCTGCTGTTGGATCGGAAAGTCTCGCCACGAGTTTTTTGTCCAGGGCATGCATTCTCCAAGGGCCATCTGGTTGTATTGTGCATCTCTTGTGATGAGTGCGGCATGTTGTGGTAGCTCACGTCGGTGTACTGAACCATCGTGACAATCGCAAATAACGCAACGTCGATGTGATATTTCAGGCGCGAGTTGTACGTGTTGTGGCGTCCATCGTCTACTGACTAAAAGGTGTCTTGAGTGGGATGGTGAGCATGTGCATATGGATACTACGGCGGCAGTTGTACTTAGTTCTCGGGTTGTGGACGCTCGCCTGCTCAACCGCACCTGGTTCTAGAACGCTGAATAACCGCGGTATTGACGTCGCTGGAGGCGACTCGGATACGTCGGTCATAGGCATAACGGATACGGCGTCTACTCAAGGGGAGGATATCGAACCGGATGTGATCACAATGGGTGACTCCGGTAATGAGGTGATGGAAGCGGATTCTTTTACGTTGCCGGATGATACTGTCGTGACGGACCTGAATGAGCCTGAAGACACTTCGCCTCCACCAGTGATGCCTTTGCCAGATGGTCTGGTTGGCTCTCTTGCGGACCAAACGTTTAGCCCAGGCTTCGTTGGAGTTGTGAACCAAGATAGTGACATGGTTGACCCGACGGTCTTGGTGGGCAGCTGGACAGTGCTGTGGTTTTACCCATTTGCCTCAACGTTTGGCTGAATGACTGAGGGTTGCGAGTTTCGTGACCTCTACGATCAGTACGATGCGCTCGGGGTAAGTATTGTAGGTGTCTCGTTTGATTCACCGGCGGAAAATAAGCTGTTTTCCTTCAATAACAGTTTCCAGTATGAGCTTTGGACTGATGCGGAGCGTGAACTAGCGCTTCACTATGGAGCTGCATCGTTCGCTCAGCAACCGTTCGCAACTCGCCATACTGTGGTGTTAGATGATTATGGTCGGTGGATCCTCACGTATGCAGGAGTGGGGAATACAGTCCAGCATCCAAACGACGTATTAGCGGATCTTACCGCTATCTTTAGTCAATGATTAAGCGGCGTAGTCGTCTGAGTAAGCTCACACCAAGAAGTATGGAGGCTGGTTCTGTGGACCGCATTTTCCAAGCGGTCTAAATACTCAGTCCGAGTGATAAGCTGGGCACCGAGACTTCGGAGGTGCGGTGTATCTTGCTGGCAGTCGATGAAAGCAAACCCCCGTTGACGTAGAAAAGCGCACAGGTGGGCAAGTGCTACTTTCGATGCATTCGGTACCGCAGAAAACATTGACTCTCCGAAGAATGCTTTGCCGAGGGTCAGTCCGTATAGTCCTCCTATCAGGCCCATATGTTGGTCATAAACGGCTACGCAGTGAGCGACTCCAAGCCGATGTAGCTCAGAGTAAGCTGCCACCATTTGGTCAGTTATCCATGTCCCAGATTGATTGGGTCGGCTGATGCGGGCGCACTGCCGCATGACATCCTCGAACGCACCGTCGAATTGCACGTACGTTCCATCTGCGGTGCCAACCTTTTTTAAGACCTTACGTAGGCTTCGGGATATACGAAACTGATGTGGGTCGAGTATGAGCCGCGGGTCAGGTGAGTACCACGGGAAGGGCGGTTTGCCTTCCCAAGGGAAATAGCCTTTCGAATAAGCTTCTATAAGGGTTTCAGGCTGGAGATTAGCGCCTACGCCTACGAAACCACAGGCATCGGTCACGAGTTGTCTGGGGTCAGGAAATATACCCTGGTCGTATGGACTCTGCCGTCTCATCGTATGCTTCCGATTCCCGCGGAACCAGACGCGCTGCGAGTGCTATAGTGCGCCCGCCTGCGTCATAATTTGAATGAGTGCCGTCTGGTCTGCTCCGCCAAAGTCAGTGCTGGTGGTGGAGTATCGCATCACGAGGTCTCGGTCTAGGATCTGAATCCGGGGAATGCCGTTACTCGTAGGCGTCATAATGGAATGTGTTTTGATGAAATCGGGATCGGCAAGCACGATCCAGCCGTCTTGATAGCCCAGTTTTGCCTTATACGAAGCCGCATCTGCGGGACCCGACGGCGTTCCGTCTGTGTTCTGGCCGACCAGTAAGATGAACTTCGCGCCTTTAGGGGCATATTGGTCGTACAGCGCTTTGAACGATGGCGCCCGATAAGAGCAGGCCGAACACCAGTGCGTCACTTGGAGCATGTAGACTGCTGGCGCTTCGCATAGCGAGTGCAGGGTGAATAGTTCGCCATTCATATCGGTGTACTTCTGATCTCCAATGGCATCACCGACCCCTGTTTTCGTGCTTGTGGGCTGGCATCCCCCTTCGACGCAGGCACCACCGATGCAAGAGAGCCCGGCGGTATCGCACCCGCCACAATTCGCTCCGAAGTAGTCAATACCGCATTCTATGCCCTGACATAGTCGGGGCTCGCTTGGGCACTCTGCGGAGGTGGTCTCCGAAGCTAGGAACTGACCTCGGATCCCTAGATCATTGACGTTCACCACTATTTCTCTGTCCTGCCCGTCGGTTCCAGCTCCTGGCGCAGAAAATCGGAGTGAGCCCGTGAGCAGAAGCGGCGTGTCATCGGCGATTCGGCCACACTCGCCGTCCGCGCTGGCAACGGTGTCGGGCACATTACGCAGGCCAAAGCGACTTTCTGACGGTAATAGTGTGAAGGTCTCGGAGTCGTCCGCTGCCCAGAATGCACCGCATGAGCTATTACCGTTCAGGGTTCCGCTTACGAGATTCCATACCCCTCCCGCAGTATTGGTGGTGATTTCGAGAGCGCACCCGCCCTCGATCGAGAACTTCATGCTGATCTCGTTGGCACAGGATTTACCGGCGGCATGGCCGACTTGGACGGTGAGCGGGTTGTTCTGAAAAACAATGTCACCGAGTTCGGTCTTGGCGTAGCCATATGCTCGAGTGTTCGCGAGGCATTTTTGCGTGGTAGAGCCGTTGTTGTTTCCCTCACCGTCGGTGGAGGATGTACCGTCTTGACCATCCAAACCGTCTGTCATGGTGGATGCAGAAGCACTATCCAATCCGTCAGTGCCGGTGGTCGCCACAGATGAAGTCGTGCCATCGCTGCTGCTGCAAGCCACAATGGCGAATAATGCAAACAGTGCTATGAAATGCTTTCCCATCATGTTTCGACTCTCCTTCGGCGCGACTCTTGGGTATTCAGTGGTGAACTGTCGGCTCGTAAACGCATGTACGACGTTAAGTTCGGCGACATGGTGCCATAATCGGGGCACACCCGTCCAACACGACGCCAGGGTCTTGTCGGATGGTCGCCCGTAGTGTTCTGGACATCCCAACAGCTGATGCCTAGGGCAGCAGATGTGCGGTGTCTGGCTAACCGCCCCACCAAGACCCCACTCCCCCCGACAAGCCAGTGCCAATACGAAAGGTGAGGATTTCAGGCCACTGCGTTCCGGTATCTAAGCTGCCGGTTCGATGCCAATATCCTAAATCAAGACTAACTGAGAGTATGCCTCCGTTATCGAAGCCGATGGCGTAGCCAAAGGTTGCGGTACCCCCAAAAATTCGACCTCGGCCTGTCGACAAAAATGCTTCTACATTTCCTGCGTAGATGCCGTAGAAAGGGCCTGAAAGGGAGCGGTACGGAAACCAATGGAATCCGATGGCTCCTCCTATGCCTGCGCCGTGGGTCGCTCGTTCCTTGGTAGGGGGATACCAAATGGCCCGAGGTTGAATGTTGACTGCAAATCCGTTCGCACAATCAACCCAAACTTCTGCCGATAGCTGCGGTGCGTTGATGGTTGCGTAGGTGAACAACTCCACAGGGTGGACAACGACGGCCCATGCTCTTGGGTCGGTGAGTAGTCGCTCGGTGTCCGACTTGACGTCCTGTGCCGAACCAATCGGCGCCCAAAGTATCAACAGGCCGAAGATATGACACGTAATCGCACACAATCGTGACCGGCTATGAATCCCATCAAGGCATCTGATAGCACTGTGTGTCATTACTTTTTTGTGGGGTAGAAGAGACAAGTTACGGTTTTCTTTTGTGAAACATGTTACAGTTGTGAAGGTGGCTATCAATTCATGACGAGCGCAAATCACGCACGCGTTATGTGTCTTAGACACTCACAGCTCCTCAGCGCAAGAGTCTCGCCGCGTAAATACGGATAGCGGCTCAAGCGAGGTCGAACTGTAACTTGTGAATACATCAACGTGGTGGACTCCGGCGTAGCTGGTCCTCTGAGCTGAGGCGTTTGCGCGTTGGGCAGTCCCTTGGCACTGCAGCAATACGCTGTTACTCACCACGACGCTCGAGTGGTAGCGCTCTATCACTCCACACATCGCTCGTGTAACCGGGCGCCGAACACTTGGAGATAAAATTGAGTAAAGAACATACTGCAGGGCCGAGTCGGCAGGTCCGACTTCGTCCGTATATGCAGTCCGATTTACGGCAGGCTGTGTTTCAACTTGTTACCGCGGTAGGCATGTACGTGGCGAGCTGGGCTGCTGCCTACCAGTGTCTAAAGATTTCGTATTGGGTTGCACTGATAGCTACTCTGCCCGCTGCAGGGTTCACCGTTCGGCTCTTCATTTTTAGTCACGATTGTGGTCACGGGTCCTTTGTAGCAAGCCGACGTTGGAATGACCGCATAGGGTTTCTAACCGGCCTCTTTGCGTATACGCCCTATTTACAATGGAGAACTACGCATGCGCGTCACCACGCACGTGCTCAGCAAATCGAAGAACGTGGCGTTGGCTACTTCTGGACGATGACAGTGAAGGAGTACCGCAACGCACATTGGCTAACCCGGCTGGGATATCGGGCGTATCGTCATCCGCTCGTTCTTTTTACATTAGGCGGTCTCTGGAATTTTGGTGTCGACTATCGGTTTCACGACCGGTCAGTATCGAAGGAAGCACAGATTCAGGTACATGTTCAGAACGCCATTTATGTCGTCACATTTGTTGGTCTGGGTATGTGGCTTGGATTTTGGAATGTATTTCTCATTCAGATGCCGATTTTATTTGTTTCCACCACTGCCGGGCTGTGGTTGTTTCATGTTCAGCACCATTACGAAGAGGCGTACCACGCAGACAAATCAGACTGGTCATTCGAAGACGCTGCCCTCAAGGGCAGCTCATTCCTGCAGTTAGGCCCCGTCGCACAATATTTTGCAGGAAATATTAATTTCCATCATGTGCATCATCTTGCACCCAAGATACCGAATTATCGATTGAAAGAGGCTCACTTATCGGAACCAACGTTGTCCGAAGTAAAGCCGCTGTCGGTGTCGGAGGCGTTCTCATCTCACCGGTTCACGCTGATCGATTCTGAGCGCCGATGCTGGACTGGATTTGGGCAGTCGCCGGCTGCTGTTGGTCCAGACCCTACGGCGGACGCTGGCGAGGGGCTTGGCGCATTAGCGTCAACAATCACACATCGCTGAACTTAATCGGCTCGAACGGGGGATGCTCACCAAAGAGCTATTCGATATCGAAGTTAAGTCCCCGGCTACGGGGTGATGACGACCTTCCCGAACGCTTCTCGAGCCTCAAGGATTCGATGTGCTTCTTGAATATCGGCGAGGGGTAGCACTTGGTCTACCATTGGTTTGAGGTCACCGCTTGCCATGAGGTGCACGATTCGATGCAGTTCGGCTTTGGTACCCATAGTTGAACCAAGGATCTCAAGGTTTTTGAAGAAGAGGCGCTGTAGATGCAGACTCACTTCGCCGCCCGTTGTTGCCCCGCATGTGACGAGTCGTCCGCCTCGTCGGAGTACTCGGATAGAGTGGTCCCAAGTGGCTGCACCGACGTGTTCGATAACAATGTCCACGCCCCGCCTGTTTGTCAGTTGATATACCTTTTTCGACCAATCCGGATTAGTTTTATAGTTCAATCCAATATCGGCGCCTAACGCGCGTGCTTTTGCCAACTTCGCGTCGGTACCTGCGGTGGTAAAGACCCTCGCTCCGTGTAACCGCGCAATTTGGATGGCAGCTGAGCCAACTCCAGAGCCACCTGCATGGACAAGTACGGTATCGCCGGCGCGCACTTGTGCCTTGGATACGAGCATGTGCCACGCAGTGAGAAAGGTGAGTGGGAACGCAGCCGCATCGGTCCAGCTTATTGCAGATGGTTTGGGAATCACATTGACGGTGGGTACAGCCACGAATTCTGCGCACCCCCCATCGCGTGTCTCACCCAATATCCCGTACTGCTTGCAAAGATTATCGGAGCCCTCCAGGCACTCGGTGCATACGCCACATGAAATACCAGGAGCAACAATGACCTCTGTTCCCGGTGTGTGATGGCCACCGTCGACGACTATGCCGGCAATATCGCATCCCGGTATCAACGGTAGTGGGTACTTGTACGTTGCTACGCCTTTCCGTGCCCATAAGTCCATGTGGTTTACTGCACAGGCTTTGACTTGGATGAGAGTCTCAGTTTCACTGAAGGTTGGGGTCGGTACCGATTCCACGCGGATAGCACTGAGGCCGCCATGCTCTCTAATGATCGCTGCTTGCATTCTGAAGTGATGCCGCCGGCGAAACATCATGTCAACTGAAGCGTGTTGGTTTTTGGCTATCAAAGCGTTGGTGTCGTGACGTTTGATTTTTGTCACCTAATCGGCGGTCGACGCGTCCAGCATGGATTTTCCGCACGTTAGGAAACACACAGTACTTGCGTCGTTGGTTTTCCCGGTTATGCTGTGAGGGTAGCCCTGCACGGTGCGCGAACAGTACCTATTGCAGAATCCCTACTTTTATATCCGGGATCTTTCCCTAACCGCGGTGTGCAAGCTCGCTTCGACGAGAAGCCTAATGCGGTAACCATGGAGCCCACCTCGTTGTGAGGGGTTCCGCATGGTGCGACGTCGGCCGCAGCGGGGTTACGAACTTATTTTTGGTCCGCCAGGGCGAACACCTCCACATTGTCGAATGTGAGGTGGCTCCTCCAGTTGTTAAATCCAAAGTAGCGCCCAGAGATGAAGTCCTCATCTGTCATGTGAGCAAGGTATGTTGTGTCGGCGTACCACGCGACCGTGTTACCTACGCGAATTACCTTCATTCGGTATGTCTGACCCGCGACGACTTTTTGTGACACGCCATCTTCAACTCGTGCGCCTTCACCATCGCCGTGCTCTTCTAGACGCGCAATCCTATTTATCTGATTGTTCCAGCCGCCGTAGATGAATACATAGCCCGTCTGGTGCTTCGGTTTTGTATTGAATGCTTCGCATTTCAAGTCGCCGGGAAAAACCTCTGCCGTTTTCCCATTTTTTCGAGTGCTGTAAGAGTCCGAGCGGACATCGAACTCGATACGGATATCTCCCTCGGGCAGTTCTTTCAACAACCAAAAACCGGCATTATCGGCATGGTGATTCACAATGGTGCCATCTACTAATTTCCAGGTGGAAGCACTGGCGTTCCACTCTGGACCGAGCATGTCTCGTTCAAAGTCATCGGAAAAGAACAGTGTGCCACCAGTCAAGCGAGCCGTTATTGCTTCCGGTGGCCCTGATTCTATAACCCCTCGTCCGCTAGTTGCTGCTGTACGGTGCGTGCGTGCCCGTTCAAGCGCGGTAGTATCGGGGTAGCGTTCGCGACATCCCAATATGCACCAAATGAGTGTTGCAGCTAGGAGCAGTTTCAAGTGCTCTCCGTCGTCGGTACATCTGCATCTGTTGATGGCTCGGTCGTTCCATCGGCTACCGTCGTTGCGGTATCTCCTGGTTTGGCCGATACCGGTATAGGTGGGGGCCGCACTGATGCAATTGAGTCACTAGTACGGGGGCCCTTGGCTTTCCTCGCGAGGGTAGTGAGTGCATCAGGGGGGAGCCACGCTGCTGGCAGCTTGTCAGCTTCGTCGGGATTGGTTGCTTGGAACAGGCTTTTCACTAATGAAAGTTCGTTCGTCGTGTATCGCAACCGGCCAGTCATTGCTTTCACGAAGCTCCAAAGCATCTTGACTGCGAACACAGGATTTCTGCGCATCAGGTCATGGAACGCACCACGGGAGAGCACGAGTAGACGGCAATCTTCGACTGCGACCGCATCGGCGGCGCGAGGCTTATTGTCTACCAGCGACATTTCACCAAAATGTCGCCCTTCCTCTAGCAGCGCAATGACGACATTCGCGGATCGGATTTGAACACGCCCCTGCAAGATGACGAATGCTTCATCCCCAAGCTCCCCATGAATAAAGACCGGTTGCCCTTGGGGGATTTTTCGTTCACTCGCGATTGCCATTACGCGCATCAGTTCTGCGTGATTCAGGTATCTAAACAGTGTCAGGTTGCTCGCAATTTCTAATATGCGTTCTGTACGAGAATCGTCAGTATCAGTCTCGGTAACAGTCGGCATCACAACGGTTATATTGTCGGCGCCCCCCGCATCGTTTGCGAATGAAATTAGTCGGTCACAGCAAGCTTCTTCGTTTGGGAACCGTGTCATGAAGTCGAGCAACGTCTTCAAATCTGCGTATCCAGTCAATCCGTCGGAGCACAGCAAAAAACGGTCTCCTGGTAGGATAGGTAAGTCGAGTGTGTCGACCTCGACGGTTGGATGAACTCCGACAGCTCTGGTAACCGCATTCCTGAATGCTGGATCGACTTCATGAATAGACCGGATTCGGCCAGACTTCAGCATGTCAGCAATGAGACTGTGGTCCTCGGTGAGTTGGTGTATTGAATTGTTGCGGTAAAGGTACGCTCTCGAATCTCCTACGTGACCAATGAAGGCGCGGCCACCCTTGAACAATATGAGTGTGAGAGTGGTTCCCATGCCTCGTTCTTCGGGGTTTCTCTGGGCTCTCTCGTAGATACGCCGGCAAGCGGTCTGAATTGCACGTTCCGTCAGCCGAAGTATAGCGATGCGTTCTGCCTGGTCTTCTCCATCAAATTGTCGCAGGCGTTCCGCTTCTGAAGAGAGGACCTCGTGCGCCACGCTCAC
>PKDL01000281.1 GCA_002863065.1 Pseudomonadota bacterium
CAAGTGTGGTTTCCGGGTTGTCTATCCGGGTGGCATACAAGGTCACAAACGCTGCATATACCTGCTCGGACACAGTCGCAGCCAACCGTGTTTGCAACGCATCTAAGGCGCGCGTCAATCCGCCGGGATTCTCGTGCTCGATATGGTGGGAGAGAATCTTACGGAGTGCATCTTGTAACAATGCCGCACCAATGACTTCGCCGCCGGAAATGGAGGTATGTCCCAAATGTTCCCGCATGCGGACTGCTAGTAAACGCAAGGCTGCGTTTCGCGACTCCGGTAGACCATCTACGTGGCACGCCTCAGCAATGCGACGCAACAGCTGAATCGAATACGGAAATAGGCCTTCTGACACAACAACCTCCGGCATTTTTCACCGTCTGCCGGGCGGACCCTGCCATGATTCCACCCGTGGGTATAGTGTTCAGATCAGGTTGCGGCCTGAACGTGACCTCAAGTGCAACAACGGAACCTATTTCGCTTGCGCGAGAAACAGATTAGTAATTGGTGGGCAGTTCGCCTTACACTACGCTAACTCATGACTTTTTCTGAGCCCGCTCTAAGACAGAAACCTACCTGGCGAGGGCGGTCACATCTCTTTAGCGCCGTGTTCGCTCTGCCGGCTGCGTTCATTTTAGTTCGCGCGGCTGTGCCAGACGCCAAAACCGTGGCAACCATTTATGGAACCAGCCTGTTTCTACTTTTTGCGATCAGTGGCGCCTACCATGTGCCGTTTCACCCCATCAAACGACGGCAGATCCTACGCACCATCGACCACTCCATGATCTACCTATTTAACGCCGGAAGCTACACGCCGTTCATTTGGACCCTGCAAGGTACAGGCACTGATTGGCTACTCCCTGCGGTCTGGGGTGGAGCCACGTTCGGTGCAATGAAGAGTGCCTTTTGGCCCACTGCGCCACGGATAATCAACTCCGCGGTTTATGTGGCCTTGGGTTGGGTCTCAATACCGGCACTCCCTGCTATATACCAAACGTTCGACACGCTCAGTTTCATGCTCCTCATCCTAGGGGGCGTGTTGTATACACTTGGAGCTGCGATATACACCAAGCGACGGCCAGACCCATTCCCTACCGTCTTCGGTTTTCATGAAATATTCCATGTGCTGGTCATACTTGGGGCTGTATGCCACTACATCGCAATTTGGCGTCTTATCACCTAGTACCTGAATACGGTCGCCACCGACTTAAAGCCATGTGAGCGCAGTGACCGCATCAAGAATCTCATCAACCCGTTTGGCGATAGTATGGTGTTGCAAAACGTATTCTTGACCAGCGGCGCTGGCATCGGAGCGAGCGGCCGGATTATCCAACCACCAACGCAGTCGTTGCGCCAATTCAGAATAATCTGCATAGGTACCGACATGCTCATTGGCCGTAAAGACTTCCGCCAGACTGGCATTAGATTCCGTCAGCACAAACCCGCCACACGCTAAAATATCAAAGACGCGCATCGTAAGAATGTTACGTTGATACAGCCGCGGGATATCTAAGTTCACCGCGCTCGCGCAGTAAATAGTTGTCAGCTCGTCTCCACCGTCTGCTGGTCCTACATAACCATCATGGACGTCACTCCAACCGACATCACCATATACGGAGACCTTCGCATCTATTCCCTGCAGCTCTGATATTGCACGTCTGCGATAAAGCCAGGCGATAAGACCGTCGCAATGGCTCATCAAATCCATATGTACTGCTTTCGGTATGCGTGCCGTCAGCCATGAGGGTAATACAGCTGGTCCACCCAACGAGCTAAAACCGGCAAAGGACGAACGTAATGACGCATCATTCAGCACATGCTCTGCCCACAGAAGCGTCTTTTCCATCAGATCGTCTGCGGAATGTGCACTCATCAAAGCATCGAGGGAGGTGAGCTCACTCATCAGTGAGGAGCCCACGAAAGATGCGTCGCAGCGATAAGATGCTAGTGCGCCATCGTTCGTTACTGGACGTCTGCGCTCGCTTGCTGCCGCCAGGAGGAGCCGCCTAACCGTGAGACCGAGATTTTTCAGAGCACTGACCATTTCACTACTATGAGCAAATGCGAGGCATAGGTCGGGGCGGACGTTAGGTACGGGCCGTAACCGACTGTTCGGTAAGGGATCGATGGTCCAGCTTACGTAGGGTTTGGCGAGCGCACCGCAAATGGAGGCAATAGCCGGTGCATAGTTCACCCCAAACACGAGGTCAACGTCTCGACAGCCCGCCTGAAGTTGGTCAACGGACAATCCCTTGGTCGGGAGTACATCCACAGTGTAGCCGCGCGTTTGTAGTTCAGCGACCACGTCGGGCATTACAAGATGGTAGTCTATAGCTAGTATGCGCACCCTGATTTTCTAGAATACTGGCGCCTAAAGTTCAAGGGCGCTTGCGGTGTCGCTCACGTACTACTGTTGTCGATACACTCACGGTCTTTTACCTGGCTGCGAGTACGCATCTTGACGGATGGGCAGCGTGTAATTCACGCGTTACGGTCGTAAACACCCCATTCGGGTCCCGCCCCGTGATATCGCAAGTAAAACTCCAACACTGCTCCGTCAGGATGGGGCGGCTACAGTTTTCAACCGTCATGCTCTTCGGGTCTTTCGCCATATCTCGCGCTAGCACGTCAACACCGCATACCATTTTTGCTTGCTCATCGTAGATTGGCATCGCGCCACAAGACACCTGTAACGCGTCGAAAAGTTCGGCACGCCGGTCGCGAAGTGGTTGCTCTTTCGCGAAGGCTTCGAACATCAGCCGAGCGCCAGGCATTGAATCTGCACCGAGAGCCCGCCGCATTTCGGCAGTCGGCACCGGCTTATCACCCTCCATTCGAACGAGATCGGTGAATTGACGCACCCCCAACATCGAACGCACAATCTCTAGTGCGATGGGCCGCTGTATCACCAGCTGTCGTCGTTTATCACGCAGAGTGTCCTGTGCGATGGCACCATGCCCGTCGGGTGCTTGACGGACCGGTGTGACGTATACGTGCGTTCTTTCAGACTCGGTGTAAATAAGTACGGTTAGCGCTAATTGGACCATCGCTTTTGTGGTCATTTGTTCCACCTGCTTGGGTGCTTCCCAACCCGCCAGCGGCAGATTGACATAGACGGGTGAACCTGGATCCCCGTCTACAAGCGCTCCATCCTCAAAATGAAACTCTGTTTGTTCATCGATCGCCGTCCGCACATCGTCGTAAATAGGCACTGGCGGAGGTCCCTCGAGAAGAGGGTCGGACTGCGCTTCCGTATCCTGCTCCTGCGGACCAGTTTCATCCACCCCTGCACTCACCGCATTCAAATCACCTTCCGGCGCTTCTTGTCCCAATGCTTTCGTCGGGCCAGACGCCGGAGTAAAGGTCCCAGCATTCGGAGACTCACCACCAACTGCAGCACCCAACAGCACTAAAAAAGCGATACTCCAGACGGCTGATCCCCATTTCTTCCAAGGCTCTGCCCACTCTGGATTGGACCATATAAGATACGTACCCAGCGGAGGCATGCCCACCAAGAGGGCTGCCACGATGCGACCATCACGTGACCATGGATTGGAAAGCCACGGCACAGCTGGCTCAAGCTCGGGCTCAGGCTCAATGTCTTCGAGAGCTTCCAATTCAATATCAGCGGTAGTGAGGTCGACTGGTGCCAGTTCGCGACTGGGAATCGTCGGTTGGAGACGATTCTGGAGCGCATCGATGAATGTTTGTCTGTCTTGTAGTTTGGAAAGAGTTAGCCGAAAATCGGAGCCCTCAAAGACGACTTGTGGAACTCCCGAAAACTCTTCTTCACTTACGGAATAAATGCTTTCAATCGCAATGGTATGAAGATGAGGGGTGTTACCATCCTGACTCACGAACACGAGCCGAAGATTCGTCAGTATGAGGGCGCCATGGACAGAGCCTGTCCCACTCATGCCGGGCACACTTCCAGCATCACCTTTCAGTACCTGCTCTACCACTTCGTGAGCACGCTGAAAATGTGCCGTAAAGGTCAATACGTGATCGCTAGGAGCTACCAAATACTTCTATTCTCCAACACTCAGCCTAGATGCCCTACGCCTCGACACGTCATAATGCCGTTCGACCAGCCCAAATCAAGGCAACCAGTATAAGTATCGGCAGCCATCAGATGATTACGAAGCATTTTATATGTATGGCGTAATTCTAGCGGAAAGAATGCCTTGCGAATCCCCGATGCCGTCAATAGTCAGCAAGTGCTTCAAATACTCGTAACTCGTCGAAGATACAATAATTACCATCGCCGTCATCGAACGTGGAGCCTAACCGCACAGCAAGGGATACGAGTACTAATTCGTCACCCGTGACTGGATGCGCCTTTACGGGTTCAAATCGGCATTCACCACGCGATACTCCACCGGTTTGCGGGAAACATTTCGGCTTAGTGGAGTAAGTAAGCGTTGGGTTTGCAACGGCCGTATATGCTTGCCGTATTTCCACCCAGCAGCTGGTCGTAGGCTCCGCAGTCGATGTCTGCGATAGATAGCGTATCAGCCAAGGTCCGGCTACCGGAGTCTCTAAGTTGTATCGAAGCGTCGTTTTTCCGACTAACCGTATGGACTGTGTACCTTCCAGAGCATTCTCCGCGGGCACTACAGATACGTTGGCCTCTTCCTCTTGCTGTAACAGCCACCCTTCCGTGAGGTTGTCTACCGACTCGAAGTGAGAATTCGTCATCGGCAACAGCCCTCCATGCTGGATGCCCCCGATAATCGCGGTGATAGGTTCACCCGACTCTTGCGTCAATCGCGCCGCCATGTGGCTCTTTCCGAAGTTCAGCTCGGAGTGAACACGATAGCATCCGTCGTCTGTCAAAGAGAACTCAACCGTCGCAGGTAGGCTTGACCACCCGAAATCGAGCTTGTAGAGGGACACTGCATCCTCGGTGGCTGAAAGAGCAGCCAATCCGGAAAAAATATTTTCCGAAGATAAAACGAGAGTCACCCCTTCGGTTATGTCTTTCAAACACAACCGAGAACGAGCCGCTTCATAGGTGAGAGGTTCGCCAAGAGGAACCAGTAATCCGCCGTCCACGCCTTCATCGGTTCCGGTAGCGTCCGTGGTAAAAGTCCAGGCAATATTACGTTTTTTGAACTCACTATTGGGATCAACGTCCGGGGACACTCCAGGATGGTCCGACACCGTCAGCTCGTAGGAACCAAGCACACCATCCAGCGGAATTTGTAATTTGCACGTATCGCCAGGCCAACGGTAGTCGGTATTACCGACGGGGTTAGGTAACGTACATTCTTCGATGACACCGATATCGCTGTCTACAGCACACGGTGATTCGAGCACACAGGACTCGGTTTCAGTGTCACTAGTACAACTGAAGTAATCCTTACACCAGATGACATCACCATTTGGCTCGCGGAGTTCTAACCGCGCATTCACCCCGTACCACTTAGAAACGTATCTAGCGCGGTACTCAATGGTAGACCAACGATCGGTCGCTTCTGCCACGTAGGCAGTGAGATTACCTAGTGGGGGCCTTCGTAATTCAACGCCACCGATGTCTAATGGCTGAGCAAAGAAATACTCTTGCCATGCGCTAAAGACCGCAGCTCCGCGTTTTTGCGCATCTGTGGCTAATAACGGATTACCGTCCTCCCAGTCGGCAGCGGCGGCCAGTAAAAAACCGATACCTCTTCCTAGGAAACGTGTCGTCACTGACGTCGGCCCGGACGCGAGGGCGCGCTCCAAAAATTCTCTCCCGATCAGCAGGGACGGAGAACCAGGAAGCATGGCAGCATCATTGTCGTCCTGAAAGTAGGCTTCGCCCAACAGCTCAAAGTATCGAGCCTGTACATTGAATAACGCGCTAGATGCAGAGTCCGTGACCTGATATGCAGCGGCATTGTGAAGCAACGCCACCATGTCGTCTGACGCCGGGAAAAACCGTAGGTAGTCGGCAACGGCGCGACTTACGGACATGCCATAGCCCTGTGAGTTCTTTCCGTACAAGGCCCCGTCACCATCAAGCGCGATTTGCGATGGAAGGAGTCCACTGCTTTTTTGCGCGGCTACCAGGGTGTTGGCAAAGCCATCGATCGCCGCCAGTAACTCTGGATCACCGGATAGTCGAAATGCATTCATTGCGCCGTGCCACAATGCCGTATGCCCACGAAGAGAGGTCCCGCTATTGGCCACCTCTGGATACGCCGCAACAGGGAGAGCAGAAAACAGACC
This sequence comes from Pseudomonadota bacterium, assembly GCA_002863065.1. Taxonomy (GTDB): domain Bacteria; phylum Myxococcota_A; class UBA9042. The sequence continues at coordinate 6,211 of PKDL01000281.1, forward strand.
TGAATCCTCGGAATAATGAGCAAGCGCCGCCTGACCGCCTAGGAGTACAGCATCCCGATACCGATTCAAACCAGACAGGAGGTGGGCCGTCAGCACCCCTCCGGTCAAGGTGTGAGACGGTGAGATATCTGACCAGGGGTAGAGGCTATGACGCCGCTGCAGCCCTACCCGACCTGGCTCGGCGTAATCCCACACGGTAAGCAAGTCGGCTGTGTACCTGGAGGACCGTATCGCTTCGACATAGCTTGCTCGGGAGCCCGTGCGTAAATACCGCCACCACAGCATATCAACAATGTCGTGCGCTTCCTGATTGTAAAATCCTAAGTACTTTTCAGGCTCATTATTTGCGCTGTGCGCAGTGGCGAGGACGGTCTTTGCGTGCTGATTATAGTGCACCCCGTTACGTAGCACCCCGTATAGTGGCGGCGCATCACCCTGCAGCGCCCCATACGCCTCTTCAATAAATGATTCGATGTCCTCAAATCGTCCTTCCGTCGCAGGAAAGTACCGGCCGAATACTTCAGTAGACGCGATATATTCGGGCGCGATACGTACGAATGGCTCTGCATCTACTGCTCCGATGATCGGCTCTACGGTTCCAGGTATTGCCGAAACGGCAAGCCAGTGGGTTTTGGCAATACCTTGTGCAGTCCGACGATAATCGCCTCGGCTGTCGTAGATCATCCACCGTGAGGTGCAGAGATCACCACATGTCTCCACAAAATCATCGAGCTGTGAAATATCCCCCACAAAATCGCTCAAAATCACCGGGGCGTCTGGATACACCGCGAGCTGCGCCACAAGATCCAACTTCTCCGCTTCCGTTGCCGTCACCCAGTCTAGGCAGGGTTCAGCGGGTATCCCATTCACATTCAGGATGAAATCTAATGCACCGACGCAAAACCACTTATCCACGTCTTTCAACTCATTTCTCAAGCCTTTGGGATGCGTATCTATGAGTGCCTTGTCTCCGTCCTTGATAGGCCATAAGTCCGCAACAAGACGAAAACCCTCATCCGGCGATGAGGTCGTTAGACGTTTAGGATACTCTTCATGTGCATGGCGCAGACCCAGTCCGAGTGTATACCCGTCCGTCGTCACTTCCAGGGCCCCAACTTTGTGTTCGAAGTCACTAACAGATGTGCCTACAGTGAGCCGAGCATGGTCGACCGCATCGAATAGCAAGTCAGTATCCGGATTACTGCTTGGCGTAGTTCCGGAAATCTCCACCGTCAAGGAAGCAATCTCACGTGTTTGAATCGCATCGCTGGTCACGATGAGTTTGTGCTCTAACCCCAAATGCGCCGCACCCGCATTCGCGTATATCCGTACTTCGAAGGCATTGAATGTAGATGGCGGGTCAGCCCGTACATAATCCCCTTGCAGGTGCAGAATCGATGTGGATGCGTCATTCACCACAAGGTTCGTAGATGTCACCTCTCCCGTGTAAACCGATCCTTCGGTATCGACCAACCGCAGACGCATTACGGTTCCGGAAATACCGCCAATGTCTTCCAACAACACATCGCTACTTGTCGGATCTAACAGAGCTGTCTGTCCTCCGGTATCAATGGTATAGACTCCATCTACCGCGGATATCAGTGGCGACGTATCGGTGGCGACATTCTCCTCGACCACTTCCAGAGTGCAGCTACTAGCCTTTATCCGACCGGACCAAGATACGCCTATCCATTGTACTGATGCCGTGTCATCGCTCCACATCATCAAGGGTCGACAGGTCGCCCCAAGTATTTCCTGATTGCAAATCACCCGACACGCACCTACAGAGGTCAAGACATGTCGCGCTACTGGTACCCCGAAGTGGAATCCCAGCAACTGGTTGACATGTTCAATGAGTACGTCCGAGGAAATAGAGATGGAAAAGTCTGGCTGCTCGAATGGATCTGGTACTTGAATATTGTCCTCAATATCGTCCAACGGGGAGACCGAGTCTTCGTTTGAATCTTCCCCATCGACCGTAGCGTCTTGCTCGACGACTCCCGTATCCTGAATGTCAACGCTGTCGACACCGTCACCGCCATCGCTCGCAATATCATCCGAACGGTCCGACCTGGGGGTGGTGTCATTATCCGTGGCGCATCCCGTTGCGGCCATCACCACCGAAAGTGCACATGCGATGCTTAATAAAGTGACCCAATACCCTCGTGATGTTTCGATGAACGTCTTCGGGTAGAACGTTCGAACCCGTTGCTTGTGTCTGTCTTCCTGGTTCACAGATACTCCACCACATAATGCGTCATGTATACCGAGCGGACTGATTCATCCACATCGCTTTTGCAGCTCTCGAAATTGCTTGGTCTGCATTATATGATGACCAACTCGAAGGGGCCACGCAATCAACCAGGACGGAATCGAAATCCCTGCCAGACGTACCGGTCCCATCCGCAGACAGGAACGTAACACGGTCGACTCATCCTCTCCGGAAGCGATCTCCAGCGTCCACGTGGCGATATCACCAGACGAGGCACTAGGCACCGCAAGTACTAAGTGCCTGCCGGGCGAGATAGCTCGCACGACGAACATCCGCGTGGCTCCGGGGTAACCAGGCACAATATCACCACACTCGAGATGCTGATATTCGGGAAGAATACGTATCGCGCTTTTCCGACCCAAATTATCGATCCAATCCCAGCTATACCAGCCCGCACGGCCAGAACCGACCTGGACGAGCCAAGGCCATACATTCTCGGGTACCGTGGGTAAAGTGGTCTCATGAATCGCCGAAACGATCGGATTTAATATGAATTGATCACCAATCATGTCGCTATCCTCTGACTCAGCGCATGGTGTGTACAGGAGGTTCGAGTCGCAGGCTCAGACGTCTACCCGATCAATCTCCACTCATAAACGTATGCGCCCAGTTTTTACAGATCACCTGTGGTATACCGATGAACATGGAAGGCCCCTTTACGGACAGCGACGACTCTTCGCATCATACGATCGTAAAAGGCCCAAATGAACCATCCGTGATATTGCTTGATGCGCAGGTTTTCTGGCCGGCGCTGATCGTACTTCTGGGGGTAACAGGGTTATTACTCACGTTCCCCGAAGCGAGCCTGAAACACATGCAGTCGGTGCATCACTACCTGACGCATGACCTCGGCTGGCTATTCCTCGGCGCGGTGTTCTTTGCCCTCGTGTGGCTCGGTTGGCTTAGTACATCAAGATACGGTGCAATACGACTAGGTCCGCAGAATGCAGAACCCGCCTACAGCGATATCTCGTGGTTCGGCATGCTATTCTGCGCAGGTATCGGCAGCAATCTTCTATATTTCGGTACCACCGAATGGTTCGGCTATTACCTTTCTCCCCCACCACTCGCTGGTGTCGAACCCGAATCGCTACGTGCCGCGGATTGGGCCGGTGCATATAGCTTTTTCCATTGGGGTATTTCAGCGTGGGCAGTCTACGCACTGGCGACGATCCCAATTGCGTATGTGTTACACGTGAAGCAAACAAATACGTTACGCGTGTCCGCGGCTTGCGAACACAGCCTGCCAGAGGCATTCAAGCCGGCACTATCGCAAATTATCGATGTCCTCTTTATTTTCGGTTTGGTAGGGGGAGTTGGAACCTCACTTGGCGTCGGCGTACCAATGCTATCCGCTGTCGCGAGTGACTTGTTTAGCGTAGAGCGTGGCATGGCACTGGATACTGCCATCCTCGTCGCGCTGACGGCACTCTTCAGTTATAGCGTCAGCGCAGGCCTGGATAAGGGCATCAAGTTACTCAGCGATATCAATGTAGGCCTGGCGATTGTTTTGCTGCTATTCGTAGCCCTCGCGGGACCAACAGGCTTCATCATGAACCAGGCAGCTGACAGCCTAGGCCTTATGCTTCAGCACTTCATCGAAATGAGCCTCACCATGGATGCGGGCTCTGACAATAGCTTCGCCGCTAATAACACCGTGTTCTTTTGGGCCTGGTGGCTCGCCTGGGCCCCGTTTATGGGCCTGTTTATCGCACGTATCTCATATGGGCGGACCATTAGACAGGTCGTCATTGGCTGTGCCATCGGCGGAGGCGCAGCATGCTGGCTTGGATTCTCTGTTCTAGGCCATAGCACCATGGCCATGGTGGCGAATGAGGCACCGGGAATAACAGCGCAATTGGCAGCTGCAAAAGCCGCAGGTGGAAGCCTGGACGCGCCACAAGTAGTCGTGGAGTTTCTGAACTACTTACCAATGCCAACCGTCGTGAGCGTCGTCTTTTTCATCCTGAGCTTCATCTTTGTGGCGACATCATTGGACTCTGCTGCCTTCACCTTAGCCGCGACCGCATCAAAAAATCTCCCCAGCGACGGACAGCCCCCCCGCTGGCACCGGCTGGTGTGGGCTTTCGTCCTTGCCGGAGTTGCCTTGAGCCTCATGTTCCTCGGAGGGCTGACTGTGCTTCAGACCGCTTCGCTATTGGTTGGGTTCCCTCTTCTATTCGTCATGTTTGCTATGTTGCGTTCGTTGATGGTGGACCTACGCCAACACCATACCGAGTAGGCAGAACGAAGGCGGTTCCGGCCCAATAATGCGCCTCCTCTTGTCCGCATGAAGGTCCTTCAGTCAACCGAAAACGTCCTATAAACCTCGACTAACGAACATCTGTCTTGGCACACCATGTGCTCTATCTGCTCGCAAGCCGCTGTCTATATGCCTTGGAGAGCACGATGTTAAGACCTTCTATTTGCCTACTTGCGATTGTTTTCATCCTTAGTTCGTTGGCATGCACCACCACCACCACCACCATCGTTCATGATACTGGGCGACAGGCGGTGTTGTACGAGTCAGCGCGTGCGCCGCATATGAAGGGACCGGGATTGCGTGGGGGCGAAGTCTCAACCGCACTTGGCTACAACGTTGCTCTTGGCCCAAGGGCGAGCGGTAACCGACTCCCCGGTCAAGGCACCGGTGGTGGCGCAATCGCAATGCATACCGTCGAAGGCCGTATTGCAGTGGCC
>PKDL01000264.1 GCA_002863065.1 Pseudomonadota bacterium
TAGACGATCAGTGCGCTGTCTGATGAGCATCGCCAGACTCCTACGCGGTCAGGAAATACGACCCATGAAGACGCAAACATGACTTCATGGTATCCTTTCGCCGCACGTAAGGGTCAGTGCAGCACAGAGTGGGGAATTTCGAACCGAAACGGTATCGAATAGTGCATGTGGAGTTCGCAGCATCGTCACTGTTCGAGCTTGCGTAGGAACGTAGAATGCGTTGGATAATGGCGCTGTTATTTACGGCGCTCCTCATCGTGGTGGTATTGTGGCCGACCCGGCAACCGGCGAGCTTAAAGCTCGAGGCCGGCGCTGGCGGAGAAGCGGTAAAGGAGTCGCTTGATGAGCACTGTTACAACCCCGACCTAGACGATCGACGAGAGGTGATTCGGAACTCGATGACACAGGTCGAGAAGCTGGTGGGTCGTTACCATCAGCGTCGCCGGATTCAGTACGAGAGTATGCAGCTTCGTGCGAGGATTTCTGCTCTCGAGCGCGCACTGGAGGTTGGCAATTCACGTGCCGCAGTCGTGGACGCACTACTCGACAGTATTGGTTCGGCCACCAAAGTACACAAGATAAGTGCATCGGACAGTCACTGGAACGTCGGCGGCATCGCGCCAAGCGATGCGGTTCTAGATTCCGTGATACGGTCTGTCAAAGGCCGGGTGGATATGAGCCTTCCCAGCGTCCGCTTCATCGCCAAAAAAGAAGGCGAGGGAAGATTCCATTTAGAATTCTTGAGTCCCCAACCCAAGCCAAGAGGGCAGGGTAATGAACTACCAGAGTTGTCTTCTCTCCCGCAGCTTCCCGAACGGTCGGATGTGGAATCAGATTGTTGGAATCCACTGGAGTCTGAAGAACTGACGTGGCGTTTAGCTGAAGCCCGAGTCGCGGGGATGTTGGGGGACAGGACACTGATACAAGACAATCAGGAGAAGCAATCATTAGAAGAGCGTCTGCAAGTACTCAAACGTAAGCTGATGCGTGATCCTACGGCTGCAGACGCCGATAACCGGGGACAAGCGTTGGCTGAACGACTTGAAGAAGGTGACGTGCCCGCGGTCGTGAAACCTACGGGCACCCGAAGATTTTACGGTGTAACCACCCAGGCGTATCGCGTGATATCGCAAGGAAGTCTCACGAATGCGGTCAGTGCAATCAACATGATATCGGAGGCGGGTGCTATTATTGGACGGATTGAAGTGTGTCGGCTGGGATTACCGAAAGCGAATTTGATCGATGCTGAGCCCGATGAGTATGACGCAGACTGTGTATGGTCAGATACCTTGAAACGCGCGGGTGCGTTTGCGTATCGCTTTGATGCGCATGTACTCACGCGTCGGGCGCAGGTTGGGCTATGAAAAGTAAGGCCATCAAGCGAGCCGAAGAACGCGGTCGCATACTGTATGCTGGAGATGAGGTGCCGCATCGATCGTGTGGCATTGCGATTGCGGAAACGTTCGGACGCGAAACCCTCGCCTACCAATCGTTGCGACGGGGCGGGCTGACTGGCAAAGGCGAGTGTGGAGCCGTGGTGGCTGGTCGGCTCGTGCTGGGTGAACTCTACGGAGATCATGATCCCACGGGAGTAACCACAGACGAGTTGGTCAGAGCAATCGAGCAATACGATAATGCATTGAATGAGCGGTTCGATCGTGGAGCTGCGCCAGGTACGGACCGAATCTGCAATACGCTAACCTGTCAATTTGCGTCATTTAGGAGTGAAGCACGACACCGTTTTTGTACGGCCATCGCGTCAACGGTCGCGGGGGCAGTGGCCCAAGCCATGACGCACGTATCGGGTGATGCTTCGGCATCCGAGTACTTGGATAGGCAAGGTATTCCGGTTGATGAGTCTGGGTTGGATCACTAACGGGGATTTTACCTCCACTACAAATTGCTAATTAGCGGCGAGCAAGCCACCATCCGTTCCAATGCGCTTTCATGGCACACAATCACCGAAAGTCTGGGCGTCAATTGCGTGCTTCTGCAGCGTCTTTGTCTTGAATGCCCATGCGGATCGGCCAACGCTCGACGCGCAATACCGAGCCGATGGACCAGTCTTGGACGGACGTTTAGACGAGTCTTTTTGGCGAGACGTTCCGAGCAGTGATGTATTCGTCGAGCGGAAGCCGCGGTTGGCACAACAACCCAAAGTACGCACGGTACTCAAAGTGGCGTTCACCAAAACGCACGTCTATGTCGGCCTTTTTTGTGAGGATGATGCGCCTCCATCGGGGTTGAATAGTGTTCGTGACAGCTTCGCTATCTTTCGGGATGACGCAGTCAGCCTAAAGATCGACGCTGCGTTGGACGGGCGCACTACGCTTGGGTTTGTGACAAACCCTTCGGGTGCGATGTTGGACTATCGAGGTATTAATGAATCAGAGTTTAGGGGAGAATTCGATGCGTTATGGGCCGTTCGCGCTGCCATAGTATCGGGTGGCTGGTCGGCTGAATTTCGCATTCCATGGTCATCACTGGGACTCGATCCGTCCAACCCGCCGGATGAAATTGGCTTTAATGTGTCGCGAGATCATCCGAGGTTCAATGCGACCTACGATTGGGCATTGATGCCGCCGCCATTTTCGCCGATCTCGGCGAGCCTTTACGGTCGTATCACTGGCTTCAGTGTATTACGGGACCAACAACAGATGGGTACTGGCCGCAGAGTAGGTCGATCGATTCTCGGATATGTGACGGGTGGATTTCGACGCGATGCACGAGACGATTCACCGACCACCGACGCGGTGTATAACGGCGGCATCGACGCCAGCCTAGGCCTGGGACAATCATTCTCGGCGCGCATTACCGTCAATACGGACTTCGCTCAGGTAGATGTGGATGACCAATTCATTAATTTGGATCGATTTGGTTTGTTTCTTCCGGAAAAGCGGGAGTTTTTTCTGACCGATCTAGAGATTTTTACCTTCGGCGTCTCCAAGCAATCCCAACTGCTCTACACCAGACGGATCGGGCTAAAAAATGGTCTTGAAGTTCCTATCCTGAGCGGACTGAAGCTCGTGTCTCGACCATCCAAAGCATATCGGGTGGGACTATTACAGGTAGTCACCCGAGATACTGGAGAGCTACCCTGGACGTCGCATTTGGTGGCACGCAGTCTGTTGGAGTTGGGCGGCGGGTCCAATGTAGGGGTGATGCTCACGCACCGCGGGTCGTTCGAGAATGCCCAGGATTTCAACCTTGCAGTCGGGGTGGATGGTGCGTATCGCGGAGTGAATAATCCGTTACTCATTGAAGCGTTTTCTCTCGTGACGTTTACTGGACGTGAAGCCGGGGACAGAGAGCCTGCCGTCGGCGGTGAACATTCGTCGCTAGCGCCTACTGCTCCGGCTCCTGGTGGTCGTATTCGTATCACGTGGCGAGACCTTCTGTGGCGTCCAACGGTTGCGTACTCGTACTATCACGAAGGTCTACGAACCGATTTGGGTTTTTTCCGACGAGTGAATGTTCACGATGCGAGCGGTGAGTTGGTCTATGAACCAAGAATTGGCACTGGTGGTATTGAAAAGATTCGAGTTTCATTGGGTGGCAATGCAATCGCTGACGGTGGTGATGGTGAGCTGCTGGATGCATTGGGTGAAGTATCGACCGATGTGATTTGGAATGCTGGTTACCAGGTGGGCCTGTCAGGCAGCTTCGGAAAGGTAACCGCCCAGCGGCCATTCACTGTGGGTGCGATAGAAATACCTATTGGAACGTACGACAGTGCAGTAGTGGAGCTATCGGGACGAACACCCTCTGTAGAGGTGGTGAGCGCACAGCTCAGTGTACGCTGGGAAGATTACTTTGGAGGGAATCTTGTCGGTGGCAGGGCATCTTTAGTTGCACGGCCAAGCTCGATTTTTCGCCTGGAAGCTACCGCGAGCTATGACTATGCAACCTTTAGTGATGAACGCCCGAACCTAAATTCCGCAGTGGTCAACGCAAGATTTGCGTTCGGCTTTACTCCGACCCTCGGGTGGACCAACTTTGTTGGCTATAATTATTTAGGAGACTCGCTACGTATTCAAAGCCGTCTCCGTTGGACTTGGGCACCGGGAAGTGACGTATTTCTCGTCTATCAAATTGATGTGGGGCTGAACGGTCCGGCTCACGAAGATTTCCAAAGCCTACTGGTTAAGTGGACTCTGCGTTTCTCGGATGTCATCTGAGGTTATGCGTCCGGGATATGCTCTTCGGCCTTGTCGAATAGACGCGTAAGCTCCATATCCCACTGTTCGATGGCCGCTTGCAAAACAGACAACTCCTTTGTGTCTGTGGGTGCTTTTCTGCTCGGCCGTGAGGCGTCCATGAGCATCGCAAGTCGTTCTGTAGCTGCACGTAGTTGTCTTACGCCAGCGACAGCGAGTTGAGCCTGAAAGCGGATGCCGAACGGTCCTCGCCCACTGAGTAGGCGGTTGAAATTGGAGCGGGATAGGCGCAGGGCCACTACTGAACTAGCGGCTGTGACCCGAGCCGCTCGTGGCGCTCCGTCGATAAGTGCGAGTTGCCCTATCATCGCCCCATCGCTAAGGCGGGCTAGATGTCGCTCTTCGCCACGTACGCGTCGCGAGATATCAACGGTACCTCTCGCGATAATGTAGCAAGAGTCGCCTGGTTTTCCTTCCACACAAAGCACATAGCCGGCGGGATACGTTTTGGGTGGAGCTACCTCCACAAGTGCTTTGAGTTCGTTGAGCTCAAAATTGCGGAGGCAAGACACTTTGGTGAGGTCGAGACGACCCCCTGATGCATCCTCCGGTTCCGGCATGTCATCTAATGTGATTGGAGCAAGGGCTGCTGAGCTATCGATGCCGCGGGCGGCTAGTGTTGCTTCGATTCGTGCGTTTGTCTCTCGCAATCTTTGGGTCAGCACATGGAGGATCGCTCCGCGCAATGCGACGGCAAGCGTTTTGGATTGATCCGCCATGGCATTGAAGGCATTTCGCGATAATGTAAGGACTTCGCTTTCCACGGTGGCAACGACACTGGCGTTGCGTGGTTGAGGGTCTACGCACGACATTTCGCCGACCACTTCACCGGGGTATACAACGCCCACGTCGACGTGACCGTCTGGGACACGTCTCCGGACTGCTAACCTACCCTTTGTGACCACTGCTAGGCTGTCGCCATGTTCTCCCTCGCGAAAGAGCACTTGGTGTCGGCGCAGTAACTGGGGCTTTACCGTAGCAGCAACCGCCCGAAGATAGTCAGGTGGCACACTAGAAAGCATTGGAACATGCCGTAAATGCTCAGCTATTTCTTTCAGTCGATCGCTCACGTACGTCTCACTCAAGCATTTGTTATGTCAATTGGACCTTGGAATCACGCCCGCTCCAAGGCCTTTGGTATCGTGAATGGATCGAAGTTACCGCGGATTTTCCATTTGCGCGAGACTATCACCTCATGTCTCGCGCTTTGTGACGCTCGAAATGACAATTTCAGTGCACTACACCTCACACGCCATGCGTCCGGTTGCGCATGGTAGTTGGAATGTGGGGTCTTCAGAGTACTGGATGCGCGGGAGAGTATTTCCTGAACACATGTAATGCGTGTTTCATAAATGATCATAGTGCCTTATTCAGTGGGGCCTAAGAGGCGGCACGGTTCCTGCTTTGACCACTGCCGTGACTTTGCATACGCGACGGATAACGGGCGCCGGGAGTTGGGGCGCGAATAAACGGACCGTCGCGGACTTAATTTGTGAGGAATGAAATGATGGGTCGTTCAATGCGCTGTATTACGCCACTGTTACTTGCACTGTTAGCCACTGCGTGTGGAATGGAATCGCCACTTGTTTTGAATGCGGGTCCATCGGATAACCTCAACACCGTCATCGCAAGTAAGAGCAAAGCAGATTCCAGTGCGATTGCGAGCTTCGTCGACTTTGAATTCGATGGGGAGCTTGTGACATCGAGCTGTTGGAATGCGGAAGCAGCAATTGAAGCGCAGATGCTGTACAGCGTGGGGCAATTGAACGGTAATAACTCCGTGGGGCGCCTCGATAAACTGGATATCCAGAGAATCGATACTGCGGTTGGTGATGGCCAATGCACGGTGCGGTACCACGCGCGGATACTAGTCGCTTGGGGACAAATGAAAGCCCCGACGAAATATCAGCTCATCCTGCCGCGTGATGTGCGTACGTCAGGGCAAGAGGCATTTCTCGAAAAGTACGGTAAGCGGTGCGTATCGGCCAGCGCTCACGACCTGGATGCTGGCATTTACTGGTACTACTACCGACCGACGACTTGGGGGTGTGAGATAGAGGAAACGGACATCGTTCGTATCGATGCCAGTGTCTTTCCAAGTCCTATTCATACCACGGGGAAGTATCCGGAGTACCACGAAGTCTGGAAAGACGATGTACTCGAGGTGGTCGCAGTGTTTGGAAAGTACGAAGACGGTGCGACGGAAGGTGATGCAGGCATTACCGCGTACAATCGCTTTCTACGGGATGTCACGAGAGAGTTTCAAAACAACTCGCTGGTGACCATGCCGGCAGATATCCCTTCCAATCCTGGTGTCAACGTCCCAGAGGTCGTCTTTGAGGCCGGATTTGAGGATGGACGACGTATTCGGCTAGTCGCTATTCTCATTGACTCAGTCAAGACAGCAGATACGAGCTTTTGGACTCGCTATGAGGAACTGACGCCGACGGCGGATCTTATCGTCTATAACGGGCATGCGGGCTTAGGGGCTAATATTCGGAAGCTTGCTCGCCGGGGCGAATGGGTGCAAGGCCAGTATGCGATCGTATTCATGAACGGGTGTGATACCTACGCATACATCGATTCTGCACTTGCTGAGGCCCATGCAGCGGTCAATCCGGATGACCCAGAAGGCACCAAATATGTCGACATTGTCGCCAATGCGATGCCGTCATACTTCCGCTCAATGTCTGCGGCGACGATGGCGCTCATTGAAGGCCTCGTGGATATTGAGAACCCCAAGACGTACGAGCAAATTTTCAATGATATTGACGAATCTGAGGTAGTCCTCGTCACTGGCGAGCACGACAATGTCTATGTTCCTGGATATGGCGAATCGGATACTATGCCCACGGTAACAGACTGGGAGGGCATGAACGCCACAGGTAGTCTGAAGTCGGGAGAGGAAGCCTTCTTCGATACGGTACAGCTTGCCAGTGGTCGGTACAGCTTTAGCATGAGCGGTAATGGGGATGCTGACCTTTATGTGCGCGTGGGTAGTCGGCCGTCAGTCGAACTCTACGATTGCCGTCCCTTCATGCCGGATTCAAATGAATCGTGCGAAGTCGATGTGGATACACCAGTGACAGTGCACGTCATGGTGCGCGGAGGGTCTGATACTCCTCGGTTTGAGCTGGTGGGTGAGACACTCTGAAACTAGGAGCTCCTTTACTCAGTAACGCCTCCACGAGCCAATCACCAAGGCCAGATACCTAGCTCATCGGATGTGGTAGCGACATCTCCGTGTTTGCACTACCGCACCACGCGTCATCGCCGTCCCCGCTCTTCCTTGTCGATACCGTAATCATGCGCTACTTGCTCAGGATATGACGTGGCCGACAAAGCATCCGTCCCGTAGGCTTTCGCTAGTTGTATGAAGGGACGAGTGTTCGTACTCTCTCAGCGTGCGACGCAAATATCGTCAACGAGCTTCCCTGGGCATCGCCTGCTGGTGGCTCACCGCGCTGGTGGCTCTTCCGAGCTGTAGTAGTGCGACTGACGAGCAAGCTGCACCAGCGCTCTTTGACGATCCTGGTTCTCCCGGGCCTTCGCCTTCAGCCTCTCCTCTGTCAGGGTTCACCGATATTACCGCCTGGTCAGGTTCACTCATTACTAGTTTTCGGCGCGGAGGCTCATTGGTGGATGTGGATGGTGACGGGTTTGATGACCTGCTTTTGCCATATGAAAAGCAGCTAGTGGTGCTCGTTAATCGCGGGGACGGGTCGTTCTATCCTCGCTGGGCGGTGGAGCTACCGTACGCTGCAAGTACCTTTTATGTCGCCGAGCTAACCGGGGATGGTTTTGATGACGTTCTCGCACTTACCTTGGGGGGGGAACTCATTCTTGCCGGCGATGGGACGGGGTATTTTGCTCCCCCCAAGATGCTTGCCCCGTTGGGGCCTGACGGGGAACCGTCCGTTGCGAGTTTCGGTGACTTCGATAGAGATGGCAGGTTAGACATATACCTCGGGCGGCTGTTGGTCGCATTTGACGATGGGTTTGAAGCGGATGAAGACGATGCGGCTGAAGAATGCTTCGAGCCCAATCCACAGCGTCGCGCAGCGGGTAAAGCAGACGAAGGCGTCGTCCTCGGTAGGAATTACTTTGGTGGTCAACCCGCTGGAGTGGATCGGCTACTTCTAAGTGGTAGCGCGTGGTCTGCGGCGGACTTGGAACCGGTGGATGATATGTATACCCAGGCCGCAGCGGTTGTAGACATGGATGGCGATGGTCAGCTGGATATCTTTGTTGGGTCCGAAGGCTTACGACGAGATATCATTTATCGTCCGCGTGCTGATGGCAGCTTTGCGGCAGAGTATGCGTTCCCTGAAGATATTCTGACGTCAGCGATGGGGTTCGATGCGGTCGATTTCGACGGGGATGGCTCGCTAGAACTTTGGGTCGCGGATGACGGTGAGCGTGGGGATAGGCTCTTTCAATGGACCGGTGAGAGCTACACCCTGGTTTCGGATGCATTTGGCTTCGATACGACGGCATGGCTTTCTGCCTGGGGCGGCGGTTTTTTTGACTGGGACCATGATGGCGACCTCGATTTTTTTGCGGCGCATGGTATTCCGCTCGGGGTAGGGTGCCCGGGTGGTGGCCAGCCGAATCTTGCCTTGATGAACGATGGTTCGAATCGATTCCGTCGATTTGACGCGGCACCCGGCGGCCTCGACCCGGTATGGAACAGTCGAGCTGCGCTGTTTTCAGATATCGATCATGATGGGGATATCGACATCTTCATTCAAAACGTCGACGGCCCCCCGCAGCTTTTGCGCAATGACTTTGAGAAACAGGGCTATTGGCTCCAAGTCCGACTGGAGCACCCGACCCTATCGCCGGTGGTTGGTGCTCGCGTCGATGTGACCCGAGGATCGCTTCGAATGCGTCGCGACGTTATTGGTACCCCGAGTTTCGGAGGAAGCTCGACTGAATGGTTACATTTTGGACTGCCGGATGCGCAGCCCGTGACAATCGTGGTGACGTGGCCGGATGGACGCCGTCAAGAGCACCAGAACGTGGCGCTACAGCAATTTATCTCGTTGAACTTTAATGGCACGCGTATCGTCCGACTACGCTGACATTCCAACCCTATAGATCACTGTAATGAATTCACGGATCGGGTGGCCGACACCATTCCGTAGTGCGTCTGCTGGCAACTGATTTGACGCACGAATGAGGTACTAGGGCAGGGTGACGTATCAGCGTATGTTCAGTAGCTCGCCAGGTTCGGGCCCTGGCGTATTGCGTATCGGTTGTTACTCACGTTCGACCCTTCCACGTGTGGGGCACTCGTCATTTCGCCGCCTGCTGTGGTCAGGGCAGTGTGCGAGGCAATTGGGGCCCTCTGAAATGGCGTACTGGGGTGGTGTGTCCCCGGATTCCTTGGCCCAGTTGTTGCAGCCATGACTACCAGCACAGCCCGTTGGGGGCAGTAGACACCAGGCCAGGAGCGGAACCGGCGATGAAGCACAGCAACCTAATTGTTCTTTTGGCAGTCTCTCTATGTATGACCGCATGTGGTTGGGATGATGGCTCTGACTTTGAGTTTGGGGTCTGGTCGGATGATGGGGAGGCGATAGCGGCAGTTCGGCACACCTTCGAATACAAGGATACCGTAACCCATCAGAAGCGCCGTAACTACACCGTTCAGGTGTATGTGAATGACAATGCTACCGGGAGCCCCCTGACCGTGCTGTCGCCTGAATTAGAGGGCCGCGCCACGGCGTTGTATTACATGCGTGATGCCGGGTACATCGTGCTTGGGCGTGAGGGTGAGGCGCAAGAGACCGTTGACGGTAGCCAGGAGGCGCTCGTTGCCTATGATCTTATTGGCATGGACGGTACGACGACCTCACTGGGGAGTGGCGTGTATACGACCATGTTGTCCTGCGACGGCGGGCAATCCTCTGCCTCTTTGGACGATAATCTTCGCGTGATTCCAAGTCCTGATGGGAGTATCTTGGCTAAGTTCACATCCTCTACGACCTGCACAAGCCGCACTGAATCACTGACATTTTTGGATGCCATGTCACTCAGCGTAATCGCCGGACCGTTCGACGTCGAAGTCGGCCCACCGAATTTGGCGTTTCCGTCATCGCCATGGGCACCGCGGGAGTTGGCCTGGACGGTAGACAATACCTTCATGGTCGCCAACTGGGGCGGTGGTGCGCCGGTCGACTTTATGTACGCGCAAATCTTTTCTGTAGATGCGGAGCCTGAAACGAATGTGCTGCAAAAAGTGAGCTGCTTTTGGCCCGCCACGACCAGCTCATTTGAAGGCAAGACCGGTACGTACATCAACCTGAGCAACGACGGTGATATCAGCTTGGAGCAACCCATCGATCCAAGTACAACACTATACTTCGGCTGCGATTAGTGGGGCAGGACCTCCGGTGCCATGTATTCCGCTATCTGCGGCTTTGTTGCATCGGAGTATGGGTCTTCTCCGTCAGTTGCGCTGCCGAACCCACCATCACTGAAGCGATTCCCCCGCTGACTGATGAGGGCCGGCACCTTCTCGACCGTCTTGAAGGCGGCTGGTCATTGCAGATAACTGTGTCCAGCACGTGCCCATCCGAATGGCGCCGTGAATTGCCTGCGGGGCAGGTGGTCTTTGCCGTTGAGGATGGAGCGTTACGAATCCAGGAAAGGGGCTCGAGTTTGACACTGTTCACCCTGTATCCGGTGGATGATACGACGCTGGTGTATTCGGCCACGGCTTCCCTTGCCGGCTGTACCGCGCGTGAAAGGGCCGAGTTGGTGATGGAAACGCTTACATCGAGCACAAGTAGCGGTACGTTTCAGGTGGACATCACCCGTGATAGCGCTGCAGCGTGTGATGCGTGGTTTGATGATGAAGGCCTACCGGAGTCCTGTACCACGACGACAACATACCAAGGGCTGCGTTTAGGGGCAGCACTTG
>PKDL01000272.1 GCA_002863065.1 Pseudomonadota bacterium
GGAACAATCTCCGCGACTAACTCAGGAACGTAATGACAAGGAAGGCAAGACGTATCGCGTCGACCGCTTCCCGGCGCTCAAAGACTTTTATAATGCATTTGATAAAGATGCGGTCCACGAGGGCGATCGCGAGGCCTATCAGGAACTACTTGATTCGCTAACTGCAGAAGAGAAAAAGCTGCTTGCCACCGAGCGGCACTTTTATGTGGTGGAATTCGAAAATGTCGGTGGACTGCTCATGCCACTGCTACTACACATCACCTATGCCGACGGCACCACCGAGGACCGTCGATTACCGGTGGCTGTCTGGCGACACGACGCCAAGCGCATCAAACGGTTATTTATGACCAAGGTGCCGATCACTCGCATCGAGATCGACCGCCGAATGGAAACGGCAGATGCCGACCGCCGCAATAACGTATGGCCCCCCGAACCCGTCAAATCACGCTTCAAGCTCTTTAAACAAAAGCGCAAGAAGAATGAAATGCAGAAAGCACGAGACCGCAAAGCAAAGAAGAAATCAACGCCCAACAGCGGGACGCCACCGACCGAAAATCCCAGCAAAGGCGCCTCAAACCAGTGATCACTACCGTACTGACGATCGCATTCGCCACCGCGTTACCGGCGCATAATGTGCATGTCAGTCTAGGGGAAGCAGAGTGGACGAGCGAAGCTCTCGAGGTCTCACTGGACGTACGGACGGACGACCTCGAGCGCGCCCTGCGCAGCACACTCTCGGAAGCTGGTGTTGCCGCACTCTTGACGAAACGTACCGCACTACAGCGCCGTGGAACGAGGACGCCGGCCGCGATGTCATTCATCGGATACGAACGGCACGGTGCAACCACCACGCTATTTTACGAGTTTGCGGTACATGGCGCCCCCAAAGACTACGAAATGGAACTCACGCTTTTTTTTACCCTTGAACGCAGTCAAAAACATACGGTCGTAGTCACCCATGGAACGACACGACAGACCCTGCACTTCGACACGAAACACCGTCGTCAGCCGCTGTGGCGTAAGGTAGCCCCCACTCCATCGAAGTAGAACAATGATGGACTGGAACAATACATCCTCTCCGGAGCTAAGCACATCGGCCAGTCGGGGGCGCCGACCCATGCACTCACGACGCATACAATTCGCACTCGCAACCCTCACCGGAATACTCTATTGGCTTGCACTACCGATGCCGGGCATTTGGCCTTTCTCCTTTGTCTTTGCCGCACCACTGCTCATCGCCATCGAAGGACAGTCCGCCAAGGAGCGGTTCCTACTTGGCTGGTGGTCTGGCGCTATCGGTATCGGTGGAAGTCATTACTTCATTGCCGAAACACTGACGCTACTCGCGAAGCTCCCGTGGGTCGCCGCTATCCCGGTCTTCCTCCTGTATACGGCCTGGGTAAGCCTAGAAATGGGTGTTTTCTGCCTCGGTGCGGGGTGGCTACGCAACAGTAAGCGAAAGCTATGGATTGTCTCAGTGCCCCTCTGGTTTACGCTGGTAGAGCGACTTCATCCGGTGGTCTTTCGCTCGCTCACGTCTAACACCCTCTGGGATATTCCTATCCTCGTTCAAAGTCTCGAATTGTGGGGGTCCAGCGGACTGACAGCATGCCTAATATTCGTGTCCTGTTGCATGGCACACACATGGAGCGAATATCGGGATGGAAACCACCCGCGCCCATGGCAAAGCATGATGGTAGCTGCCATCTTGTGGATAGCGCTCATCGCGTATGGATACATCCGCATGCAGGCTATTGATGAGACCGAGGCTGATGAAACGATCCGTGTCCTATTAGTGCAGCCCAATGTCACGGTGGATGAAAAGCGCTATTCGAATGGGAACGTCCGGTTAGATGTCTACAAACGAACAAGGTCGCTCACACGCGCCGCTATGGAGTCCAAACCCGATCTCGTCGTGTGGCCAGAAGGTGCGCTACCCATTACCTACGACGCGTCCTTTCTCCAGACACCGCGCCCTGAAGGTGCCAAGCGGTCGATTCGAGAGCAATTGACACGAGACATCCACCAATTTGCGGAGACACTGAACACCTCTTTTGTCTTTGGTAGCCTCCGGTTGGAGGACGGTAAGAAGCGTAATGCAGCGCTGTATGTGAATCCGGACCGCGCTGAGACCCAATACTACGACAAGCATCAGCTCGTGTTGCTCGCGGAGCGCCTGCCTTTCGCCGATATCTTTCCATCGCTCACAACGTACATACCAGGGGCTGCACACCACCAACCGGGAGATGCACTCACGGTATTTTGGGTCAAAGGCACACCGTGGGTGCCCAGCATGTGCAGCGATGCACTGTTTCCTCGCTTTACGTCTAGATCACTCGTGCACGCTCAGGACCCGCGCGCCGTACTTCTCAACCTGACAAATGATGTCTGGTTTGGCGACACTGCGGAGCCCACGACTCATCTCATGATGCAATCCCCTCGAGCAGTAGAAAATCGCAGTTGGCTCATACGCTCAACGAACTCGGGAATTACAGCCATATTCGATCCCAACGGCGTGCTACGGGCAAAAACCACGGCATTTGAAGCCACCACACTCACCTTCGATATACCGATCGTGGCGCATCCACTCACCCCATATCAACGGTTTGGAGACTGGCCAGCGCTTGGACTTGCCATGCTCTTGTTCTTATTACGATGGCGAGAGAGCCGCCATCACCGGCAAGAGGTCGCGGATACTGTAGAGAATTAGACGGAAGTCACAAACTAGTGCCACCGTGTGCGACATATCGTGGGTGCTGTCCATGACCGCGTCCAACGGCCGTATGAATCTCATCAAAGCAAGACCTGACCGTGATTCGCCTTCTCTGTGGAGCCGCGCTAGCATCCACCCGCCCATCAGCACAAAGCACAAGAGGAGCATCATGCGCATACTGATCGATCTGGACAATGTACTGGTGGACTTTCAATCGGGAATTGATGCCTGCTCAGACGATATCAAAGCTGACCGCGCCGCTAGAAAGCGGCGTGGACTCACTGAAGATTGGGATGAAGTGGAGGGGATTTTCGCGTTGATGCAGCCCATGCCAGGAGCGATCGAGGCCTACCAAGAACTCACGAAGCGGCATGACGTGTTTATCGTATCCACCGCGCCCTGGGAAAACCCGAGTGCATGGTCTGACAAGTTAATATGGGTGAAGACTCACCTGGATAAGTTCGCCGATAAACGCCTGATTTTGACACACCATAAATACCTCATAGCCGGGGATATCCTGATCGACGATCGTAGAAAACGCGGCGCAGGCGCATTCAAGGGCTACCACATCCACTTCGGCACCGATGCCTGCCCTGACTGGGAGACTGCCCTGCAGCTCGTCTATGACGTGATGTGATACCCTCTGACCCGGCTCACATGCATGCCTTGGGCGCCGATATTTCTTCATCTACCAGACTGTCCAAATATCGCTGCAAATGATACCCATCGACCGTCTACAGCGACTGAGGCTCTCGTATGGTGAATAGTTTCGACATTAGGCTACCCGACGACTGGCATCTCCACGTCCGAGATGGTGACACCATGAAAGATGTGGTCGGGCATACTGGTTCTCAGTTTGGACGTGCCATCATCATGCCCAATCTCAAACCACCCGTGACCGATGCCCAGGGTGCTTTGCAGTACAAACAGCGGATTCAAGATGCATTGGTGGGACAACCAGCCTTCGAACCCCTCATGACGCTATACCTCACCGACCGCACGACACCCGAGATGATTCTGGAAGCGCATGCGACAGGTGCAGCGCACGCAGCCAAGCTGTACCCGGCCGGGGCCACCACCAACTCCGATTCGGGCGTCACCAACATCGCGGCAATGGATGATGTCTTTGCCGCATTGGCCGATACGGGCATGCTGCTGCTTCTGCACGGAGAGGTCACGGATTCGGCAATTGATATCTTCGATCGCGAGGCCGCGTTTCTTGAAACGATCTTACCCGCGATCATCCGTCGTCATCCGACCCTCAGGATTGTTCTTGAGCACATTACTACCGAGATGGCGGTCGATTTTGTAGAAGCGGCGGCCCCCAATGTCGGCGCGACCATTACGGCCCATCATCTCCTTGCCAATCGGAACCACATGTTGGCGGGTGGTATACGACCCCATTTTTATTGCCTCCCGATCCTCAAGCGCGATTCGGATCGCATCGCACTGCTGAGAGCGGCAACATCAAGAAACCCAAAGTTCTTCTTAGGAACGGACTCCGCACCCCACGCTATCGAAGACAAAGAGTCGGCCTGCGGCTGTGCTGGCTCGTACACTGCCGCACAGGCGATGGCGCTCTATGCAACCGCTTTTGAAGAGGCGGGCGCACTACCGAGTCTCGAAGCGTTCGCATCCCTTCATGGCCCAGAATTCTATGGCCTACCAGTCAACACGGACCGGTTGGTGTTCGAGCGAAAGGCGCAAATTATCCCAGACCGCTATACCTTTGGCCCTTCTGCAGTGCGCCCATTCTTTGCTGGGACAAGCTTACAGTGGACAACACACCGGGCATAAGACGGGTCAGCCCGTCATGGGCAGCGAACGTCCGCGCCGCCGAACAGCGCATACACCAGTTTGCAGCCTTGGTAGGGAAGTGTTGCGTCCGAGACGACATGATCTGACAGGAAAACAGGCGCCGTTGGTACAACACACTGCAGCTACAGAGCTCCTAGCCTGCTTCTCCAGAGCGTCAATCCAACGTTTTCATGCCACGTCGGACAAACGCATCGAGAGCACAGAAAAACGCAGCAATGTTTCGCCCCAGCAAGTCAATATCCGCGTCGTTACCTGCAAAGAACTGCGCTGCAGTCTCCCCTTCTAAGCGTCGGGATACATGGAAAATGTGTGCTTTCTTCGGATGAGGCCCAAAATAGTCGACGCCTCCCAGGGA
Organism: Pseudomonadota bacterium; assembly: GCA_002863065.1. Lineage (GTDB taxonomy): Bacteria > Myxococcota_A > UBA9042. The sequence continues at coordinate 4,887 of PKDL01000272.1, forward strand.
GGTCGTCAGCTCGCTTTCATGCGCAATGAGCCATCGGGTAAATGGGTCCGCATTCCGTTTCGAGCCCGTGTAGGTCAGGTAATAATTGAGACGTAGCCTACCGTCGGCCCGCATACTCGGAGCCACCCGGTAACGGCCGCCAACCAAACCAGGTACATCAGCCGTAAGGAATTCGAAAAGTACACGCTGCTGGTCCACCGCGCCTTTGCGGAAACTAGACCGTTCCCACACGAGGTCTATCATCCCATCCGTCGCAAGGATGGCGTCTTTTAGCCGTTCAAGGTAGCCCGCCAATTGCTGCGTTGTCGCTGTCTCAACAGCATCGATCTGCATGAGGAGCCGACCGTAGGTTGTGAGGTCATCCACAATACTGCCTTTCAGGTTGTAGTAGCCAAGGGCTCGTAAATAGTACTCGAAGTGTTCCAGTAGCAGGCGACTTCTTGAGTCCAGGTCAAAACTGGGGACGAGGTCCGTCACCAATTGAAGTACATCAGACCAACTCACATGTCGTGCGGTGAGTAGATGGTTTGGTGCGTTATCTGCCATCGAGGTCACCAAGACCGGTACCGTGCGTGCTTTGGTCAATGACAGAAGGATCGTCGGTTCAGCGACTGTCTGGAGGTGATTCCAGTGATTGCGAAATTGACTTTCATTGAGGTGTTCACCGCGTTTCGTTTCGACCACCACCGTCAGGCCTGGAACCCGTATCCGCGCATCAGGTCGACTCTTTTCGAATGCAATCTGCAGATCGAAAAACGCCTCCGCTTCGAGGTCCATGGGGACCGCTCGACCAGCCATCAGACACAAAAACTCACGAAGCACCAGGGGATCACAATGCTGCAGGACCGTCATAAAAGCATTGGTCAGACGGTCTTCTTCGGGCAACTCAAAGGCGGTATTTACAAACAGGTTGAGCATAGGACGGACCAAGGTTTGCGTAGCCACTGGCGGTAATATCGCATGGAGTATCGACCCAATTCAAAGTGTCGCAATTTTTGGTTGGCACCTATGTAGGGATTCGATGGAACGGGGTATCCGGGTAAGTTCAGCATCATCAACGAGTGCTTGGGCTCGGATCATCTCCAATGTTATGGATATGTTCGGATATTCACTGCGAGTGCGGTGCCGTTCCAGCGAAAATGAGACCGCAGCCAATTTGTGTGCTCGATATTGCGTTGGCACCGATTACGCAAAGAACGCTCCTTTCCGATAGGCTTATTCGGTAACTGAGCATCGATGCTCAGCATAAGGAGTCTTCTATGTTCATCGGAAAAGCGCCTTTCAGACTATCACTCATCACACTTCTCGCGCTGCCTATTCAAGCGAGCTATGCCGAATCTCAGGCGCCGTTCTGCTCTACCGATACAGACTGTGAAGACGGGTATCTTTGCGACGGCTTCAGCTGCATTGCGAATACCCAAGTCTGCACCCAAAGCGACACATGCTCAGATGGACAGGTCTGCAATCTAGCCAATAGCGCCTGCCCTGAGTGTAGCGATGAAGACGCGTCCTGCGTGGAACGATGTGAGGTTCCTAACGGGTACTGTGAGGACGTACCTTCCGAGCTCTGTCAGGCCGACGCTGACTGCGACGAAAACAAGCTCTGTGCTATCGATTTTGCTCCTTTATGTGCCGACGGGGACATTGCTTGTGAACAGGCGCCCAAGCTCGGCTGTGTCAGCTATCTTCGCTTCTGCGGACCCGATGAAGAGTACTTTGAATGCTCTGCTAATGAAACGTGCAATGCGGATGGCCGCTGCGTTTTGAGCAATACAGGCGACTACACTGCACTTAGTGAGACTGTGGCCATTGACGAAGACAAGGCCACTAGCCTTCGAGAACAGTGGATAGCTGAGATTGATACCGAGAGCGAGACGAGTGGCTCTAGTTGTCAAGCGACTTCAATACTATCCAGCCGAGATGCCCAGCTAGTAGGTATGGCGCTTCTTACCCTCGTCTTTTCCCTAATGCTCGTAGTGCGTCGGAGACAAAGCGCCAAATAACCTTTGGTGCCAGCCAATTACTCACCGTGCGACCACGACCACCCAAAATTCAACATCTCGCGACACAGCACCCAGTTAGCGGGACATTGAACGGCGGTGTGTCCCCCTGTTTCGCCCTTCCTGTGACCTGTAATCACGTGTTAGCGTAGCTTCATGCCTCATTCTCCTTTGGTCTCAACATATATCTCGCTCTGGTGCGTTGTCTTGATTGCCGTCGGCTGTGGTTCCGATGGCACCTACCGGGAAGCGATCGATACGAATCAAGTGGGCGTCGAAGATATAGCCTCTGCTGCAGACGCGGTAATATCGGACGCGTCGAGCGGTCAGGAAGACCTGGTCGCTAGCGAGGACCTAACCACCCCCGAAAAACAGGATGCGCTCAACACTGATGCCGAAGCGTCAGATGTCATGTCGAGCGACAGTGCCGAAGATGCTATCGCACTTGAGGATACACGGACGCCGTTGGATATAAATGGTGATGTGGCGATAGAGCCGACCGATATCGGCGGTGAGGATGACGCAGCGGTAGCGGTGGATGGCGGTTCAGTCGTCGAGCCTCAAGATAGTAGTTCAACGGGCGATATTTGGATGCCCGGTGAGGATACCTTCACGACCAGTCCTGATGCGCTCGAAATGTTAGATGTTGGCGAGTCGTTGGACGCTGTTCCGCCCCTAGATACCGAGGGCACCACCGATGTCGGAACCACGCCGTTCGATACGGCGTCATCCATCGATATTGGGCAGCTGGCAGATACTAGCCTAGAACCCGCAGATGCTGGCACGCCGAGTAGTCAAAATGATGTAGGGGAGTCTGTCGCGGATATTGGGTGGCCGGAAGACACAGATGAACCGCCCAAAGATGTGACGCAACCGCCAGACGCGCAGCTCAAGCCTGGGGATGTCACTTCGGGGAAGGATAGTATTGATACCACGGAGGCAGATGTCGTCTCTGAGAGCGATACGGGGCCTGGTTGGTCAATCTCTGACGCCATGCCAGGGAAGCCTGACTTGGTGCCGCAGGAGAACGAACCATCCTGCAGTGCGGACTGTGCCGGAAAGATATGTGGCTCGGATGGATGCGGGGGCACCTGTGGTAGCTGTTCGGGTTTCAAGGTCTGCACTGATTTCGGTGCCGCTTGTGCGACTCCGGAAGGCGAGCAGTCCTATCGGGTTGGGGTGGACTACCACGCAACAGGTGCTGATTTCGACACCGCATTCTTATCTCGTTACCACGAGCCAGGTGTTCGTGATGATGTGCTAGCGCAGCTTCAGGGGATGGCGAATGAGGGGGTGAAGATCATCTCGACACGAATGTGGCTCACCAATGCACCAGGGGTGGCCACTCCAGCGCAACCGTATCGTTGGGAATTTCCACCATCGGACCAGCAAGTAGACAACTTGAATCAGTTTGTAAATGACGTGGCAGGGATCGTCTCAACCGGTGGGCAATATCTTGATGTACACCTCGGATTCCTCCACTTGTGGTGCGCGCGGTACCGCACCGGGAGCCCCACCACAACGCTGGGTGAGTGCGGGCTGACGGCCGAGGAATATACCGCGTCAATGCTAGAGAGTTTCGATCGCGTAATCGATGCTGTCGCCGGTATCTATCGTCCTGATGGCCAGCATGCAGTCTCGCTGTTCTACATGGATGGTGAGATACTGGCAGCTGCAGATGATAACGACCCGGCGGTAGTCAACGAGAAGAAGAATATCCGCTGGTTCTTGCAGACGCATTATCCGGCGTTTAATCAGAAGGCGCGTGCGGCGGGCATTATTCCGAGCGTGTACTTTCTCGTAAATCCATCGGAATCACATGCGCTGCAGAATGATTACTCGGACTCCTATTTTCCAATACTCCATCAGCGTCGGAGCATGTATTGGCTCTATCGCTCTGTGAAGTTCATGAAAGACGCTAACTTGGAAGTTCCAGCGCGCATCGACTTTTCGATGTACACCTACTATCCCTATGATTTCTCCAATCCAGCGACCATCGTAAACCGGATTTTTGACGACTTAGAGGCGACACTCGGCCCGTTGCTCGGAACGCCGCTGCGATATGCGATTGCTGAGACTCCATATTACGAGGATGTGACGAAGAGGCGGCGTATGGCGAAGGCCATTGCTGCTGAGCGCGACTTGCGTGGCTCAAATCCAGAGTTCGTGACCTTCTGGACTACGCCGTATGGAAACGGGCTGACGCCGCCGGTGGGTTATCCGTTCGATATTGATGTTTGGTACGGGGACGATCTGATAGCCCCCTTCGGAGGGCTCAATCCGTCATTTGAGGTCGCAGCGACGAACGCGCAGAAGGCCGAAGAATGGGTCCTATCGTGGCAAGTTGGCGGTGCATCCGGATGGTCTGTTCAACGCACGGCCGGCGGGGCGTACGACGGTAGCTTCAAGCTGCGATTTACGGCCGGCCAATGCGATGTATGCGATGGGAACTGGGACGGCGTCTATGCACGCTCTGCGAAGATTGATGTAACACCCGGTGATACGGTCATGGTGCGCTTCATGGAGAAGAACTCGACCAATCTCGAAGGACAGGTAGGCATACCCGGCTACAGTGGTCCTGTGGCTACGCTGCTGGGCTACACCGCATCAGGACAAGATAAAGTACTCGCGCAAGTGGGTATGCCGTATGGCGGTTGGAAGTATCGCCGCCACGTAATGGTAGAGCGGATCCCTGCCGATGTGGTGCAAGTGGCGTTGAGATTCGGTCTCATTGATCTCTGGGGCAAAATCATGGACGTAGACTTCATCCACTGAGTGCGTACTACCGGCGTACACGCCATTCAACGTCCAGATATTCAATATCGCCTCACAGACCACGACGCCCTACATCGATGTGGAGGAGCAGAACAAAACCGTCCTCGTCTTCGCACCCGAAGGCGCCCGCTTTAGGGCTGAGATGCAACATGGTGGCATGTGCTGAAGATATCGGCTCTTCAGAGGATGGCATCCATGTTTGCAGTGGCAGATGTGGACGCCCATGAACACAGAATACATCCACTTTGGCAGTGTGCCCCCAATTACGTTGTGAGAGTGCCACTAAGCGTGTGTACGATAGAGTGAGCGGTATGGCATACACCTTTTGTCCGCCGACCATGAATCCAAAGGACCGTCTATGTTCAGGGTGAATCAACAGGTATACATCATGCCTTTATTGCTCAGTGTGGCGATATTGTCCTGCGCTGAGTCAATGCTGAGCGCTGATGTTGCGGCGAGCGATGACGAGCGAGACACAATCGACGGTAGCCAGCCGAGTCAAGCCGATACGGTGCGCTCATCGTTGGACCACGGCATTCGCTATGGCTACTTTGCGGTGCATCTAGATCCCGGGAGTTTGCCGTTCATACCGGGCACCATGATGCCGAATCCAAGCCGTGGAATGGAGTACTTTGATGCACTGGCTGCACTTGTGGAGGCCGCAGATGCAAGCGGCCACAAACTTACTCTTATGTTTACCGCACAGTGGGCTGCGCACGTCCTGTCGCCGACATGCAGGCTGCCAGGGGCGCCGGACGCAATAACTCATAGCTACCAGGGAGTAGAAGCGACAACGTGTCTGCAACTTGTGCGGGCGTTCGAGAAGTACGGCCATGAGATTGGAGTTCACCACCATCCCCAAGGAGTCAAGGCTAGTTGGGATGGGTTTACGAATGAGGAGGCACCCCATCCATCCGGCTATCTGGGAACAGTAGACGACCTAATGGCGTGGGTTGGACAAGTGCCAGTCGATGGGTCTGATAGCGTGCGCGCCGGCACGCTAGAGGAATACCCCGTGACGCACGCTATCCGCTTCACGGGAGCGCGAGGGCCAACCCCGTATCAAGACGCTGCTATACGTGGTGATTTAGTGAGCCAACCGTGCGCTTGGAACGGAGATGGCAGCCCTGTTTGGCGGTTTCGAATGCGCTTATACACAAAAGATTTCGAAATGATCCGAGAAGAGACAGCGAAAGCGGTAGCAGACTTCGTGGACGTGCCTGGACGATGGACGCTTGGCTTTGTCGCACATGCCAAAGATGTGGATGGGGCTCTCAGTGAGTGCTCAATGGCCACTGGGCACTCCGCACCGAAAGGTATTCTAGTGCGGCTGTGCAGACAGCTCGATGAGGGCGGAGAGGTGGGCTTCTGGCTCAGCTTGCGTGTAATGGTAGAAAAGCCTTATGGTTGTCGTGGTTGTCCAGATCTAGTGAATGGACTTGTGAATAGGGGACGATTTGGGCTCAGTGGAAATCAGACCTT
>PKDL01000282.1 GCA_002863065.1 Pseudomonadota bacterium
GGGATAAACCATCAGCCAGATCAGCACGGCGATAATCAGATTGACTCGTGCATATTCCATTGAGGCTACAATGCTAAACAGCCCAGGTGCTATTAGGCCGAGACCAACACCAGCGGCTATCGCCAATGACACCCAATACGATAAATATCGCTCAAAGATTCCCATGCCGTGTTTCTAGCGTCATTTACGGCGGATAGAGACCTGGATGCCAAATCGTCACGCATATGATGCACTAGAGACGCATTGACGGCGCTTATTGGGGAAGTTGTCCGTTCTGCAATGACATCACCTGCGCATTCAACGCGGTATTCGCCTCCACATAGGCGGTCTTCAAATAGGTTGGATTCCAAAACCAGACGCCGAGGCCACGAAATACCTCATGCTGCGTGACTCGAGTGCCACCATCATACGGTTCCAGGCTCCAGCGATGGTCGTAGGTAAATAGGAGTGGTGCCCCTCCTTCTTGACGCAGAAACTCCGATTCGCGCATGTCCCGAACGGTGAACAGCACATCTGCCCGCTCCCCATCCGCGTCTTTTCGTCTGCATCGTATGGTCTGACCCTCTCCATAGTCTCCGGCCACATCCACAAAAATTGGATTCCATTCTGAGTAACGCGCACCATCGGTTAAGACCGACCAGATTAGCGGCGCTGGCGCCTCGATTTCGACGGTCGCACGCACCTGCTTTTCTCCAGTCAGCGCCAAAGCGAGCGCCGCCAAAAACACAAACATCAGCGATAGAAGTATGCGCATTTTCATGTGATATCCCCCGTCACGGCCGACCGCTCGGCCAGCACTACACAATGTACCCGACGCGGTATAAACGATGCGGCGTTTCCTACAATCGTTGCACTGTGGAGGGGAAAGCCAATGCGCTCAGAACAGCGCATTGGTTAGGAGGCGGCAGTTAGCCATCGCTCTTGATGAGCGTGGCCCCTGTTTCCATGCGGATGATCTGACCACCTTTCAGCGTATGGCACGCCAGAATGGCTTCCGTCGAGCCGTCTGGGAAGTCCACCACGGAGTGCTCGACCATCACGTCATTATTTTCGTAAAGGCAACGCTGATCGCGACTGCTGATAGCATCGCTATTCATAAAGCCCTGCAGCATCTCTAGCATCTGTGACTTGTTTATCGTAGCCCCCGATTGGTGGCGCACGAACGCAAAGTCGTCGTGCAGAAGACCCGCCATGGCATCGATATCTTTATTTTCGAATCCTTGGTTCCACTTGTCATACAGCGACATATAACCCTCACATCGTATTAGTGATGCTGTGCCGAGAACGGCATCCTGGACACAACATGTACCGTCTTAGAGTGACCACATCATGTGGCCCATATTCATCTCCGGAGGCGCTGTCATCCACTGCGCCATACCGCCCATGATCTTCTGCACGATCGGGACTGCAGCTTCGGCATGCGCCTCGCTTTCATAGCCCGCAAATCCGTGTGCTTGCCCAGGTGCCGTCTCAATAATCGTCACCGATTTTAGACCATCGATTTGCGACATTTCGCCGCGCATCGACTCCATGAAAGCCAACACTGCGTCCCGGTTTTCGGGGGCGTACCGTACAATATTTACTCGATAAAACATGGTGCTACTTCCTTAGGTTCCCTGAATGGTCTGTGACATCTATGCTTTGGTATCGACGACGAGGCGAGGCAAGGACGGCGGTTCACTCATGTCGAGTCCGTGCACGTCTTTTGCGAACGCGGCGAATTCCGGCGGTGAATTCGCCATGATCGTAGCAAATGCAGCGACCGGATCGTCCCCTTCCATGGTGATGATGGCAAAATCACCGTGGGGTGACTCTTGAATGTACGTCCGTTCGTGGACACCAACCGCCTCACGCGATCCAAAGAACTCGCTACGCATCGGCTCGGAATTGATTTGGTTTATCATCTCAAGCCAAGTTTCTTTTTTGCCCGGCAAAATAGGCAGGGCCATCACTATCATCGGCATATTGATTTCTCCCTATGTGAAGACAGGGGATGCGATTACGGAAGACAATTCTCCGTCCAGCTCGGTCCGAACACCACATGCGTCCAAACGCCCGCCGTGACTCATGCCAACCCCGGCATCGCCACCCTTTTTACTTACTGTTCGTTCGATGCGGACGGTATCGCTGCCGTGCGATTGGAGTCAATCCCGGACACCTATATTCACGGTGAAAAATCCTGTTCTTTTTGAGACCGCTCGGTCAAGGGGACTGAATGACTCGTCGTGCCATATGCCACTGAGCACATCACTATCCCCTGACGATCATTACCCAGTAAAGGAGATCGGTATCGATATTCTGTCGGCTACTGCCGTCTGAGAATATCTGGTAATATTTGACGGGTGAACAAGCCTAATCTGCCGACAGGCTGGAGCATGCCATGAGCTCAGACGCTTTACGGTTCTACCGTGAACTTGGGTGCTTTGAGACCTTCAACGAGTTTCCCAATGGGCGCCACTTCCAACCCGTACCCGAATCGTGGCATGTCATCGTCACCGACATCGCCGGCTCGACCGATGCTATCGAGCAAGGCCACTATAAATTCGTCAACCTCGTCGGCGCAGCATCCGTTTCCGTAAGCCATAAGGCGATTCAAGAAGACTTCCCGTATATTTTCGGTGGAGATGGAGCCACCCTGCTCATTCCTGATGCACACACACCCGCAGTGCTCGAGGCACTATGCGGACTACGGAATCTCGCCCGTGACCAGTTCCAAATGGACCTACGCGTGGGCTGTATCCCTGTGAAGGACATCTTGTCCTGGGGGGCAACGCTAGAGGTCGCAAAGTATGCGCTCGGAAAGTCCAAGTCGCTGGCCATCTTTCGCGGCGATGGCCTGACCGTGGCCGAAAACCGTATTAAGTCGGAACCAGAAATGTATGGTCTCGATAGGAGCGATGCCCCTTACACATTGCTCGATGGACTCTCATGCAACTGGCAGCTGGTACGGAATACTCGCGGTTGTACTCTGGCCATGATCGTTCGCGCTCGACACGATGACCCAGCAACCTATCACGCCATCTTTGGCGCACTAGACAGGATATTCCACGGGACGCCAGAGCGAGCAAATCCGGTCACTTTAGAACGCTTGCAACTGAAATCATTCGGTGCCATCGCGAGTCAGTCGCTTCGCACCAGTCCGCGATGGTTCAGCGCCGACTTTTGGCAGCGCATCGTGGAGGCATTCAGCATGACCATCACCAAATATATTCCGCTCAAAGGCCTCGGGACCCACCGTCGGGGACGCCTCGCGGGATACATCGCCTCCATGCGCACACACACCGACTACCAGAAGTTTGACGGCACCCTACGGATGCTTCTCGACTGCTCTACCGACCAGTCTAATGCGATCCAGGAGTACCTGGAGTCGCTCTACCAGTCGGGTTCTATCTTTTACGGAACTCACGAGTCAGAAAACACACTGATGACATGCTATGTCACTCGACTAGATCCCGGAGAGCACGTGCACTTCGTCGACGGAGATAATGGGGGATACGCGATCGCGGCGAAGCGACTCAAACAGCAAATTAAGAACGCAGGCAGACACGGCTGACGCACGCTGCTCGTCTCAACAGCCATTCCCCAGCGATCCGTCATGCGCCAACATGTGGGGCAACTCACCAGTGAGGCAACTGCCGCCAGTCTACAAACTGAACGACGCTGATAAAACCGTTATTAGCCCCGTACGAGTACAACAGAGCTCGATGCGGAATCGCCTCGATTCGACAGTTCAAAACTCGATTCTCCTCAACCGCTGCGAACGACTTGATGCCCACACTCAGGCAGGGCACTCTCTCGGCTCAAATGGCCATCTCGCTGGACGCCGTGGAGGACTCAATGCATCCCAATCACCGTATTTTATGGATTGCCGGCTGCGCTCTCGCCATATCATGCGCATCAGACGTGGATGAGACCGAACGCATTGATCCGAGCGAAACCGATAGCCAAATCGCGCTGCCCCCTGATGACGCAGATGTAAACGATATCAATCCTCTGCGCGACGATACGGGAGGTCGAAACGACCTCGCTGAGGCGAGCGATACGACCGGACCGATGGATTCGTCCACGGATTCTGATGTGCGTGGGTCACTGGATGCCACCACGCCAGCGGATAGTGGTGTTGAGGACGCCCAAATCGAACCCGACATGGATAGTCAAGACCCGGTGCCGACCGGCCCGGACGGTGCCGGGTCTCCAGAGGACATCACCCTACCTTCTGATACGGTGACAAGTGATGTTGTAGAGTTCAGTGACCTGGCCAACGAACCCGACGATGCAGATGTCGAAATAGACGCGGAGTCGCTTGATAATGGTATCGAGGATACGGGCAGCACCATCGAAGATATCGGGGCGGCCGATGCAGGTACCGAATTACCATCAAAACCGCTCTATCTACTCAGCGTCAATAACTCACAAAAGACCTTAGAAAAAATCGATGTCTTGACTGGTGCGGCTACCGATATTTGCCAGCTTCCGCCCTCAAGTAACTATCCATCGCTGACATTCAGCCGAAATAATATGCTGTTCGGATCGCGTCAGGGAAGCTATTTGGATGCCATAGACCCGTGCACATGCGAGGTCACGTCGATCGGTCCCTACGGAAATGGAATCACTGGGGTAAATGGCATCACCAGCGATTTTGGCATCAACCTCTTTGGAATATCCCATACGCAAGATGTCTTCATTACCATTGATTCGCAGAATGGAGCGGGAAGTGAAGTCGGTGCCCTTGGAGTCAATTTTGGCTACACCGGTGCCACATGGTCTGAGAGCGAAAACGTTGTCTATGCCATCGATGCTGCGGGTGATGATCTCTATAAGATCAACCCCGAGACCGGACTCGCAACCTTCGTTGCCCCGCTCAGCCTCCCCATGGGTACGGTAGGGATCGAAATGCACCCTGCCAATGGAGTTCTGTATGCATGCTCCGATCCCTCTAATCTATTATCTATCGACCTGATTACTGGTGATGTGACGACGATTGGGCCCATGAACCAGGGCGCATATTGTAATAATCTTGCCGCACCCTGGGCAGACGTCCCGTGCCTAGACACACTCTAGCTATCTGATACCGGCACGGTCGCCCGCCCCCCAAGCACCGGAGAATCGCTGCATGTCCGACCCTTTTGCTCCTCAACCAATGCGCCGCGGGCCCAATTGGCCAAACCGCTTCATGTTGGCTCCCATGACCAATAGACAGAGTCACGACGACGGGACGCTCAGCGACGATGAATTTCGTTGGCTGACCATGCGCGCAACCGGTGGGTTTGGTGTCACTATGACGTGTGGGAGCCATGTTCGTGAGGCGGGAGTTGGCTTCCCGGGGCAACTCGGAATTTGGAGTGATAAACACCTCGAAGGACTAAAGCGACTGGCAGATACGCTACATTCCACCGAGACGCACTCAGTCGTTCAACTCTTCCACGCCGGGATGCGCACTCCCAAGGCACTCATTAGTGGAGCACCAGAATGCCCATCCGATAATGAAAAGTACGGTGCACGTGGCCTCAGCACTGACGAAGTTGAATCGCTAAAAGACGACTTTGTCGCCGCGGCCAAACGAGCAGAGCATGCTGGCTTTCACGGGGTTGAGCTCCACTGTGCGCATGGCTATCTGCCCTGCCAATTTCTGAGTGCACGAATTAATCAGAGGACGGACCAATACGGTGGTCCCCTAGAGAACCGAGCCCGCCTTATTTTCGATATGGTCGCTCAGATCCGTGCAGAATGTGGCCCGGAATTCAGCCTCGGCGTCCGACTATCCCCGGAACGCTTTGGCATGCGGCTTGATGAAATCAAACAGGTTGCTCAGCGACTCATGCAGGATGGAGCCATCGATTACCTGGATATGTCGCTCTGGGATGTCTTCAAAAAACCTGTCGATGACCCGAAAGGCGAACGTAACCTGCTCGACCACTTTACGAGTCTGGAGCGCGGCGACGTAAAACTTGGAGCCGCCGGAAATATCCGAAGCGGCGCAGACGTATTGCGCGCTATGAACGCTGGCTTAGACTTTGTGGTAATTGGTCGCGGTGGCATCCTGCATCATGACTTCCCGAAGCGTATGCAAGCCAATCCAGACTTCGAATGCATCGCCCTACCCGCAAGCGCAGGCTACCTTCGAAACGAAGGTCTAAGTGACACCTTTATTGACTACATGAGAAATTGGAAAGGATTCGTCCAAGCAGTGGAAACAGGCTCATAGCCGGTGGCTGTCTCAACCATCGGCCATCCTATTACTCGTGGCACAAAGAAAGACACCACATCACTTGACAGGTAAGTATGAGCACATAAGCCTACTGCCGTTTGTGTGGACACACGGCCGAAACGAGGAACGCACGTAGCACTATGTCTCAATACATAAAAAAGGTATGGACTGCCGCAGGCTGCCTGGCAGACCACAAACAAGTCATTTCGAACATCCCGAATATCTTTGGCGCCTATGTCGGCCCCAATGCCATCGAACCTGACCTCAATGAATCGGTCATGGTGACCGTCAACTCAGTCAATAGCTGCCCGTTTTGTGAAGGCCTACATGGGCAGCTTGCGCGGATGGCAGGTGTAGAATCACCAGAAGCACTGCACAAATCCGATAGCGCAGACGCCTGTCGAGCGGTAGTCGATCATCCGGCGATCACCTATGCTCGTATTTTCGCCGAATCTGATGGACGTGGTTCGGACGAAACACAAGCATTCGAACAGCTTGCACAGACCGATAGCTATCCACGCGCAATCTCTGTACGAGCGCTCTGTTGGTTTTTGTTATGGGGCAGCATCGGCGGCAATACTATCAATGCGCTCCTATCCCGACTCCGAGGTGAAGCAAAGCAGGGAAGCTCCTTGCTGTTTGAAAGCGTTTTCTTCGTATACTACGGTCCGCTATTCGCACTGATCGCCACCGTAAACGCACTCTTACGCTTCGCGCCTCGCGTGCCCGCTTGGTTTTCCTCAAGCTTTGGGGTGCTACTCACCGTTATCGCAAGCATCTGGATCATCCCTGTGGGCATCCTGTCGTTAGTTATCCCCACACAGCCACGGATATTGGCCGCGGACTAAGCTGAGTATCGAATGCAAGGTGACGCCCACAACTTACCGCAAATTAGTCTCCGGCAACTAGAAGCAGGCATCGGTCACGACCGCCTCGCTGAAGCATGTGCTACGTGGGGCTTTTTCGAGCTCAAAGACCACGGTATCTCTTCACACGTGCTGAACACCACTCTGGATACCATGGCGCGTTTTTTTGACCTGCCAGTAGCCACGAAGCGAGCGATTGAACGCACGAAAGATAATCCGTGGGGCTTTTATGACCGTGAGTTGACAAAAAACGTCAAGGATCACAAAGAGATATTCGATGTGGGTCCGGCCGTAGGCCTCTATGTACCCCAATGGCCTACCCATGAACCGCAGTTCAAAGTGGATATCCAAAGATTTTACGACGGGGCAGAGTCCATCGCGCTTCGCCTCATTGCACACATCGCCACCACCCTGGACACCCCACCAGAAGCGCTGCTATCGGGGTTCGAGCGACACACCAGCTTTCTCCGGCTCAACTACTATCCAACGTGTGATAATCCCGCTCCAGCAGACTCACCCACGGTACCCCTCTACGGTGAGCTTGGTATTAGCCACCATTCCGATGCCGGCGCCGTCACCGTTCTCCTCCAAGATGGCAATACTGGTCTTCAGGTCGAGCGCGATGGAAAATGGATTTCAGTAGCCGCTGAACGGGGCGGCCTGATCATCAATCTGGGCGACGTCGTACAAGTCTGGAGCAACGACCGGTATCGCGCACCACTCCATCGGGTCCTCGCCTCATCCGACCACAGTCGCCTTAGTGCTCCCTTCTTTTTGAATCCTTCATTTGAGACCGATTATGCCCCTCTACCTTCCGTCAGCCAGCTAACACCGCCTCGATACCGTCCCATAAACTGGGGCGCCTTTCGTACCGGTAGAGCGGATGGCGACTACGCGAATTACGGCGAAGAAATACAGATCGCACACTTTCGTATTTAGGGTGTAGTCCCCTTAGCTGCCTCGACCTGTCTCATGCAGCCATGCGCTTGGCTTGGCCGGGCTACCGGGGATGCAGCCAGCCTGGCAATAAGGTGTATGGGTCGATCGCATTTTCACGGTCATAATCCGCTTTGGCGGCGTCGAGAAGCGGCTGCAAGGAACCATCCTTGAATCGGTCGAATAAGTCCGTACAGCCCCCGATATGATGGCCACCGATATAGAGTTGGGGAATGGTTTTCTGCCCTGTCTGCGCTGCAAGCACCTTACGGATATCGCCCCCAAAGTTTCCGGCCTGGTATGCGACCGAATCCAGGTCGATGGAACGGTACGATAGTCCGATACGCTGAAAGAATTTTCGTGCTGACCAGCAGAACTCACACCATTCGAGGGCGAACATGACGACTGGCTCATCTGAGCTGTTCGTCACCTCCGATACGAAATCGAGTGCTTTCGCCGCTAATGCGACATCGCCCGTTTCAGAATCATCGGTATCTGGTGCGGGAGCGGGTCGTACGTCAAAGCGATACCCAGGCGTCGACTTGGAGATAGCAACCTCGTCACTATCCATGTCCTCGGGAATATCCTCAAACAATGTTGTACTGAGATACCGCTCCCCAGTATCCGCCAGCATAACGAGGATGGTGCTGCCCTGTGGGGCGCTTTTCGCGAGTTCTAACCCGCCGGCTAACGTCGCTCCACCCGAAATACCGGTGAAAATCCCCTCTTCTGTCGCCAATCGTTTAGCTAACGTCATCGCATCTGCGCCGCCTACTCCGATGACCGAATCAATCATACCCCCGAGTTGTGCATCTTCGGCGAGTTGCGGGATGAAGTCAGGACTCCAACCCTGCACTAAGTGCGGACGGAACATCGGATGACTGGACTCCGGCTCACCATTCACATCTCGGACCTGTGGGATCCCAGAGCCCAAGATAGGAACATTATCCGGCTCACAGACCACCACTTTCGTCTTCGGACTACGAGTCTTGAGAACGGATGCGACCCCTTTGAGCGTCCCGCCAGTACCAAATCCAGTGACCCAGTAATCAAGGTTTCCATCAGGGAAATCCTCAAGTATTTCCACCGCAGTCGTCTCAGCATGAATCCGTGCATTGGCCTCATTCCGAAATTGCTGCGTATGAAACCAACCATGCGCTGCCGCCAGCTCTTGTGCTTTACGTAGCATGCCCGTGCCTTTATCCGAGGCAGGCGTAAGTACCACTTTGGCTCCGAGAAAGCGCATAATCTTGCGACGCTCAACGCTGCAGTTCTCCGCCATGGTGACCACAAGCGGATAGCCTTTCTGCGCACAGACCATCGCCAGACCGATACCAGTGTTCCCGCTGGTGGCTTCTACAACCGTCTGCCCAGCTATGAGTCGCCCTTCCCGCTCCGCCGTCTCAATCACACCCAATGCCAGGCGGTCTTTTACCGACCCCATCGGATTCTGTGCCTCAAGTTTGACGAAGAGATTGATACCCTCAGGTGCCAACCGATGCAGGCGCACTACTGGAGTGTTACCAATGGTCTTCAGAACGCTATCGTAAACTGCCATCGTGATCTCCATTCTTGACTGTGCACATGCAGTCCGCTCGCACCGCATATCATGCGCAATAATTCACTACCGCAATCAGCGTCGATTTCAATGCCCTGATACATCCAAAGTGAACCCAATCAAGACGATGGCATCATGTTATCCGGGGAAGACGCATTCACGCTGCACTCGGTCCGTCAAGGTAGGCGAGCTACAGGACCCACCTCGCCCACCCGGCTGCAATTTCTACGATGACTTCACGAGGATTACCGCCTCCAACACTGTGGAGAAGAGTAGGATGTATCGATACGACGCCGAGGCATAAGAAAGGGCGGACCTTGCGCCGTATCGATATATCCTCATGTGACCACGATGCATGATGCGCCTCAGCTTACTGATTGAGGTCTGCATCGGATCACGAAGGCCCCACCAGATGGTCCCGGGATGACTGTCCGGTGGGGGTAGACGACAGCATAATGCGGAGCGTCTACTGGCTACTGCTCAGAAGCCGGATGAAATCCTGGATTGACCTGAATGTATCCATGCCGTACGCGCATCCATGCGCGCTCGTGAAGATAGTACGCTCCAAGTTTCAAAACAGTGTCTGCCGCGCCGATCGTGAGACCAACAGTCCAGCTTCCAGTGATGAGTCCGGAAACTGTGCCCGTAATGATGGTCGCTACTAACCGCCAAGATAGGGTCTTCAATATGGTCCGTTTGTGCGTTTCAACCATGATGTACTCCCGCTATTCGGTAAATTGCTCGATCAAACCGGCAGCCAGTGTGTCGTGAGTTTCTGGATCAATGAGAATCAACCCTCCTAGCTCACGGTCCTGTGCGTATGTGGTGGGTACTATGGGATGTTGTAATCGAAGTCGCACCCGCCCCATATCGTTGAGCTCAAAAGACGTAGCGCCTCCAACTGGCTCCAAAGTTTGAACATCGAGACGGTCATGCAGCGCCGTCACCATGCCACGTACCGAACGCGTCGTGTGTTGCACTTCGACACGTCTACGAACTCGTAACGGCTCATCAACCATCCAACACAGAAAGACGTCTACCTCGTGCGCCAACGTTGGCGCGCGGTGCACCGGAGCGATCACATCCCCCCGACTCACATCCACCTGGTCCTCTAGGAGAACCGTAACGTTTTGCCCGGAATGAGCGCTCTCCAGCTCGCCATCAAACGTATGGATACTGCTGATTTTTGAGGTGCGGCCGGAGGGTAGAATAACGACCTCTTCACCCACCGTGAGCGTGCCGCCATAAATCATTCCCGAATACCCACGAAAGTCCGGTGGATTGCGTAAAATCCACTGCACCGGTAGCCGTGCTGGACGATCGACCGCATAGGTACGAGCGGGAAACTCCTCCAACAACTTTAGAAGAGGCGGCCCAGCGTACCAGGGTGTATTACCGGAGGACTCCACCACATTATCGCCTAAGAGCGCGCTCAGAGGCATGACAGCGACGAGCGTAACGTCCACTCGCTTTCCCAAGGCGTGCAGGTCAGCCGCGATGCGAAGGCAGGATTCCGAGTCCTGCATCACGCAGGAGTCCGCGTCCGACATCATCAAGGACTCCCTG
>PKDL01000285.1 GCA_002863065.1 Pseudomonadota bacterium
CAATGTGACCACCGTGGGTGCTCTGCTACCACTCGCAGCACTGCACCGAGGTTCGGACGCTTCGCGGCAATCCGGACCACGTCGATTTCGACAATGCGAGGATTACGAAGCACATTATCTATCACCCGCGGATCCGGATCCTTTGCTAGTCGTAGCAGCTGCTCCCGGTCTTGCATCCGAGCCAACCATCGCCGCCGGCCCAGCGGTACATTCCATAGGTCGGGGTCTGGTAATACCTCCTCACGACCGGGTATCAGCTTTGGAGGCGTCTTGAGAAGCAGGAACCTGACGGGGTCGTACCCCGCACCGAAGGCGGCGCGATACAACTCCTGTACTCTGGCAACCGGTACTGGAGGTCTTGATGATAAAATCACGTGCACAAGGCCCCTATAAGCAGCTCTACAGCCGGGTTCTTCGAGTCGCGACATAAGCTGGCGGATACCCTCAACGACCTCTCCAGCGGTACCGCCAGCCATAAAATCACGCACAGGTGCTACATGTAATGCTGGGTCAACGATTCGATCAATCCGGCGAATGAAGGTATCCACATCTATCCGGGGCAGCGCCGGTTCGCTCGGCCCAACCTCCACGCCTGTAGGCTGACTATCTGTTGAGTCTTCATTCATGTCATCCCCAGGGTGCTTTGCTGCGAAAGTCATCGCAAGTCAAAGTGAATGATGGTCGTCATCCCGGGTGTGATTCGCACATCATGCTTTCGCTCCCAGCCTTGTTCAACTGCAACTAAATGAAGAGTATGGGTGCCCACAGGAAGCTCGTAGCCGTATATCGGCGTCTTAATTCCGATATCTCGACCGTCAATAAACACTTTTGCGGGCGGAACCGACGTGAGATTTACCCAGCCATAAGTGCCCGGTTCAAAGAAAATGTTACGAAAGACGAGCTCATTCGTGTGACTCACTACGAAAGTGCGCACTGCGTCGATCACTTGAAAGTACCTGGGGTCACCCTGTACCTCAGGCGCATCTACTCGAAAGGTATGTGACACCCCATCAATGCGTAACTCAACCTCCCAAGTGAGAGCTGCAAGGACATCACTCGTGGACGATGTGCTGGGTAGAGTCAGGCCACCAAGTCTTTTGACATTAGCCAGTAGGTCGTGGAACTCCTCCCGCGTCACAAGAGCCATATCGTGAAAAGGTTCGTTGTAGCCAACGAGTCCACGGTAGTGATTGGCTACTGCAATTTGTTTACGCCAAAGCACTTCATACGTAACCGTATGATACGGGCTAAATCCGCCTACGACCCGTACGCTTACCAATGTACCCGACGGAACTTTAGACGGACTTACAGGTGTGGGCGGAACGGCAAGTACAATGAGCGTAGAGAGTAGGGAAAACATTCACTGAGACGATGCCGACTTCTAATCAGAAGCGCAATCCATGACATCAACTTAGTTGGACAACTTGTACGCTGCGTGGAGTGCGTTAGGGTAGCCGAGTGAAATTGAAGTTCTATATATGCATGATGAGCGGATTAATTTTCGGAACGTACTCACTGGCTGGCCGGGCCTGCCCAGGAATGATAGTCCCAGTCGATCCGAGCGACTCCGCGTTAACATCTCGCGCCTGGCAGGACTCCCTACGGCTCTGGCAGAAGGGGAAATACGTGCGTGCAAACACGTCATTCCGAAAAAAAGAAAAACGACTCGCGCGCGATGTACGTCGCCTATTCCACCCAGTAAGCACGCAAAAGGCCGTACCGAATAAAACGATTCAAAAATGGCTGCAACGCTACGTATACACAGAAAAGCCATCCGTACTTATCTATCAGCATCGGTTTACATTCCCTGCTCTTGTGTGGTGGGCGATTGCAGATACAGCCTGCCGATTAGGGCAGCTTGACACGGCGGACCATGCCCTTAGGCGCTTGATTGAGCTTCGAAACGGCCGCGACGCAGACCAGCATCGGGCCCTGTTGCTTCTCCACCAGGAGAAGTTTGAGCAGGCAGCAGTTTTGTTACGCGGACTTCCTCCAGATGGCTTTCTCACCCCGTATATTGCGGGATGGTTAGCCGCAGCGAATGGACAAAAACCTCAGGCCCAAAAACACCTAAACATCGCCAGAGCTGCCGCGGCACTCGGGTCGCAAAGGAATGCGCTCGAAAAACTCATTACCAAATACCGACTAGCGGAGTAATTATGGGACGACGCACTTACGGGAGCGGACCGCACGCCGCACGGCATTCGGCCAAAGAAATCGCCAAAGCAAACGATGCATTTGCCAAGCAAGCACGAGAATTCAATCTTCTCTACGACTGCCGGCATTGCGTCCATGTTCGTCACGATGGGACCTCATGCTCGATGGATTACCCTAATCGCATGCTTTGGGATGCAGCTGCGACGAGCCATGC
Source organism: Pseudomonadota bacterium (assembly GCA_002863065.1). GTDB lineage: Bacteria > Myxococcota_A > UBA9042. Next base: position 2,372 of record PKDL01000285.1, read on the forward strand.
TCTCGACGAAAGGGGCCATTTGGTCTTCTGCAAGTATTACGAACACAGCTAAGCCTGAGGGGTACGGTAGAGGAGCCATCCATGAAAGCCACTATCCTAATAACAGCCGCGGGGGGACCTGGAGCGGTCAACATGACACGATCCCTCATGATGGATCCTGAGCTCAAACTCATTGGATGCGATGCATCCGCACACTACGTTCACCTAGCGGCAACACCGGTGAAAGCCATCGTTCCGAGATGTGCTGATATTACCAAATACCTCGATGCGATAAACCGGCTTTGTGTGCGGCACCAAATCGATCTGGTCATGCCAAACAATAGCCTTGAAGCTCACGTCCTAGCAGCGCATCGAGAACAACTCGAAGCGTCCGTATTTCTTCCGAAGGTGGAAACGCTTGAAATTGCAAACAGCAAATGGCGAAGCTTTAAACTCTGGCGAACACACGGACTCCCGGTCCCTAAGAGTTGGCTTATTCAAAACCGCGCAAACTTGCGTTCGGTCTTTGCAGAGAATCAGGAGCGCCCTATCTGGGTTCGTGGGGCTGGGATCCCAGGAAAAGGGATCGGTGGTGCTGCCCTCCCCTGTAAATCGCTGCACCAAGCCGAAGCGTGGATCGATTTTTATAACGGTTGGGGGGGGATGATGGCCAGTGAATACCTCCCCGGTGACAACCTCACCTGGATAGGGCTCTTCTATAATGGCGAGCTGATTACAAGCTGTTCCCGGCGACGTCTCGCCTATGTGATTCCTCACGTCTCGCCATCGGGGATTACCGGCGCCCCCGCAATATCAGAAATTATTCATCGAAGTGAGCTAGACGCTCTTGGTGAACAGGCAGCATTGGCTGTTGATTCAGAGCTTACGGGAGTCAGCTTTGTCGACTTCAAATGCGACTCAGAGGGCGCGCCTCGCATTACGGAAATGAATGCAGGACGGTTTGGAACGACGCACCACTTTTACAGCGTCGCTGGTTTAAACCTTCCGTTGATGTATGTAGAGCTTGCATTAACCGGTACTGTTGAACCCAAACCCTCAACCTACAATCCGCTACCAGAGGGCCTCACGTGGATTCGCACACTTGACGCTGGGCCAGTGCTTTTATCTCGGGGTGCCATAGAACGATTTGCGCACGATGGGAAAGCGTGACGTATTACGTCAAGCACTACCCGCAGCGGGCACGGGTTATTTGACCGCTGCGCCCACGCTACCTACTCTGACGCCACACAAGGGCAACTGGAGTACGCATGTTGCAACATTGCACAATCCATCTTCTTCCCTGGGCACTGTTAGTCACCGTACCCTGGATGCTCACCGGATGCGATGATGAGCTCCCCGCTCCTCCAAGCGACATCGTCATACCCGATGTCTGTACCCTTCTCTGTGATGACGAAGATGTAACGACTACACCGGACCCAGGCCCACCCCAAGTCGATACCGTACGCATTGATAAAGACCAATGCGACTTGGACTGGAGCTTTGTAAATGTTTCCGGAGGCGCACCTTCGCACCCGTTAGTGGATGACACAGGTATCGCCACAATTGTCGCAGGTTCCACACTCACACGGGTCACTCCCGATGGTACGAATGCCACCGCAACCTGCACGGCGCCATTCACATCACCGGGCGAAATACTAAGTACACCAGCTCAAGCCCGCACGGGTGTATTCTTCCTAGGGACCCTCTCGGGCAAGCTATTGTCGGTATCAGCACAATGCGAATCGAGATGGAATACGCCTCTAGACCTGTATGCATCCGCCTGCAAACTCAATAGCACCAGCCCACTATGCAATGCAGAGGGAGCAGAAATCCGGGAGGCGCCGGCTCTACACAACGACGATACAATCTTTGTTCTCGACACCCGGCCAGCGCTTCACAGAATCAACGATCTGGGAACTCAAGGCGATTACAAATGGCCACATCTGACCGAAGATACTGAATCCCTGCCAGACGCAGCTCCAATCTACGTCGGTACATCGGACCCTTTCGTCGCCTTTCCTACTCGCAAAACCGTAGTTGCAGTGAATGCAACGGGCTCGCGTCGATGGTTGTACAAGGAGCCGCTGGACAGCGATACGAATCAGATGGTTGTCTCACCACTCGCGGTGGACTCAGATGGCGCCGTACTGTTTGTGGTGGGTGACGTAAAAGCGGACCATTTCGAGAATCTCTATCTGGTCAAGCTACTTCCGAATGGTACACCTTCAAAAGCAGCGATCGTTGCTCCTGGATATCCCATTGCGTTTCCATCCGTCATATCCTTGGACACAGTCCATGGTCTCGCGCTTGGCTCGGATAATTCGGTGTACGTTGGAATGGCACTCAATGGACTGATGCGCATGAGCGCGCAGGGCGATGTTCTCTGGAAATTTATCGGAGATGAAGAGTCCCTGCGCGTGTCATCGGTACCCGCTGTTGCCGACGATGGGTCCGTCTTTATTACTGCAGAACCTCATTTAGTCTATGGGATAGACAAAGACGGGAACCGGATTTTCCGATACGAACCACCTGCGGGTGGTGAACTGGAAACCACAAGCCCTGTCATCCGTAACGACGGTTCAATTCTCGTTCATCTTGGTACTGAATTGAAATCATGGTCATGCCCAAATGTTACTGGGCTGGCTGCTTCAAGTTGGCCACGGTACCAACGCAACAACCGCAACGGCGGTAATCTCCAGGAGTCAGAGTGAGCGCACCGCGTTACCCCACCCGCCTATCGGCGCGGGAGCCTATTTGCTGGCTCGCCGATGCTTGGGCTCGTTCGACACTACACACGGGGAATATCGCATTCCTCACTAAGCGTACCAGTGCTCGCATATTACCTTGGGCGATTAGCCCGAAAGGTGAATTCATCGCAGAACTGTGGCCCACACTACGTAAGATCCATCGAAAAAAGCGTGGCTTCAGTTATGTAGCGGAGCACCTCCGCCGTATGCGCGAAACCATTCAGGGTCTGACATCACGTCCTGTAGGGCCGCTGGAAGTCTGGGAACATCCAGTCGGAGAGCCAATCGACGAGAAACTGCTGGCTCAATGGTCAGATATAGTGGAATGGGAACTTATCCCGATATCTAAAGGAGTACATGCGGAACGATTAAAACAATTGAGCCGACAACCATGCACCGAGATACACGGTGATCCTAACCCGCTGCTGGAACTGCAAGGTTTCCTGACGAAGCTTGACCTCAACCTGCTCTCCTAAGAAGCCTCAACGCGCGAGGGACACCGCATACTTTTCATAGCCCCTCTCATCACCCCATTGTTGACATCGATCGAATCCACGATGAACACTCTGCGCCTAGTCTGTGGCGATAGGGCCAGACCGCTTCGCGACATACAACGGTAATTTCTAGTGCACTGATAAAGTCAGTGATACGCGGAAACAGACGTAATGGCCTGAATGGGGGCGGTCAGAAAGAATATCTACGAGCAGCCCCTATGAAGAAGGGCGCCGATGGAGGAGAACGGATGTCCAACGACGACGGAATGGATAGGGCAGTACGTAAAGCGTATGTGTTACTGCCAGAAATAGAGGAGAGGCGGTCCACGCTTCGACACATAAAATTGGCATTACCGATCGTAATCCTAGTACTCGTCTTCGGTGGACTATACACGCTCTACTCTACCGCTCACACCAACATTTATGACAAGAAAGATGAGCTGATGAAAGAGTTTCAACAGCGCGCGTCATCGATTCTTCCGAAGATAGAACGGCAAGCTCGCGAGACAGCAGAGCGTGTACTCCCCAAGCTGGAAAAAGAATTGTCTGCAGCGCAGGCCAAGGCAGCAAGAAAGCTTCCGGAAGCATTGATTCGGCAGAGTAAGGAGCTTCAGGCAAAACTTGAGAGAAATATGGAGGCCCAACTCAACGACGCACTCACAGACGTCAAAAACCGTCAGGCGGCTGCACTTCGGAAACAACTAGGCATGCACTTAGATTGTAAGCCGGAAGAGACCCGCGACCTCTGTAATCAAAAAGATGCAACCTTCAAGGCCATTCTGGATGGTATGACGGACGCATATAGCGAGTGGGCGATCGAAGAGGTAGAAACCACATTCACCAGTCATCTTATTGCCCTGGAAGACATCCGGAAAACAATGAATGGCTTTATTACTGCCGAGAATCCGAACGTCGGCGATGGGGCACCCGCAGTCTTAGCTACAGGGGCCGCACCAAGCGATATGCTCATGATGTTTCTCGAACTTGTAGCCGACTCATTCGGCAATGCAGACCCACTTTTCCGTGGTCCTGGCGTAAAAGAAACCGACGCCAAGTCAACGAAAAAAAACACAGTCAAGCGCGAAGAGCGGAGGTAGCAACATGAGACAGTACAATGCAACCACGCTTGAGGATCAGGTCAAAGACCTGGCCGAATTTATCGAGCGTGAAGCGGTAGATTCAAAAAAAGCCATAAAGACACAACTCATTATACTTGGAGTCGTATCCCTCATTCTCTTAGCGTATTTCATGATTCTCAATGGTGAGATTCGAAAAGCTACGGAGCCAAAAGAACTCGCCAAACAGGCGGCAGTAATCGTTGATGACAACGTCCCTGACCTCGGGCAAATGCTCGAGGATGTACTCAATGAGTCTACACCACAGGTGGCTCAATTCATTGGCACTCAAGCGATAAAGCAAGGTATTCCCTTTCTCGTGGATCAGTCAGAGGCAGTACTGTCGGAGTACATGACCGCGTCCACGAGAGAGACAGCGAACTGGCTTGATGCTGCGTTCCAACAACTCCTTCAGGAGAACAAAGCAGTCTTCATAGAAATGTTAAAGTCCGAAAATCTACAGGGTGCAGCCTTGGATAGCCGTCTGGTGATGAAGCCGCTGTTAGCTGAGTTGAGGAAGACCTTCCACAACAATGCCGACCAGTCTGAGACAGAGGCCAGAGTAGCTGTCAGACAGAGTCTGGTCGCACTGCATAATATCAATGCGCGTCTGAAGCGCCTGGCCTCGATGGACCCTGAAGAAATGACCGCCCGCGAAGCAAAGAGTGCACGACTTTTGCGTACATGGTGGAAATGGCAACGCGCGCGCACCTCGGCGGACATTGAATCGATTCCCCTCCCGTCACCCAAGGCTCCGGAATAATCCTCGCTCGAATCTGACGACCTCCATCTACAGGGAACAGTACGGAAATTTTATCTCAAAAATTCCACAAGTTCTTTGTGTGCGCACTGGCATTTACGTAGTTTCCCCTATAGTCCAATGGGTGGGATGTTTACGACCCAAGCAGCGGGTAGATGGGGTATTTAATGCAAAGACTATTGACTGTGACTCTCCTCCTCGCCTGCGTAGCATGCTCCAGTGAAGATGTCGGGCTTGTACCAGCGGACAACGACAGCGACACCACCATGAGCACAGATACAGCCGATGGCTTGGACGCCACGGATGGTGAGACTGGGACCGATACAACCGACCCACCTCCTGTCGATATTGTTTGTGAAAACTCGTGGACCAATTCGAACGACACAGACTTATGCACCACCACCAGCGGTGGTGAAACGCTCTGGCTTCGTGGAGATGTGATGACACCCACTGGCAGTCTGAAAGCGGGCTCCATCATTATCCAACAAGGTCGTATCGCGTGCGTGGGCTGCGACTGTACAGCGGAAAATGCCACGATCATCGAATGTCCGAACAGCATGATCACTCCGGGATTGATCAACCCGCACGACCATCTCGCATGGTCCCAAGACACGCCAGCTCCAGACACCGGGGAGCGTTATGACCATCGCCATGAATGGAGGCGAGGGAAGGATTGCGGCGGACCATCAGGTCCGCATGACGAACTGAACTTTACAAAGAACTCTTGGAACCGAGGCGAGTTATGGGGTGAGCTGCGCATGATGCTAGGAGGGGCAACCTCTATCGCAGGCTCCGGCGGAGAGGATGGGCTGCTACGCAACCTAGACACTTCTGGGAAAATGGAGGGACTTGATTTTGGCACCCCTAACGCCCCAACCTTTCCCTTGGGAGACTCTAATGGCACATGTGTAGCCACGGGCTGCAGTGCGTATGAACTACCAAGCCAGGGGGCAGTGAGCGGCCCAATCGCTTATGTTCCGCATGTGGCGGAAGGAATTGTCGCAGAGGCCCGCAATGAATTCCTCTGCCTCGCGGGTCAAGACGCCGGCAGCGTTGACGCAGTGATAGACAGCGCGGCCTTTATTCACGGGGTTGGCCTGAAGACACCAGATATCTCCCTCATGGCAGGCGATGGTGCTGGATTGATTTGGTCTCCGCGCTCCAACATTGCTCTCTATGGATTTACAGCCGAAGTAGGTCTTTACGACCGACTAGGCGTCCTCATTTCCCTAGGCACCGATTGGACTCCATCGGGGTCTATGAACGTCCTGCGGGAGCTGCAATGTGCCGATTATCTAAATACAGCCCATTACAATAGTTACTTCAGTGACCGTCAGCTGGTCGAAATGGTTACACAGAATGCGGCTGAATTACTGGGATTTGGAGAATATGTTGGGTCCATCGTCGTGGGGAAAGAGGCAGATATTGCTATCTTTGACGGCCGTACCAACACCGGCTATCGCGCAGTGATCGATGCCGAGCCTCGTGATGTTGCCCTAGTACTTCGTAGCGGAACTGCATTATACGGAGACGTCGCTCTAGTCGACCAGATTGCTCCAAGTGATGGATGCGAGCAGTTAGACGTTTGCGGGGCATCTAAGCGCGTCTGCCTCACGAGAGAAACCGGTTTGTCGCTGGCACAAATGCAGCAAGAGGTCGGGGCGAATGCCTACGCCCTCTTCTTCTGTGACAGCGAACCGCTCAATGAACCATCCTGCATCCCATTTCGAAAGGGCGAGTTCGATGGTGTCGCAACGACTGACGACCCTGATGGTGATGGAATCACTAGCCCGATAGACAATTGCCCTAATTGGTTCAATGCTATTCGACCTCTGGATGAAGGAAGCCAGCCCGATATCGATAGCGACGGCGTAGGCGACGCATGCGACCCCTGCCCCTTCGACCCTGATACGGACGCATGTACTAGCGTCCCTGACCCGACAGACATGGATAACGACGGTGTGCCCAACGCAGCGGATAACTGCCCTTCTATCCCCAACCCAGGCCAAGAGAACGCCGACGGAGATAGCCGAGGGGATGCATGTGACGACTGCCCTGCAGAATCCGACCCCTGCTCAGCGACTATCTACGAGATAAAGCAAGGGCTAGCCAAAGAAGGTGACACTGTTGTGGTTCGGGACTCAGTGGTTACCGCTGTATCCACGAATGGGTTTTATATCCAACATCCCGTGGACGCTCCGGAATACGTGGGCCCTGAATACAGCGGAATCTTCGTATACGCTGGAACGAACGCGACCCTTCCGGCACTCGGTGACTCCGTCAACGTAACAGCAACCGTAGCTAACTTTTTTGGTCAAATCCAACTGTCCTACGCCGAAGTATCTGCAGCAGCTGGCTCATATATCGTGCCGCCACCTGTGAGCGCGTCATGCTCCGAAGTGTCGACGGGGGGCGCACGAGCCGCCGCGCTAGAGGGAGTGTTGGTAGTTGTCAGTGACGTAACAGTCATCACCGTACAACCCGATGACACACCTGAAAATGGTCCAACGAACGAATATGTGGTCGCAAACAACGCGACTGACAATAGCGGTCTTTTCGTAGATGACCTTCTACACTACACCGACCCGTTCCCGGTGGTTGGAGACGAGTATCAGTCGATCACTGGCGTCCTGTACTACGGCTGGAGCAATCATAAACTCGCACCGCGAAACGATGGAGATATCTCCACGGGCCCTCCAACCGTCAAGGCTTTCAATGTCGACATCACCTATGTGCCCGAGAATGCCGTCGCTACCGACACCACACCACAGCTAACACTCCAGCTCACATCACCCGCGGTAGAGCCACTGACCGTAAGTCTATCAACCAGCAATCCTGACGTAGCTTCAACGAGCGAAAACACAATGACATTCCTCGTTGGTGAGCAAGAAAAAACAGTGTCATTTGACACCGGACAGTATGCCATTACGCCGATCGTCATTACCGCGACCGACACCGTAAATTCAGCCACAGCAAGTGTCCGTGTATATGGAGACGCAGAAGCGCGAGAAGCCATCGAGGCAGTACCCGCGGATGGCACGTATGGGGTCGGGACAGATAAGACATTCACCATTACATTGAACTTACCTGCCTCGGCGGAGGGACAAGTCATTAGCCTTACGTCGAGCAACCCTGCAGTGGCCGAAGTCCCGGGCACGCTTACCATTCCGGCGGGTATTTTGAGCGCCACCTTCACTGCTAATTTCCTAACCGTAGGGACAGCTACACTGACAGCAGTGGCGAACAATCAGCCACTAGAGATAACAGTCGAAGTGCTGGACATCTCACCCGTTGGGCTAGTCATTGTGGAAGCATTCATCAATCCCAATGGCCAGGACAATGGCCTCGAATTCATCAAACTGTACAATGGCACGGGGGCTACTATCGACCTATCGAATTACTCTCTCAAATGGGGTGGCAGCGACTACACTTGGGGTAGTCAGACCTTGAGTGGATCGGTGGTGCCCGGTGCCTGTTTCACGGTTGGTGGACCGACAGTCAATGACGACAATGGAAGTATTTTACTAGACCAGGCAGTCGACCTGAACCCTGACCTCCAGAATGGAGGAGACGACGCAGATGGAATAGCCCTCTATCAAGGGGCCACTATTATCAACGCACTCATATACGGAGCGGCGAACAGCAATGGGCTCGCGGACGAAAC